>JBKDYO010000258.1:0-22796 GCA_046305855.1 Paracoccaceae bacterium
GTCCTACCGCGTGTCCGAAGGCGACATCATCGAGGTTCGCCAGAAGTCCAAGCAGATGGGTCTGATCCTGGAAGCCATCGCGCTGACCGAGCGTGACGTGCCGGATTACCTGGAAGTCGACCACAACAAGATGATCGTCAAGTTCGTCCGCACCCCGGGCCTGGGCGACGTGCCCTATCCGGTCCAGATGGAACCGAACCTGGTCGTCGAATACTACGCTAAGAACTAAGACTGCCCCTTGTCGGCAGAGAGGGGCCCGCCAGATCATGGCGGGCCTTTTTTCGTTACCGGGAGCCCGAGCCATGTCCGAAAAGACCAGTGTCGAGACGACGTTCGAGAAGAGCCTTTTCGCCAGCCGCTGGCTGATGGCGCCGATGTATCTGGGCCTGGCGGTTACGCTGGGCATGCTGACGGTGATCTTCGTCAAAGAGCTGGTCTACTACCTGCCGCAGGTGCTGGAGCTTTCGGCGGAGAAGATGATTCTGGTCGCGCTGACGCTGATCGACCTGACGCTGGCGGCGAACCTGCTGTTGATCGTGATGTTCTCGGGCTATGAAAGCTTTGTGTCGAAGCTCGACATCGACGTGGGCGATGACAAGCCAGGCTGGATGGGCAAGGTCGATTTCGGCGGGCTGAAGATGAAGCTGATCGCGAGCATCGTGGCGATCTCGGGGATCCACCTTCTGAAGCGGTTCATGGAGATCAGCGACCTCGACACCGCGACGACCTTTGGCGAGACCGAGATGTACTGGCTGGTGGTGATCCACCTGACCTTCGTGATCTCGGGCGTGCTGATGGCGCTGATGGATTGGCTGCAGGCCAGATCCTACAAGTAAGGAGACTGCGATGACCTACCCCGTGCATGCGCGCATCGAGGGCGCGCTGGTGATGATCGGATTCGGGTCGATCGGTCGCGGCGTGCTGCCGCTGATCGAGCGGCACATCGGTTTTGATCGGGCGCATGCCACGGTGATCGAGCCGCTGGATGACTATGCGTATCTTCTGCGGGACCACGGCATCCGGCATCTGCAGGTGGCGCTGACGGCCGAGAACTTCGCCGAGGTGCTGCGGGGGCTGTTCCCGCTGGGCCGGGGGATGATCGTGAACCTGTCGGTGGATGTAGATTCGATCGAGCTGATGAAATTGGCGCAGGAGATGGGGGTCCAGTACATCGACACGGTGGTCGAACCCTGGCCGGGTTTCTACTTCGGCTCGACCCTGCCCAATGCCGAGCGGACGAATTACCCGCTGCGGGAACGGGTACGGGAGTTGGGGACGGCCTATGTCGGCGGGCCGACGGCGGTGTCTTGTTGCGGGGCCAACCCGGGGATGGTGTCCTGGCTGCTGAAAGAGGCGCTGGTGCGGCTGGCGGCGGACACGGGCGTCACGGCTGATCCGCAGGGCCGCAAGGACTGGGCGGCGCTGATGCAGGGGCTGGGGGTCAAGGGCGTCCATGTCGCCGAGCGGGACACGCAGGTCACCGCCCGGGCCAAGCCTCCGGGGGTGTTCGTGAATACCTGGTCGGTGGATGGCCTCTTGTCCGAGGGCTATCAACCTGCCGAGCTGGGCTGGGGCACGCATGAAAAGAAGCTGCCGCCCGATGGCCATGCCTTCGACCACGGGCCGGGCTATGCGATCTGGATCGACCGGCCCGGAGCCGATACGCGGGTGCGGTCGTGGTGCCCGGATGTGGGGCCGCAGTTCGGCTTTGTCATCACCCACAACGAGGCGCTGTCGATTCCGGATTACTATACGGTCTGGGAGGACGGGAAAGCCGTCTACCGCCCGACCTGCCATTACGCCTACCACCCCTGCAACGACGCGATCCTTAGCCTGCACGAGATGAACGGGGCCGGGAAGCGCCAGCCTGACCAGCATATCCTGACGGCAGAAGAGATCACCGCAGGGGGCGATGACTTGGGTGTCTTCCTTTACGGCCATGCCAGGGGCGCGATGTGGTACGGCTCGCGGCTGTCCTGCGAGGAGGCGCGGCGGCTGGCCCCGTACCAGAACGCGACCGGGATGCAGGTGACCAGCGCAGTGCTGGCGGCGATGGTCTGGGTGGCAGAGAATCCGAACGAAGGCTTTGTCGAAGCCGACGAGATGGACCATGTCCGCTGCCTCGAGGTCCAACGCCCCTACCTTGGCCGGGTCGAGTGCCATTACACCGACTGGACCCCGATCCAGAACCGGATCAACAGCTTTGCCGAGGATCGTGACGACGAGGACCCCTGGCAGTTCACCAACTTCCTTGCGGTCTGACCTGCGCCCGTCGAATCGAGCGCTGCGCGCAGGTTCTTCCTCTCGTCGTCGGGGCTTCGCCCTCCTCCTCGGCTGACGAGGGGCGCTACCCCTCGAGCTCCCCGGAGTATTTGCCAAAAGAGCAAGCTCATTTGCCCTTTTCCCCAAATACTCCCGCGCGGCGCGCGACACCGAGGAGGAGGCGAAGGCCGACAACGAGACAAATGACTTGCGCGTCAGCGCTCCGCTTATCAACCGCAGGTTCGGGCGAAAGGTTCTGGCCTTGGGCGTGTCAGGCGGGTAAACGGGGCGGGACTTCCGGGGGCCCGCATGAACGACCAGATCAAGCCGCAGCCAGGCATTCTTGACATCGCGCTCTACGAGGGCGGCAAGGCGCATGTGGCAGGCGTGGCCAATGTCGTGAAGCTGTCGTCGAACGAGAACCCCTTCGGGCCGTCGGACAAGACGAAAGAGGCCTTTTCCCGCACGGTCCACAGCCTGCACCGATACCCTGTGACGGATCACGCCGACCTGCGCGCTGCCATTGCCGAGGCGCACGGCCTGGACGCTTCGCGGATCATCTGCGGGGCCGGATCGGATGAGATCATCACCTTCCTCTGCCAGGCCTATGCCGGGCCGCGCGATGAAGTGGTCTTCACCGAACACGGGTTCCTGATGTACCGGATCTCGTCCATGGCGGTGGGGGCTACACCGGTCGAGGTATCCGAGCGGGAGCGTACGGCGGATGTGGACGCGCTTCTTGCTGCCTGCAACCGGCGGACGAAGCTGGTGTTCATCGCCAACCCGAACAACCCGACCGGCACGATGATTTCGGCAGCCGAGGTCGCGCGACTGGCCAAGAACCTGCCACCCCAGGCTCTTCTGGTGCTGGACGGGGCCTATGCGGAGTATGTCGAGGGGTATGACGGGGGGTCTGCCCTGGTCGATGCGCGCGACAATGTGGTGATGACGCGGACCTTCTCGAAGATCTACGGGCTGGGCGGATTGCGGATTGGCTGGGGCTATGGGCCGCGCCATGTGATCGACGTGCTGAACCGGATCCGGGGTCCGTTCAACCTGTCGACCGCGCAGCTTGAAGCGGCGGAAGCGGCGGTCCGGGACCGGGCCTATGTCGACCACTGCCGGGCCGAGAACAGCCGGATGCGCAGCTGGCTGGCCAATGCGCTGGCCGAGTTGGGGGTGCCGTCTGACACCTCAATGGCGAATTTCATCCTGGCCCGTTTTGCCAGCCAGGAAGAAGCCGAGGCCTGCGATACCTTCCTGCAGGCGCAGGGGCTGATCGTGCGCCGGGTGGCGGGTTACAAGCTGCCGCATTGCCTGCGGATCACCATCGGGGACGAGGCGTCTTGTCGACGGGTCGCGCATGCAGTGGCGCAGTTCAAGGGTGTGCGATGATCTACCAGCGCGTTGCCCTGATCGGCCTTGGCCTTATCGCGTCCTCGATGGCGCATGCCATGCGCGCCGGGGGGCTGGCCGGCGAGATCGTGGGCTATGCCAAGTCGCCCGAGACACGGGCCGTGGCGAAAGAACTGTTCTGCGACCGGGTGACCGACAGCGCCGCCGAGGCCGTGCGCGGGGCTGATCTGGTCGTGCTGGCGGTTCCCGTCGGTGTGATGGGCGAGATCGCCGCCCAGATCGGACCGCATCTGGCACCGGGGGCCACCGTCACGGATGTCGGTTCGGTCAAGCAGGCGGTTGTCGATGCCGTGACCCCGCATTTGCCGGATGGGGTGCATTTCATTCCGGGGCATCCGATGGCGGGGACCGAGTATTCCGGCCCGCGGTCGGGTTTTGCAACGCTGTACCAGAACCGCTGGTGGCTTCTGACCCCGCCGGAAGACTGCGACCCCGAGGCCTTGGCCCGGCTGCGCGGGCTGATCGAAGGGATGGGGGCGAAGGTCGATCTGCTGGATGTCGCGCACCATGATCTGGTGGTGGCCGTGGTCAGCCATGTGCCCCACGCGATCGCCTATACCATGGTGGGTGTGGCCGATCACATGCGCCGCGTTTCGCAGTCTGAAGTCATCAAGTATTCCGCGGCCGGGTTTCGCGATTTCACCCGGATCGCGGCCAGCGACCCGGTGATGTGGCGCGACGTGTTCCTGACCAACAAGGACGCTGTGCTGGACATCCTTGGCCGCTTCTCCGAAGAGCTGTTCGTCCTGCAACGCGCGATCCGGATGGGCGATGGCGAGCATCTGCACGCCTATTTTACCCGCACCCGGGCCATACGCCGCGGGATCATTGAAGCCGGGCAGGACACCGCCGCGCCGGATTTCGGCCGGGCTCCGCCGCCCGCGAAAGAAGGCTGACCCCGGTGCGGGGCTGTCTTCTGGTGCTGTGCCTGTGCCTGGCGCAGGGGGCCTGGGCGCAGGACATCGACCGATCGCCCCGCCCGCCGGTAAACCCGCGGCTGGCAGGGGTGGTCTTGCCGCTGCCCGCCGGGGATCTTCCTGCTGGTGATCTGCAGGCCCAGGCTGAAGCTTTGGCCCCTGCTCCGGCGGTGCCAGTAACCGAGGTCGAGGGCTCGCTTCAAGGCCAGTCCATCATCGCCGTGTCTTTGCGGCCTTTGCCGCGACCGGCGGAGTTGTCGGACCGTCTGGCGGCGCTACGGGCCACGTCGAACGCGCCGGGGCTGGATCTGTCCCGCAAGGTGGAGGATGGCGACGAGGTCGAACTTGCCGCCTTGCCGCCGCCGACGCGCAATGAGGAACGGAAGAAGAAGCGCGAGAAGGCCTCGAAGAAGGGGTCGGTCTGTGGCGTCGCCTCGATCAAGGGCGAGGAGATCTCGCGGATCAAGTCCAAGGTGCAGGGCTGCGGGATCGAGGACCCGGTGGCGATCACCTCGGTTGCGGGGGTGCGGCTAAGTCAGACGGCGACTGTGGACTGTTCCATCGCCAAGGCGCTGAACGCCTGGGTCGATGAGGTCGCGCAGCCCGCCTTCAACGGAAACCTCGTCGAACTGCAGGTCGCGGCGCATTATATCTGCCGCAGCCGCAACAACGTGAAGGGCGCCAAGATCAGCGAGCACGGCAAGGGCCGGGCCATCGACATCTCGGCCTTCATCCTGTCGAACGGCAAGGCGCTGACGGTTGCGCAGAACTACAACAAGGTGCTCCGGCGGATCTACAAGGCGGGCTGCGGGTATTTCATGACGACCCTCGGCCCGGGGTCGGACGGGTATCACGAGGACCATTTCCACTTCGACACCTCGGCCCGGAAGGGCGGGGCCTACTGCCGTTAGCCAGAGGGTGGCACCATCAGGGGTGCCGGGCCCAGCGGGAAGGGGCCAAAGCTCATCCGGCCGTCTTGTAGCACCAGCGTCAGGGACAGGACCGTGGGCTCGGGCGTCTGCGCGGCCAGGGCCTGCATCCCGCGCGCGATGGTGGGGGCAACGTCGGGCTTGACCAGTCCGGCGGCAACCAGGATCGCGGGAAGACGGTCCCAGTTGGTCACCTCGACCGTCACTTCGCCCGCAGCAAAGCCGTTGCTATCCGCCTGGATCAAACCCTTGGCGGTTGCGGCCAACTGGCCCCAGGCGAAGTTGAACTGGTTGACCTCGATGCGCGTCAGATAGGGCTTAGTGCCGCCAGCATGGCGGTTAAGCGGGGCGGAAAACGTCAGATAGATGCTGCCCCACAGGGTTTCCGCGATCTCGGGCAGGTCCGAGGCGGGCAGATCGGGGATTGTCACGGCCTTGACCGCAGCCATGAACTCCGGATCCAAGGTCAGCGGCGCGACGTCGAAGCCTAGCTCATAGCCCGCGGCCCCCAGCGCCTCGTCGGCGCGCAGGCCGAGGGTGAATTCGCCCAGACCCAGCGTCCAGCCCCGGTCCGACGCCAGACCAAGAGAGGTGCCCGCAAACCGGACCTCGGCCAGAGGCAAGTCCGTGGCTGGCTTGGCGCGGATGCTGGCCATGAGGTCCGCAGAGGTGATCGTCACTACTTCCTCCGGCAGGGTGATCACCTGTTCGGGCGGCAGGGCAGCGATGACATGCCAGGGCTTCCAGGTCATCGCGAAGATCTGGGCGAAGGGGGCCTGCCAGCCGACACCGGCTTTCGGATCGGCGAGGCGCAGCCCCTCGACCGTCACGTCGAAACGGTTCGGGAACCCCGCCACTGTCAGGCCGGACTTTTCTGCTACCAGCCCCTGCGCGGCGGCGTCGGCAAAGCCGGCCTCGACACCCTGCCGCACGGCATTCGATCCAACGAACCAGTAGCCCGACCAAAGCGCCGTGCCCACCACCAGAAGGAAGAGAAGCTTGCGCATCATGCAGCCCTTTTCATTGCCTTGAGCCCGGTGTTTACAGGGCGGCACGCAACAGAGCCAGCCATGCACGCACCACTTTGGGTCTTCGGCTACGGATCGCTGATCTGGGATCCCGGGTTTCCGGTCG
This sequence comes from Paracoccaceae bacterium, assembly GCA_046305855.1. Classification (GTDB taxonomy): domain Bacteria; phylum Pseudomonadota; class Alphaproteobacteria; order Rhodobacterales; family Rhodobacteraceae; genus Tabrizicola. The sequence continues at coordinate 6,659 of JBKDYO010000258.1, forward strand.
CCGAACGCCGCATCGCGACGCTGTCGGGCTGGCATCGCAGCTTCTGCATGCGCTCGATCCACCATCGCGGGACCGTCGACCAGCCTGGACTGGTCCTTGCGCTTGATGAGGCCGTGTGGGCCTCTTGCACCGGCGTCGCCTTCCGTGTGGAACCCGGGCACGAGGCTGCGACACTGTTCGCCCTGCGCGAGCGGGAGTTGATTTCGTCTGCCTATCTGGAACGAATGCTGCCGGTCGCCACCGACGACGGCCAGATCGAGGCGCTTGCCTATGTCATCGACCCCGACCACGTCCAGTACTGCCAACTGGACCGCGAGGAACAGGCCCGGATCATCGCAAAGGCCGTCGGCGGGCGCGGGCCGAACCGCGACTACCTGTGGTCGACCACCGCGCATCTGGCCGATCTCGGGATCGCCGATCCCGACCTTGACTGGCTTGCGTCACGGGTCCGCGACCTGATCTGACCTTTTGCTTGGAAGATGCGCCCATCCTGCTAGTCTCAGGCGCACGGGCAGGGAAACCAGAGGGCAATATGTCCCAGACAGACCAGCGGGGGGCAGAGGTCACGACGACCTTTTCGCAGCCGATCCGCGCAATCACGACGATGCTGCTGGTCTGCGGGCTGGTCGGGGCCGGGGCCTGGCTGATCCATACGCAGATCATCGACATCCTGCGCACCAACCCGATTCTGAACGGGATCATCGGGCTGGTGTTCCTGATTGGCGTCCTTTCCTGCTTCTGGCAGGTCTGGATCCTGGCGCAGTCGGTCTATTGGATCGAGAACTTTGTCCGGGGCACCCCGGGCACCGAAGACGATACACCGCCCCGCCTGCTGGCGCCGTTGGCATCCCTTTTGCGGTCACGCTCGGTGCGGATGTCGATCTCGTCCTCATCGTCGCGGTCGATCCAGGAATCGGTCGTCCAACGTATCGACGAAGCCCGCGACATTACCCGCTATCTGATCAACCTTCTGGTTTTTCTTGGTCTTCTGGGCACCTTCTGGGGCCTTGCTACAACCGTCCCCGCCGTGGTCGAGACGATCCGGTCACTGGCCCCGCAGGAAGGCGAAAGCGGGCTGGATGTCTTCGGCAAGCTGATGGGGGGCCTTGAGAACCAGCTTGGCGGGATGGGGACGGCGTTTTCCTCGTCGCTGCTGGGGCTGGCCGGGTCACTGGTGCTGGGGCTGCTGGAGCTGTTCGCCGGTCACGGTCAGAACCGGTTCAGTCGGGAGCTGGAAGAATGGCTGTCGTCCATCACCCGGCTTGGCTATGCGGGCGACGGTGAGGGTTCCGACCAGAACGCGCTGGGGCTTCTGGTCGATCACATGGCGCAGCAGATGGAAGAGCTGCAGGCGCTGCAGACCCAGACCGAAAACAACCGGTTCCATTCCGAGATGAAGATTGCCGAACTGGTCACGGTAATGACCAAGCTGATCGACCGGATCGACGCCGAGAAAGGTCAGGCGGCCCTGTTGCGCCGGATCGCCGAAGGGCAGGAAAAGCTGGTTGCGGCCCTTCAGGACGGAGAAGGCGGTGGCGGCAGCGACCCGGAAAGCCGGATGCGGCTCCGGTCGATCGACGTGCAGCTTCTGCGGATTCTTGAGGAAATGGCGGCTGGTCGGCAGGAAACGCTGACCGATCTCAAGTCCGACATCGGCCAGCTGACCTCGGCGATCCGGCAACTGGGCCGCAGCGCCGGGCGGGCCTGAGATGGTCGCCCGCACCCGCCGCCGGGACAGCAGTATGATCTGGCCGGGCTTCGTCGACGCAGTGACGACGCTTCTGATGGTGCTGATGTTCGTCCTGACCATCTTCACCGTGATGCAGTCGGTCCTGCGCGACACGATCACCACGCAAGACACCGAACTGGATGCCCTGACGTCGCAGGTCGCGCAGCTGGCCAGTGCATTGGGGCTGGAGCAGGCCAAGGCAACCAGTCTTGAGACGCGGGTGGCCGAGTTGCAGGCTGGCCTGTCCTCGGCCCTGGCGGAAGGCGAACGGCAGGCCGGGGTGATTGCCTCTCTGACGGCAGACCTGACCGCGCGCGAGGGCGAGCTTGCGACGGCAAAGTCGCGGATATCGGACTTCGAAGCGCAGGTCGCGGCCTTGCTGGTAGAGCGCGACACGGCGCGGGGCGAGGCGGCGCGGCTGACCGCATCGGTGGCAGACCTGGAGGCGGCACGCGCCAAGCTGATAAGTGAAGCCGATGCGATGGCGCTGGCGCTGGCTAAGGCGCGCGACGAGGTGGATGCCAATGCCGAGGCCGCCCGTCTGGCCGCGGCCCGGCGCGATGCGTTGCAGGCGCTGCTGGCACAAGAGCAGGCGAAGGGTGCCACGGCGGCTGCCGCGCTGGACGCGGCAAAGGCGGAAGTGTCCGAGGCCGAAGCGGCAAGGCTGGCCGATGCGGCGGCCTTGCAGGCCCTGCGCGACCGGCTGGCCAATGCCGATACCGAACTGACCGCGATGACGCTGGCGCTGGAAGCAGAGCGGAAGAAGGCGGAGGAAACGCTGACCCTGCTTGCGGCCGCGCGGACCGAAGCGGCGAAAGGTGCGACGGCGAAGGACGCGGCACTGAGTGCGGCGGAAACCGCCTTGCTGGCAGAACAGGAAAAGGTGCTGGCCGCGGCGCGCGAGGTCGAGCTTCTGAACCAGCAGGTCGCCGCCTTGCGCAGTCAGCTTGGCAGCCTGCAATCGGTGCTGGACGAGTCCAAGGCCCGTGACGAGGCCGCAAAGGTCCAGCTGGAAAGCCTTGGGAATGACCTGAACGCGGCACTGGCCCAGGTGGCCGCCGAGCAGCGGAAACGGGCCGAGTTGGAGGCCGCCGAAGCCGCGCGGCTGGCCGAGGAGAACAAGGACCTCGCGCGGTTCCGGTCGGAATTCTTCGGGCAGTTGTCCACCCTTCTGCAGGGCCGCGAGGGCGTCCGTGTGGTGGGCGACCGGTTCGTGTTCTCGTCCGAGGTGCTGTTCAACCCGGGCTCGGCTGACCTTGCGCTGGAAGGGCAGGCCCAGATCGCGGGGGTCGTCCGCATCCTGGACGAGGTGCGCGCCAACATCCCATCCGAGATCGACTGGATCATCCGGGTCGACGGCCACACCGACAACGTGCCGCTTTCCGGCGGGGGCGAGTTCGCCGACAACTGGGAGCTGAGCCAGGCCCGTGCGTTGTCGGTCGTGCGCTTCATGCAGGATCAGCTGGGCTTTCCGCCCGACCGGATGGCCGCGACCGGGTTCGGGGAGTACCGTCCCGTGGCATCGGGCGAGGACGAGATCTCACGGGCGCAGAACCGGCGGATCGAACTGAAACTGACGGAACGCTAGGTCCGCACCAATCCGTGACTGGTCGTGTGGCGGTTTCGTGATACCCTTCCAGCAGTTGAGTTGCATGCAGTCGATGCCACCGGGATGCGCCCTGGGGTAAGACAGGCCCCCGGCGCCCCCCTTTGCGGGAGGACCCCTGATGCCGAAGACGATTGGAAACCCGCTGTCCTGGACCTTCGCGGCTCTGGGTTCGGCGGCGGGCTATGCGACCGACATCGCGACCCACACGAGCGCCGACCCGGATGCTCCGATCGAGACGCGAAAGCTTTCGACTGGCGACCTGCGCCGCGTCCTGCGGCTGGGCTGGGACGACCTCGCGGCGATGCGGTCGGACGTGCTGTTTGCTTGCATGCTGTATCCGATGATGGGGGCGGTTCTGCTCGCCATGGCGGCTCAGGGCAGCCTGACGCACCTCTTGTTCCCCGCGCTGTCAGGTTTCGCCCTTGTCGGGCCAGTCGCGGCGCTGGGCCTTTATGAGCTGAGCCGGAGACGGGAGGCGGGGCGTGAGGTCAGCTGGGGCGCGATGTTCGATGTGCTGCGCAATCCCCGGTTTCCCCGGATCCTGATGCTGAGCCTCTTCAACGGGGTGATCTTCATGGCCTGGCTTCTTCTGGCCGACGCGATCCACGCGGCGACGCTGGGGATCGAGCGTCCCGCCAGCCTGATGGCATTGGTGACGGCGGCGCTGACAACGCCTGCGGGCTGGGTGATGACGGTCGTCGGGACCGGGGTTGGCTTCGTGCTGGCAGTGGCGGTGCTGGCGGTCAGCGTGATCTCGTTCCCGCTGCTTCTGGACCGGGACGTGAGCCTGCCGGTCGCGGTCATGACCTCGGTCCGGGTCGCGCGGGAGAACCCGACGGTCATCGCGACTTGGGGGCTGATCGTCGCCGGGGGGCTGGTGCTGGGAATCCTGCCGCTGCTTCTGGGGCTGGTGGTGGTGCTGCCCATCCTGGGGCATGCGACCTGGCATCTGTATCGGGCGGCGGTGGTCTGACCCTGTCCACAGTGGACAATCTGGAAAAACACAACGTTTACAATTACTTGGCCGTGAGCGTTCAGGATTTGTTAACCCGTGGGTGCGTCTTGCCGTCGCAAGGGATGCTCAGCCAGACGTGACGACATCATCGACGTGCGAGACTGACAAAGCAAAACCCCCGCCGGATCAGGGCGGGGGTTTCGTGTCTGCGCTACGCTTCACTCAGCCGTCAGGAGCGGCGGTTTCTGCCCTGTCAGCCGGGGCTTCTGCGGTTCTTCGATGTCGAGAACGATGGCGTCGTCCTTAACCAGAACCTTGACCACACCGCCCTTGATCAGCTTGCCGAACAGGAGTTCCTCGGCCAGCGGCTTCTTGATGTGTTCCTGGATCACGCGGCCCAGAGGACGTGCGCCCATCTTGTCGTCGTAGCCCTTTTCACCCAACCAGGCGGCGGCCTCGGGCGTGAGCTCGATGTGGACGTTGCGGTCCATGAGCTGCGCCTCAAGCTGCAGGACGAACTTCTCGACCACCTGCATGATGACCTCTTTGCCAAGCGGGGCAAAGTTGATCACGGCGTCCAGGCGGTTGCGGAATTCGGGCGTGAAGGTCCGCTCGATCGCGGCAGTATCCTCGCCCGTCCGCCGCTCACGCCCGAAACCAATCGCGGCCTGCGACTGTTCCCGCGCGCCTGCGTTCGAGGTCATGATCAGGATCACGTTGCGGAAGTCGACCGTCCGGCCGTTGTGGTCGGTCAGTTTCCCGTGGTCCATCACCTGCAGAAGGATGTTGTAGACATCCGGGTGGGCCTTTTCCATTTCATCGAGCAGCAGCACCGAGTGCGGGTGCTGGTCGATGGCATCGGTCAGCATGCCGCCCTGGTCAAAACCGACATAGCCCGGAGGCGCGCCGATCAGGCGGGAAACTGCATGCTTCTCCATATACTCCGACATGTCGAAGCGGGTCAGTTCCACGCCCAAGGACGAAGCCAGCTGCTTGGCAACCTCGGTCTTGCCGACGCCCGTGGGGCCAGCAAAGAGATAGTTGCCGATGGGCTTTTCGGGTTCACGCAGGCCTGCGCGGGCCAGCTTGATGGCGGAACACAGTGCCTCAACCGCCTTGTCCTGACCGAAGACCACGCGCTTGAGGGTCTTCTCAAGGTCACGCAGGGTTTCGGCATCGTCCTTCGACACGGTTTTCGGGGGGATACGGGCGATCTTTGCCACCACGGCCTCGATCTCTTTCACGCCCAGCGACTTGCGGCGCTTTGACTCGGTGACGAGGTGCTGCGCGGCGCCTGCTTCGTCGATCACGTCGATCGCCGAGTCGGGCAGCTTGCGGTCGTGGATGTAGCGCGCGGCCAGTTCCACCGCCGACTTGATCGCGTCATTGGTGTATTTCAGGTCGTGGTGTTCCTCGAAATGCGGCTTCAGACCCATGAGGATCTTGATCGCATCCGGCACCGATGGTTCGTTGACGTCGATCTTCTGGAAGCGCCGGGAAAGCGCCCGGTCCTTTTCGAAGTGCTGACGGAACTCCTTGTAGGTGGTCGAGCCCATGCAGCGCAGCTTGCCGCCCTGCAGCGCGGGTTTCAAAAGGTTCGAGGCATCCATCGCGCCGCCAGAGGTCGCGCCAGCGCCGATGACGGTGTGAATCTCGTCGATGAAGAGGATCGCGTCGGGGTGATCTTCCAGTTCCTTCACGACCTGCTTCAGCCGTTCCTCGAAGTCGCCGCGGTAGCGGGTGCCAGCGAGCAGCGCGCCCATGTCGAGCGAGAAGATCGTGGCCTTGGCCAGAACTTCGGGCGTCTCGCCGTTGACGATCTTGCGGGCGAGGCCTTCGGCAATTGCGGTCTTGCCCACGCCGGGATCGCCCACGAGAAGCGGGTTGTTCTTGCGGCGGCGGCAGAGGACCTGAATGGCACGCTCCACCTCAGGCTCACGGCCGATGAGGGGGTCGACGTCGCCTTTGCGGGCTTTCACGTTCAGGTCGACGCAGTATTTCGACAGGGCGGATTCCTTCGCCTCCCCCGCCTCGGCCTTGGGGGTTTCCTGCGGTTCGTCCGCGCCCTGGACGGGGCGGGCTTCGCCGTACGACGGGTCTTTCGCCACGCCATGCGCGATGAAGTTGACCGCGTCGTAGCGGGTCATGTCCTGTTCCTGCAGGAAGTAGGCGGCGTTCGATTCGCGTTCAGCGAAGATCGCGACAAGGACGTTCGCGCCGGTGACTTCGGTGCGGCCCGAAGACTGCACATGGATCGCCGCGCGCTGGATGACGCGCTGGAAGGCGGCGGTGGGGACGGCCTCGCTGCCCTCGACATCCGTCACGAGGGTTGAAAGATCGTCGTCGATGAAGTCGGTGAGGGTCTTGCGCAGGTCGTCAAGATTGACGGCGCAGGCCTTCATCACCCGAGCGGCGTCGGGTTCATCGATCAGGGCCAGAAGCAGATGTTCCAGCGTCGCCAGTTCATGGCGGCGCGAGTTTGCCAAAGCCAGCGCGGAGTGGATGGCTTGTTCAAGCGTGGTCGAAAACGATGGCACGTTCAGTGCTCCTGTCCTGCAGGTCAGCCGGGCGCCTGGGCCCGAACCAACCGTGGCCTCATAAGCTTAAAGTTCGGTTTTATTTCCCGTACTTCAAGCGCAATTTTCCAGATTTTGGGGTTTCCCCAAGTCTCTCACGCCATTTGTGATATCGAGCGCCTAGAACTTGTCTTTTCTGGCCCGGATTTCGGCGAAAACCATGACATCGTCGGCATCCGGGAGGCCGACTGCTGATTTCATCGCGGGCAAGTGGGCCCGCAGGTAAGGGTTCGTGTCCAGCTCTACCTGCAGCGGGACAGGAACAGTGGGGTGGCCCTGGGCGCGTTTTGCCGCGACCTCGGCGATACGGGAGATAAGCTGCGGATTGCCGGGTTCAAGGGTCGCCGCGAAACGCAGGTTCGAGGCGGTGTATTCGTGACCCGAACAGATCAGGGTTTCCGGGGGCAGCGCCGCGAGTTTCTGCAGGGACGTATGCATCTGCCGGGCCGTACCTTCGAAGAGCCGCCCGCAGCCACCGGCCATCAGGCTGTCGGCGGTAAAGCAGAGCCGGCTGTCGGGAAAGTGGAAAGCGATGTGGCCGAGGGTGTGGCCGGGGACGTCGATCACCCGGGCGAAATCGCGGCCGATGGAGAAGCTGCTGCTGTCGGTCAGGGCAAGATCGAGACGCGGCAGGCGGTGGGCGTCGGCCGCGGCACCGAGAACCATGGCGCCGGTCCGGGCGCGCAGGGCGTCGACGCCCTGGATGTGGTCGTCGTGGTGGTGGGTGATCAGGATGTCGGTGAGCCGCCACTGGTGGGCCTCGAGCGCAGCAAGGATGGGGCCGACCTCGGGCACGTCGATCACGGCGGTCTGGCCGGTCTCGGCGTCGTGGATCAGATAGGCATAATTGTCCGCAATGCAGGGGACGGTGACGAGGTGAAGCGGCATGGTCTTTGGTCCCGTGCTGAGTATGATGGCCGAGGATTGACCCAATGGGCGGCGACCGCAATGCACCTTGATGTGCTGGACCTGAGGAATTTCTACTACCGCACCCAGCTGGGCCGGGTGGCGCAGCGGGCGATCCGGGATCAGCTGGAGCGGCTGTGGCCGCCGCAGGCGGGGGAGACGGTAGTGGGTTTCGGCTTTGCGGTGCCGCTTCTGCGCCCGTATCTGGCCGAGGCGCGGCGGGTGGTCGGGCTGATGCCGGGGCCGCAGGGGGTGATGCCCTGGCCCGCGGGGATGGAGAACGTGAGTGTCCTGTGCGAGGACACGGCCTGGCCCCTGCCCACGGGGCTGGTGGACCGATTGGTGCTGATGCACGGGCTGGAGACGTCGGAAAACCCCTCGGCCGTGCTGGAGGAAGCGCACCGGGTGCTGGGGCCGGGGGGACGGGCGCTGTTCGTGGTGCCGAACCGGATCGGGCTTTGGTCCCGCCGTGACGTGACGCCCTTCGGCTTTGGTCGGCCCTATTCGGTGGCCCAGCTTGAGGCGCAGCTGAAACGGCACGGGTTCACGCCGGAGCGCAGCTGCTCGGTCCTGTTCGCGCCACCGTCGGGGACGCGGTTCTGGCTGCGGTCGGCCAACTTCTGGGAGGCCTTCGGGCGGCGGATGCCCTGGCTGGCGGGCGGCGTCCTGATGGTCGAGGCCTCGAAGCAGGTCTATGCCCCGACACGTGGGGGTCTAGGTGCGGCGGTCAGAAAGCCCCTTCGGGTGCTGGAAGGGGTGGGCAAGGGCAGCCCGGAACCGGCCTTGAACCGGGAGTCGCGGGCAGACTGAGGGGGGCCGTTCGCCCCAAGGCTGCACCAGCGACAAAGTGACCCGTGATCTGGCCAACAATCCCTCACGAAACGGAGAGTATCCCGGTTGCGGGGTGGGAAAGCCTCTGCTAAGGACCGCGCGACGGAACGCGCCGCCTGCGACGAGGGTCGAGGTTTGCGCTGAAGGGAAGGCCCCGCCCAACCGGGAAGGCGGCCACGAGACAACGGAAGGTTTGACGTGTCAGAACCAGCTTCGATCTCTCTGGGCATCGCCGCACGCTACGCTTTGGCCTTGTTTGAACTGGCCAAGGAAGACGGTGCGCTCAAGGCGCTTGAATCCGACACCGCGGCCCTGTCCGAGGCGCTTGCCTCGAGTGCGGACCTGCGCGAAGTGATCTCGTCGCCGATGGTCAGCCGCGAAGATCAGGGCAAGGCCCTTGGCGCGATTGCTGCGAAGATGGGTTTGAGCGGACTGATGGCGAATACGCTGGCGCTTATGGCCGACAAGCGGCGCCTGTTCGTGCTGCCGCAGTTGCTGACGTCGCTGGCCGACATGATCGCGGCCGAGAAGGGCGAAGTGACTGCCGAAGTCACCGCCGCCCGCGCTCTGACCGCTGCACAATCTAAAAAGCTTGCCGAGACGCTGAAGGCCCGCGTCGGCAAGACCGTGAAACTGAAAACCACTGTCGATGAAAGTCTCATCGGCGGTCTTGTCGTCAAGCTCGGCTCGACCATGATCGATACCTCGGTCAAGGCGAAGCTCGCGGCTCTCCAGAATGCAATGAAAGAGGTTGGGTGATGGGAATTCAGGCTGCTGAGATCTCTGCGATCCTGAAAGAGCAGATCAAGAACTTCGGCAAGGACGCTGAAGTGGCCGAAGTCGGTCGCGTGCTGTCGGTTGGTGACGGGATTGCCCGTGTGCACGGCCTGGACAACGTGCAGGCCGGCGAGATGGTCGAATTCCCCGGCGGCATCCGCGGGATGGCGCTGAACCTGGAAGTCGACAACGTCGGTATCGTTATCTTCGGGTCCGACCAGGACATCAAGGAAGGCGACGTCGTCAAGCGCACCAAGGCCATCGTGGACGTGCCGGTTGGCAACGGACTGCTGGGCCGGGTCGTGGACGGCCTCGGCAACCCGATCGACGGCAAGGGCCCGATCGCATCGACCGAGCGTCGGGTGGCCGACCAGAAAGCCCCGGGCATCATCCCGCGCAAATCGGTGCACGAGCCGATGGCCACCGGCCTGAAAGCCGTTGACGCCATGATCCCGGTTGGCCGTGGCCAGCGCGAACTGATCATCGGCGACCGCCAGACCGGCAAGACTGCCGTCGCGCTCGACACCATCCTGAACCAGAAGTCGTACAACGACGCCGCTGGCACCGACGAATCGAAGAAGCTGTACTGCGTCTACGTCGCCATCGGGCAGAAGCGGTCGACCGTGGCCCAGCTGGTGAAGAAGCTGGAAGAAAGCGGCGCCAGCGCCTACACGATCGTCGTGGCAGCCACCGCGTCCGACCCGGCCCCGCTGCAGTTCCTGGCCCCCTATGCCGCGACGGCAATGGCGGAATTCTTCCGCGACAACGGCCGTCACGCCCTGATCATCTATGATGACCTGTCGAAGCAGGCCGTGGCTTACCGCCAGATGTCGCTGCTGCTGCGTCGTCCGCCGGGACGTGAAGCCTATCCGGGCGACGTGTTCTATCTGCACTCGCGCTTGCTGGAACGGTCGTCGAAGCTGAACGAGGATTTCGGCGCAGGCTCGCTGACGGCTCTGCCGATCATCGAAACCCAGGGCGGCGACGTTTCGGCCTTCATTCCGACGAACGTCATCTCGATCACCGACGGCCAGATCTTCCTGGAAACCGAACTGTTCTATCAGGGCATCCGTCCCGCCGTGAACACCGGTCTGTCGGTGTCGCGCGTCGGCTCCTCGGCCCAGACCAATGCGATGAAGTCGGTCGCGGGCAAGGTGAAGCTGGAACTGGCGCAGTACCGCGAAATGGCGGCCTTCGCGCAGTTCGGTTCTGACCTTGACGCCTCGACCCAGCAGCTTCTGAACCGCGGCGCGCGTCTGACCGAGCTGATGAAGCAGAACCAGTATTCGCCGCTGACCAACGCGGAAATCGTCTGCGTGATCTTCGCGGGCACCGCCGGCTATCTGGACAAGGTCGCCGTCAAGGACGTGGGCCGGTTCGAAGCGGGTCTGCTCAAGCACCTTCGCGGGGCTGGCAAGGCACTTCTGGACGACATCACCAAGAACGACCGCAAGGTGGCGGGCGATCTGGAAAAAGCGATCCGCGCGGAACTTGACGCCTTCGCCAAGACCTTCGCCTGAAGCGCCCTGAGGGAGAAGGCAGATGCCGAGCCTAAAGGACCTTAAGAACCGGATCGGAAGCGTGAAGAACACGCGGAAGATCACGAAGGCCATGCAGATGGTCGCGGCAGCAAAACTGCGCCGCGCCCAGGAAGCTGCCGAAGCCGCCCGGCCCTTTGCCGAGCGGATGACAGCGGTGATGTCGGCCCTTGCGGCCGGTGTCGGCACCGGAGAGGGTGCGCCGAAGCTTCTGGCCGGAAACGGCCGGGAACAGGTGCATCTTCTGGTCGTGATGACGTCCGAGCGCGGCCTCTGCGGCGGCTTCAACTCGTCCATCGTCAAGCTGGCCCGCCTGCGGGCCAACGAGCTGGCGGCGGCGGGCAAGACAGTGAAGATCCTCACTGTCGGCAAGAAGGGCCGCGAGCAGCTGCGCCGCGACTGGGGCCAGACTTTTGTCGGCCATGTCGACCTGAGCGAAGTCAAGCGCATGGGTTATGCCAATGCCCAGGGCGTCGCCCGTGAGGTGATGGCGGCGTTTGAGGCTGGCGAAGCGGATGTGGTCACGATCTTCTACAACCGCTTCCAGTCGGTGATCAGCCAGATCCCGACCGCACAGCAGGTGATCCCGGCCAAGTTCGAAGCCGCCGGCGCCACGGCGCTGTACGACTACGAGCCCTCGGAAGAGGCGATCCTGGCCGACCTTCTGCCGCGCGGTGTCGCGACGCAGATCTTCACCGCCCTTCTGGAAAACGGCGCCAGCGAACAGGGCGCGCGGATGTCCGCGATGGACAACGCGACCCGCAACGCAGGCGACATGATCAACAAGCTGACGATCCAGTACAACCGGAGCCGTCAGGCCGCGATCACCAAAGAGCTTATCGAAATCATTTCGGGCGCCGAGGCGCTCTGACGAACCCGGAGTAGAAGACAATGGCAAAAGCCCCGAAAGCATCCGCAGGCGCCGGCAAGGTGACGCAGGTCATCGGCGCCGTCGTCGACGTGCAGTTCGATGGCGCGCTTCCCGCGATCCTGAACGCGCTGGAAACCATGAACAACGGCAAGCGCCTTGTGCTGGAAGTGGCGCAGCACCTGGGCGAAAACACCGTGCGGACCATCGCGATGGACGCAACCGAAGGTCTCGTGCGCGGCTCGCCCGTCAAAGACCTCGGCGCGCCGATCTCGGTTCCCGTGGGTGACGCGACGCTGGGCCGCATCCTGAACGTCATCGGCGAGCCGGTGGACGAAAAAGGCCCGGTCGTGGCCAAGGAAACCCGTGCGATCCACCGGCCCGCCCCGGCTTTCAGCGAGCAGGCGACGGAATCGGTGGTTCTGGTCACCGGGATCAAGGTGATCGACCTTCTGGCGCCTTACGCCAAGGGCGGGAAGATCGGCCTCTTCGGCGGTGCAGGCGTGGGCAAGACGGTTCTGATCATGGAACTGATCAACAACATCGCCAAGGTGCACTCGGGCTATTCGGTGTTCGCCGGTGTGGGTGAACGGACCCGTGAAGGCAACGACCTCTATCACGAGATGATCGAATCGGGCGTTATCAAGATCGACGACCTGACTGCTTCGAAAGTGGCGCTGGTCTACGGTCAGATGAACGAACCCCCGGGGGCCCGTGCCCGCGTGGCGCTGACCGGCCTGACGCTGGCCGAGCAGTTCCGCGACCAGTCCGGGACCGACGTTCTGTTCTTCGTCGACAACATCTTCCGCTTTACCCAAGCCGGTTCGGAAGTGTCGGCTCTGCTGGGCCGTATCCCTTCGGCCGTGGGCTACCAGCCGACGCTGGCGACCGACATGGGCGCGCTGCAGGAACGCATCACCTCGACCAAGGCGGGCTCGATCACCTCGGTGCAGGCGATCTACGTTCCGGCCGACGACCTGACCGACCCCGCGCCGGCCACCTCGTTCGCTCACTTGGACGCAACCACCGTTCTGTCGCGCGCGATCTCGGAACTCGGGATCTACCCGGCGGTGGACCCGCTGGACTCGACCTCGCGTCTTCTGGACCCGTCGGTCATCGGGGACGAGCACTATCAGGTCGCCCGTTCGGTGCAGGGGATCCTTCAGCGCTACAAGTCGTTGCAGGACATCATCGCCATCCTTGGGATGGACGAACTGTCGGAAGAGGACAAGCTGACCGTGGCACGCGCCCGGAAGATCCAGCGCTTCCTTTCCCAGCCGTTCGACGTGGCGAAGGTGTTCACCGGCTCGGATGGCGTGCAGGTTCCGCTGGAAAAGACCATTGCCTCGTTCAAGGCGGTGGTGAACGGCGAATATGACCACCTGCCGGAAGCCGCCTTCTACATGGTCGGCGACATCGAGGAAGTGAAAGCCAAGGCTGCCAAACTCGCGGCAGCTGCGGCGTAAGGGGGCGACATGGCCAGCACGGTTCAATTCGACCTTGTGAGCCCGGAGCGTCGCCTTGCGTCGTTCGCGGCGACCGAGGTCCAGATCCCCGGTGCGATGGGCGATCTGACGGCGATGGAAGGCCACGCGGCCACCATCACCTCGCTGCGGCCGGGCGTTCTGCGCGTGATCGCTGCTGATGGGATGAAGGCCTATATCGTGACCGGTGGCTTTGCCGAGATCAGCGCGACCGGCGTGTCGGTCCTGGCCGAACAGGCCGTGCCGCTGAACGAGCTGACCCCGGCGCAGCTTGACGCGCTGGTGGCTGATGCTTGTGAAGCAGCGGCCGTCAATTCGGACAAGGACGCGGCCGACAAGGCTGTAGCCGACCTTTACGCGATGCGGGCTGCTGCGGGCATCTGATCCGCAAGACCTGAAGAGACTGCACAAAGGCCCCGGTTTTGCCCGGGGCCTTTGCGTTTCTTGTGTCGCCGAGCCTACGCCTCGACCGGCTCTGCCTCGCCGACCGGGCAGCAGCGGTATTGCTGGCTCTTTTCAAGAAGGTCGATCTGCTTGGCCAGGAGCTTGTTCTCCAGCGCCTTGCGCTCCAGGTCGAGCGCGATCGACTTCTCGCGGCTGTCCTCGCAGGTGCTGCAGCTGTCAAGGCAACCCTTGACCACGATGCCCTGCGTCGGGAGGCAGAAGGTCCGTTCGAAGTTCAGTTCGGCCGCAAGTTTGGGACCGACAGCGTCGGACCCGGCCTGAGCCAGGATGCCGTCCCTGACCAGATCGGCATCGACCTTCTTCAGGACGGCGTCCTGCAGTTCGGCTGGCACCGGCTGGGCGTTGACCGCAAAGCGGAGCGGGGTCAGCACCGGTGCGAACCCGACGCCAGCGTTGCCGATCCCGCCTGCGGAGCCCAGCACGTTCGCCTGTTGCGCGACCGCCGAGGTTCTGCCTTCGGCCTGAACGTTGATCCGACCGGCCTGCGTGGCAAGGATGCCCGCCGGCAGCACCTTTACCCCGGTCCCGGGCCGCACGGGGCGCGCCTCGACCGAGCTGTCGCCCGCGGTGTCGACGATCCGGCGCAGAACCGACACGATTCGGAACTTTAGCGTCTGCTGCTTCACCAGCTGATAGGCGAAGTAGGTTACGGCATGGCACTCGTTCTTGTTCTCGAAGGTGCGGGTCGAGGCCTCGTAGGCGTCCTCGCTTTCGCCTTCGGTATGGGTTCGGCTTTGGACCTCTCCCATCTGCACCGCGTTCGCCGCACGCGTCGCCTGGACCGAGCGGTCATGCGAGGTCCGCACATGGCTGGACAGTTCCCGCATGAAGGACGAGGCGCTGCGCGAGTTGAAGTTGCCCTCGACATTCACGCTGCCGCCACCGGCGAAGCCGATCGAGGCATAGGACGCATCGACATCCGTCTCGAAGTCGGAATGCGACGAGGACTGCGCCGACCCCCGGTCGGTTGCTGTCAGGTCGGAGGAATAGCGGTCCATCGCCCGCATGTAATAGGTCTCCTCGGACGACTGTTCGTGCCGGTAGCTGACCTTCGATTCAGAATCGTAGGTAAAGCGGGTGTTGCGGGTCGAATTGAAGAGGCGGACCTTTTCGCCGGGCAGCAGCGTCGTCGAATAGACGACGTCGCCAAGCGACAGCGGACCGGGGCAGCGTTCAAGCTCTGCCACGATGATGATCTCGACAGGGACGTCGTTCTGCCGGTTGGTCAGACGATAGGAAAACCGCAGCCTCTCGCAGCAGGGCTCCTTCGTCACCTCGGGGCAACAGGGAAGTTTGTCGATGGAAATGGTTTCGTTGGCCATGAAAGCTCTCCAAAAAATCAATGCTGTTGAAAATGCACCTGAGCCGGACGCGGCAAAAAACGCGGCGCGCAACTACAGGAGAAGGACATCATACGGCGATTCGCCTTTGGCACGAAGTGATGCGTTCCTTACCCTGCGACACCGCCATTCCGTGAGCCGGAGACCCATGCCAACGGCCTGCTGCCTGCATTTTTGTGGCTCTGAGACTGAAGAACCGGCATGATCGGCCCGGGGGATGGGTATTGGATTTATTATGCGTCGGTTTTCAGGTGTTGTTGGCGTCGAACAGGGCACAAGAATCCTGTTCTCGGATTTTGTGCATGACGGCGCGATGTGGACGGGCGAGGGCCCGCGCGAAGTGCGGCAAGAGCAGGTCTTCAAGGAGCCGTTCCTGTCCCTGCCTGTCGTGACGGTCGGCATCTCGATGTGGGACATTGACCACAAGTCCAACAGCCGCGTCGATGTCAGCGCCGAGAACGTCACCGCCAAGGGCTTCGAGATCGTGTTTCGCACCTGGGCCGATACCAGGGTCGCCCGCATCCGCGCGGACTGGATGGCGATTGGCCAGGTGCGGGACGAGGATAACTGGGACGTGACTTAGGGCTGTGCCTCGGACCGGATCAGCCGAGCCGCAATCCAGACCGCAAAGGCGAAGACCGCCAGTCCGGCAATGAGGTCGATCAGGTGGTGTCCGCCATGCGTCAGGGTCGCAGGCACCATGGCGATGTTGGTTCCGAGTGCGGGAAGGAAGGCGAAGGTTCCGCGGGTGAACCAGACCACCATCAAGGCCATGATCATGTGGTAGGACGGAAAGGCCACGACGCCGGTGACGACCTCGGGGCTGATCACGCGGGGCCCGACCTCGACCAGATCGCGAAGGTACGCGCCATAGGCCGGGTTGAAGTAGAGGCCGGTGGCAAGCCGGTCTGCCTCGGAGATCGACTGGAAGCCCGAGGGGCCGACGCTGGGCGCAAGCCACCAGATCGCGACGGCAAGGATCAGCGTCAGGATGCCGACGAAGAGAAAGCGGTGCAGCACAATCTCGCGCGAGAGCGCGGCAAGCAGGACAATCGTCAAC
>JBKDYO010000259.1:0-3260 GCA_046305855.1 Paracoccaceae bacterium
AGATCCAAAGCACCCTCGGCCATTACGCGACGACCGAGGAACCATGGAAATGGGCCGGAACGGCGAAGGCGTTTCTCGGATGACCGCGCAGAGCTAAAGGTCCTTGGCCATCAGGATCCAGTCGCCTTCGTCGTCCGAACCGGGGAACGGCACATAGGTTCGCCGGTCCCACTCGAAGAATCCGCACTTTCGATACAAAGAAATCGCTCCGGTGTTGGGGCTTTCCACTTGCAGCGCGACGCGGCGGTGACCGGCATCTTCGGCGGCCTGGTATGCGCGATCGATCAGGCTCGGACCAAGAGCCCGCCCGCGGTGTTCCGGGAACAGGGCCACTGCTTGCAATAGCCAACAGCCCTTGGCAACGATCTCAAGCTCGACCAACGGGTGAAAGGGCACGTCAACTTCGGTCATGTCCTTTGGGTCATAGGGGTCGGGCACCGAAAAGCCGAAGAGGCCGCCGATAATCCGTCCCCCCGCCTCCGCCACATGCCAATTGCTGTGATAGCTGGTCGTATCCGGCAGGTTCAGGATGCGGCCCCGACCGACCTCGAACCAGGATTGGCTCGGGGCCGCCATCGTGCTCCATTCTCACGAGCATATCCGGCGTGAAGCAGCGTCGAACAGCAGGACCAGGTCGGAAGCATCCTCAGGACGACCCGCCCGGAATGTCAGCCCCTGGGTCAACGACATGGATGCCTCCGCCACTTTGGCAGATGCTAGAGCAGCGCCAGGTTCCTGTCGAACGGCAACTGCCGCTTTCGAGCCTTCATGTCGTTTTCTGACGCCAAAGGTCGGGTGGACTTGCCCGCATTCCCCCGGCTCTGGCAGACAGGGGCAAACCTAATGCGGGAGTCTCTTCCATGAAAACCCACGTCAAAGCCCTCGTCGTCGGCGGCGGCGCAGTCGGCACCGGGATCGCCTATCACCTGGCGAAGGCAGGCTGGGACACGATGCTGGTCGAACGCGACGAGCTGACCGCGGGTTCCACCTGGCACGCCGCAGGCCTTCTGCCCCTGTTCAACATGAGCTACGCGACGACCCACATCCACAAGTACTCGGTCGATTTCTACAAGGGGCTGGAGGCGGAGACGGGTCTGAACCCCGGCTTCTACGTCGTCGGCAACCTGAGGATGGCTCAACACCAGCAGCGCATGGACGAATACATGCTCTACTCCTCGGTGGCCGAAACCGCCGGAGTCTACCACGAATTCCTCAAGCCCAACGAAATCAAGGACCGCTGGCCCCTCGTCCGCACCGAGGACCTGATCGGCGCGCTCTACCACCCGCAGGACGGCTACATCAACCCGGCCGACGTGACGCAGGCGATGGCCAAGGGTGCCCGCCAACTGGGCGCCACCATCGAGCGGAAAATCCAGGTCGACGGCTATCGTTGGACCGGGTCCGAATGGATCGTCTCTTGCACCCGGCTTGAAGAAAAGGGCGGCAACCTCGTCGCCAGCGACGACCGTTTTGAGATCACCGCCGAACACGTCGTCACCGCCACCGGCAACCACGCGCAGCGCACCGCTAAGCTCCTCGGCATCAAGACACCCGCCGTTGTGGTCGAACACCAGTACATCGTGACCGAGCCCGACCCCGCCCTTGTCGAATGGCGCAAGACCAACCCGCAGCACCCGGTCCTGCGTGACGCCGACGCAAAGTGGTACGTCCGCGAAGAACGCGGCGGCTGGATCCTTGGCCCCTACGAAAAGGGTGCCCCCGCCCGCTTCCAGTACGGCGTCCCCGACAGCTTCCGCGCCGACCTCTTCCCGCTCGACCTCGAACGGATCGAGCAGGAATACATGTCCTTCATCCACCGGATCCCGTCCTCGGAAACCGTGGGCCTAAAGGACGATTACAACGGCCCGATCTGCTACACCCCTGACGGCAACCCGCTGGTCGGCCCCGCCCCCGGCCTGCGGAACATGTGGCTGGCCGAGGGCTTTTCCTTCGGCATCACCGCCGCGGGCGGCACCGGCTACTACCTCGCCCAGTTGATGACCCAAGGCGAAGCCGAGATCGACATGGCCTCCCTCGACCCCAAGCGCTTCGGCGGCTGGATGACCACGGAATACGCCTCCCGCAAGAACGAGGAGTGCTATGACCACGTCTTCATCCTGCACCACCCGGATGAGGAACGCGAAGCCGCCCGCCCCCTGCGCACCGCCCCCGCCTATGACCGCCAGAAGGACATGGGCGCGCAGTTCGGCCAGGTGAACGGCTGGGAACGCCCGAACTACTACGGCCCCAAGGACGCCCCCGCCGACTTCGACCACAACTCCCGCAGCTTCCGCCGTGGAACTTGGTGGCCCTATGCCAAGGCCGAGGCCGAAGCGGTGCGCAACACCGTCGGCATCATCGACGCCTCTGCCTTCACCAAGCATCTGGTGCGCGGGCCGGGTGCTACGGCCTTCCTCGACCACTTCACCTGCAACAAGCTGCCGAACGTGGGCAGGATCAACCTGACCTACGCCCTGACCGACCACGGCACGACGCGGACCGAATACACCATCGTCCGGTTGAAGCAGGACGAATACTACCTGATCTCGGCGGGTGCCTGGACGGCCTATGACTACGACTTCCTGCAAAAGGCCGCCGACGACTGGATGGCCGAGGGCAAGGGTGCCATCGACATCCACGACGTCACCACCCAGTGGGGCGTCTATGCGCTGGCCGGTCCGAACGCCCGCGCGCTTCTGAAAGACATCGTCAAGGACGCCGACCCCGACACCGTCCTTGGCAACAAGCGCTTCCCGTGGCTGTCCTACCGCGACATCGAGCTGGGCATGTGCCCCGTCCGGGCTGTCCGCGTGGCCTATACGGGGGAACTTGGCTGGGAACTCCACTACCCCATCGAATTCGGCCGCTACCTCTGGGACCTCCTTTGGTCCGTCGGCGCAAAGCATGGCCTCAAGGGCGTCGGTGCCCGCGCCCAGAACTGGCTGCGGCAGGAGAAATCCTACCGCGCCTTCGGCAACGAACTGGGCCGTGACGCGACCCCGCTGGAGGCCGCACTCGACCGCTTTGTCGACCTCACGAAAGACTTCCGGGGCAAGCAGAAGATGCTCGACACCGGCATCCGGTCGAAATGCGTCACGCTCCTGATCGACGGGCCCTCGGACACCGACCCGTGGGGCAAGGAAGCCCTCATCCACGACGGCATCAAGGTCGGACGCCTGACGTCGGGCGGTTACTCCGTCGCCTTCGGCAAACAGATCGGCATGGGCTATGTCCCGGTCGCCTTGTCCGAACCCGGCCAG
>JBKDYO010000260.1:0-35835 GCA_046305855.1 Paracoccaceae bacterium
GATCAGGCACCGCGCGCTTTGCGGGTAAGTGTTCTGGCGTTTCTGGCTGGGTATCTGCTGTACCTTGATCATCCGGGCCATGTAGGTGCCCTGCCCGCCCCGGTCTATGTTGGGCTACTCTATGCCGCGCTGATCACCCCGACAGCGGTGGCAACGGCCGTGTTCCTGCCGGGGCTGACCCGCCTGTCGGACGCCGTTCAGATCGCACGTCTCGCCTTTGCGACTGCGGTTGCGCTTTTTCCCGCATTGCTCCGCTCAGTGGCCGACCAACCGATGTTCAGCGCAACTGTGGTGATCCTGGGTGGCATGGCGATCGTGGCGCTGTCGCGGCAGTGGCCGGCACTGGCAACCGTGTCCAGCCCCCGCATCCACCGCGCTTCGCGGCAATAGACCCTAAGGGTCGGGCGCTACGTGAGACAGATGGGCTTCTTGTCTTTGTGGCCACGTTAGCCACACATTAAGGCAGTCAATGACGGTTCTTCGGGGGCCGTTTACACTCTCTATGGCTCGCCTGCCGAGTAGTGAACGCAAGTTCACTGCTGATGGCCCGATAGGCCTAAAACCTTCTGGATCTTTTTCGCCCGCTTGGGCGGCTAATCATTGAAAAAATGATGCTTAAGAGAAAGAGGTCTTGCGTGCATTAAGAAATTCCAAGGCATTGATGGGCGTCAACGGTTTGCGGAAGTTCAAGTGAACTTGGGTGCACTGCCGAGGCAGCCATCGTGGGACCGGAACGTTTCGGTATTGCGCCGTATCGCGTCCCCGTCGCCACATGGCTCCCCGCTGGAGTTGCGGCAGTATAGGTTCCGAACGGGCTGCCCGTCGATCAGCCCAAATGGTCAGAATGGATTCGGCATGAGCGGGATGATCAACCGAAAGCGAGGGGACAGCCCTCCGATGCGATCTAAATGAAGTTCAACGAACTGGTTGCCGCCGGTCGGGCGCGGCGTGCCCCAAACTTCGCTTTGGGCGGAAAGCGGACGAACGGTCTCGACAGAAGTATGTTGACCGGGCCCTGAAGCAGCCGTTCGCCGGCACACTCAAGACTGCGACCGACACTTGTCTGCGGGAACCAAGGGCGATTCCTGTTAGCGGACAGCCATTTCCCAAAGTCCTCATCGGCTGGGACCGCGTGTGCCTAGGTGGCTGTCGGTCACTTCAGATATCGGTCGGCGCGCCCGATTGGGATGCTTTGTTGGCGCACGCCCGACGCGCAGGCATGACAATAGCCGATCCGACTCACCCAGTTTGAATTCCCGGCTGAATGTGTCCCGGGCGGCTTCCCGGTCGACCAGAACGGACATCGGCCAGGTCGAAAAGCCGATCTCGGCTAGCGATAGGCACATCCGGTAGTGACTGCGTCCAGCCAGGACAGGAGATGCCGCGGCCGGAACCGACAGGAACACCACTGCCGCCACCGTTTCCGTCTTCGCGCGTTCGGCCGACAGCAGTCTGTCCATGCCGACCAGCTTCATTAGGCCGAAGACGGGGACGCTGAGGGCAAGCGGCATCAGCTGCGCCTCGAAGACGCCAAGGTTCATAGCTTTGGCATTCAAGCCATCGTGGTTCCAACGCGGGTGACTAGTGCGCAGTCGACACCAGTGCAGCAACTCCTTCCTGAATGCGGCATCGCGAAAGACATCAGCAGACAGTTCGTCGTTAAGCGCCGCAATTTCCTGGATACGTTCGCGTCCAGTGACGAGATGAACGCTGGCTTGGCCTGCAGCCCAGGCCTGCAGGAGGCCAACATCTGCTGGCATGACAGGCGCAAAGCCCCCCCGGCAGGTAAAGCGTTTGGCGACGGCCTCGCACAAGGGGTCAGACGCGCACAGACCGCCAATGCGGACGCGCGCAATGGCAGCGCTGTCGATCCGGTCACCAAGGAGTTCGACCTCGGCCGCCAATCCATGACGCGAAAGCGCAATGGCCATGCCCTCAAGTGCAGTGCCGCAGCTGAGAAGCAGATCATGGCCTGACGGGTCTGCCACCGGCACGGCCGCGCGCGGATCGCAGGACAGCTCGACCGCGCCGTCGCTGACCAGCTTCCAACGGGCGGGTTGGGTATTGTGGACCGACGGCGACAACATGCTTTCGGCGACACAGGCTTCGAACAGCGCTTTGTTGAACCGGGTCATAGCAACCTTCTGAAAAGGTGGAGCCGCTGGGCAGGTCTTGCCCCAAGGCGCTGCATCTGGCGAAGGCTGGCACCATTCTCATCGGCGATCCAGGTTACGGAAATCTGCGAGTAACCGGCAGCAAGCGCCGCGCGCGCAGTCGCATCGACCATGTAGGGTGCCGCCCCCTTGCCATGCCAGTCAGGATGCGTCCCGTAATAGATGATGACCGCCCTCCGGTTGGTCAGCCGGTGGCGCAGAAAGTGCCAGGGCGTGGCAATGCCCAGCCGCGACCGCGACGCGCGAAGAAGCGGGGCAAGGTCGGGAATACACAAGAGCGCAGCTGCAGGCGCTCCCTGATTGTCATGCAGGATGACCGACAACCTGGTGTCGACAATCCACTTCAGGTCCTTGGCCTGAAAGTCATACTCGTCGCGCGACACAGGAACGAACATCGGATTGCGGTCGAAACTTGCGTTCAGGATGGCCCGCGCATCACGGATTCGGTCCGCCAACGTCCTGCGCGTCACGGGGACAGGGTATAGGCCCGAGGGGACGGACACGGGCTGACCTGACCTTGCGCCCCATTCGATCAGGTCAAGCTGGTGGGTGGTCATCGGGAAATAGCGCACGTACCCATTGGCTTCGAGGTGCCGGGCAAGGTGGGGCGGGCTCCACATGCAGTCGGACGCGACCGGGTGGTCGAAACCATCGGTGACCACGCCGACCATCTGCATCGCGGTCAGGTTGAAGTTGCCGCGCAGTTCCGTGAAGCCGCGGGCACGGGCCCAGCTTTCTGCGGCGCGCAGAAGCCCTTGGGCCGCCTCGACATCGTCCGCACAGTCGAAATAGCCGAAAAGGGCCGTGTTCACGTGATGCCGTTCGTTCGACGCGCGGTGAACATGCGCGGTGATCCGGCCGACAGCGCGCCCGCCCTGATGCGCAGTGAAGATGGCAATGTCGGCTGACGCAGAGAACAGCGGATTCTTGTCGGTGGACAGAAAGCGTCTCAGGTCGGACTTCAAAGGCGAGACATAGGGCGTGTCCCGGTAGATCTCGAACGGGACCTGGAAGAACGCCTCAAAGTCGCCCTGTCGTATCTCTGGCCTCATGTCTGCCCTCCGGCCTGGTAGCGTAGTGCGATGGCGCAAAGCAATGAACCTATCCGGGTGTTGGACTGCGGGGCGCTGAGCGTGAGGGCGAGGACCTCGGGCGGGTCGGTGCGCAGCGCCAGAAGATGCGAGCAGCCGTTCGCACGGGCAATATCGCCAAGCTCATCTGACCGGTCAGGGTCGATCTGGTCCCCCGGCAAGGGCCAGGCCGGCCGTGGCGCCAGAAGCAGGGCAAGACGCGGCAGATCAGTCTCGGCCAGATCAGACCTCGTCATGAGACGCGGATTGTAGGGGGCGAGGGTCGTCATGATCGCCTCTAGCGTGAAGGCGGAATGGGGCTGCGCTAGAAGGGCAACCAGTTGATCAGCGACTTCACCGCGCGAAAGGCGGATCACGCCCGCGGTGGCGGCGACAAAGAACAGGATGGCAAGAATGGTCGCGGTGGGGACCAGAAGGCTGTCGAAGGTCAAAGGTCCGCTGGCAAGCCCAAGTGCTGCGCCACCGGCAAGCGACAGGGCAACGAAACCCGCAAGGCCAAGCACGGCCCGCCCCGGTGTCGTGACCCAGGTGCTGGACGCAATCGCCAGCCAGGTTCCGGCCAGCATCGCAAGCGCCGACAAGCGAATTGGCAGATGGGCCCCGATAAAGGCAAAATCTGTTATGACCAGCGGCAGGGCGACGACAACGATCCCGGCAAAAAGCCGCAACACCCGGCGTTCTTCACTGCCGTGACCGGGCGGTACGCGCCAGAGCATCAGCGCTCCCTCGACCAGTGCCACCAGTTGAAACGCAAGAAGGGCGGGCAAATACTGGGGAAAGGCCGAGGCTGGCAGGAAGAGGGCGCCACCTACGAATGCCGGCGTCAAGACAAGCAACCCGTATTTCACCCGCGCGGGGGCATGCCGACGCATCGCGGCCTCGGTGACGAGGAGGAGCGAAAGCGGGATCAGGCTGGCCGCGACCAGCACAATCCGACCGGCAAAGACGCTGTCTGTAAGCCAGGCCGGAATCCGCAACAGGTACAGGAGGCTCCAGATCAGTGTCGCAAACCGCAAGGTCGTGCGCAGGCGCGGGGAAATCGCGGTCTGACGCAGTCGGACGCGCAGGCCAAGCAGGGCCAGAGCTGCCAGAAGCGAGATCAGGCAGTCGGCGATCAGTGGGCCGGTCATTTCGCCATCATTTGCGCAAGCTTTCGCAGCACGATCTGGCGCACGATCATTGCCACCAGCGGGTTGCGCGGGCGTTCGACCCGCCCACGGTAGGGATTGAAGAACCAGCCCCGGCAGTCGGTCGCAGTCGCCGTTCCTGTGATGATCGCGAGGGCCTCATAGGCAATCAGCATGCCCGACGTGATGACCATGGGCGCAAACGACATGCGGCTGCGCTTTCCTGCGACGACCTCGCCCACCGCATCCAGATCGATGTGCGCGGCGGATGAGCTGTGGGTCATGACATAGACTGCCTCGGCCTCGAAGGCCTTTGCGCGGGCCTCGGCGGTCAACTGGTCCCAGCCCATGCCAATGGTGGGATAGCCCAGGCGTTCCTCTGGGCTGGGATCGGTAGGCCGCGTCACGTAGATCGATGGCAGGGGCGAGGCGTAGCTGTCGATGACCGGCAGCCCAGCCTTGCGTGCCGAACGATACAGGAGAAGCGAGGCACCCAGGTCATCTGTGCCGTTCACCACGACCGAAGCCGTCTCCAGGATACGCGGCACATGCCGGGGCCAATCCTCTTTCAGGACCTCGACCGAAATCTCGGGGTTGATGCGCCGAAGCTGCTCGGCCGTTGCCTCGGCTTTATGACGACCGACCGTGTCGGTCCAGGCAAAGACCTGGCGGTTCAGGTTCGACACTTCGAAGTTATCGATGTCGCAGATCGTCAGGCGACCGACACCAGCCCGCGCCAGTGCAAGAATCGTAGCCCCGCCCATTCCGCCACATCCGCAGACGAACACATGCGCGGCCCTGAGTTTCGCTTGCTGGTCCAAAGTGACGAAGCCGATGTTGCGCTTGGTGAATTCGTCATAGCTGAACATCGCGGTCACTCCGTCTTGGCTCCAGCCCGTTCCAGCGTCTTGACCCGTCAAGCCAGGCGGCAATCGGCACGATCCAGTTCTGCACCAGCATGAAGGCGGCGGCCATCGTGACCGCACGCCGCGAACCCTTTGGCACGTCCTTCATCAGGTACCCGCGCGCGGTTGGCAGGTCCATCTGCCCGATCTGCAGGAAATCATCGCCGCGCGCATAGTCGAGATGGTCAAGGCAGAAGTCGTTGACATAGCTGTCGCGATGGTGGGCGGCATCGTCATACCGCTTCTTCATCGCGTCGGAACCGCCAGTATAGGCATTGCGGATGATGAAGTGATCCTCTTCGAACCAGGCGTCAGTGCCGACACCGAAGGCATCGCGGTGGTTCTTCATGATCGCCCGGGCGACGCGAAGGTGGCGGTATCCGGCCCTTGGCGTCTTTCCGTCGGGGTACACATCCGCAAAGGACTGCGCGACCCGCCCGATGACAGCGGGAACCTGCGACACGCTGCTGATGCGCAACGGTCGCAGACCGGCACGCATGAAAAGCAGCACCACGGTCAAGCCGTAAAGGATCCACGAGACACCGCGCGACTGAAAATCCGGATCAACCATCGCAAGACCAAGGTGCAGGACCGGAGGCTCGGCGCCCGTCCGGTCGATCTCGATCCAGCGCAGGGCGTTGAAGGCGATCAGCGCGCCTGTCGCTCGGTCGTAGACCAGCGTCAGGGTGATGTTCTTCCAGATCTCCAGGTCGTCCAGGAAGACACCGTAATCAAGCGCCCCACGCGGTTCGACCTTCAGGGCAAGCGCGGAAACCTTCTGCCTCAGCGCATCCCGTTCGGCCTTGGCAAGCGACAGGCCCGGGCGATCGAAGATGTTGATTCGGTGCGGACCGCTGACGATGTCCAGCCGGACATGGCGACGGGTCAGGGACCGCAGCACCTTCAGGGGCGTCATGTCGGCGCACCCATCGCCTTGGCGACTCTAAGAAACAGCGGTCCGTCCGGGTGCATGGTGATCGTCACCACCGGACGCGGTATCGCGCCGGACCCGATGGCAAACTCGACCTCCCGCAGCAGCGAGGCGAGCAGAACGACAACTTCCGTACGCGCGTACTGCGCGCCGATACAGACACGCGCACCGTCTCCGAAGGGAAGAAACTGTCCACGTTCGGGCTGGGTTTTTAGAAAGCGGTCCGCCTGATAGGCATCCGGGGCTTCCCAAAGCGTCTGATGTCGATGCAGCGCATAGATCGGAAAATATATGGCGTCGCCCTTCCGGAACGTGATGTCACCCAGCGTGATCTCTTGTGCCGCGTCCCGCGCAAAGAAGGCAGCGGCCGGATAAAGGCGCAGTGTCTCGCTGACATGGGCGTTCAGGCGCTCCATCTTCTGCGCGGCCTCGAATGTCACGGGACCTTCCGGGCAATGAAGGCTGACCTCCCCGCGCAGGGTGGCTTGGACTTCAGGATGAAGCGCCAGCAGATAGAGAGCCCAGGCGAGCGTATTTGCGGCGGTCTCGTGCCCGGCCACGACGAAGGTCAGAAGGTTGTCGACCGTGGCTTCGATGTCCTCGCCATCGGTCGTCAGCGCGGCCACCATGAGGTCAAGGAAGTCCTCGGGCTCCTCTCGCCGGACAGCCTGACGATTGGTAATCACGCGGCGCGCAAGATTGCGCATGTCGGTCACCGGCGCCTTGCTTTTCAGCCACTTGAGGCGCGGTACCCAGGACGGAAGCCCGAGAAGGTCGAAGAACGACATGTCGGCGACATGTTCGGTGTAGCGCTTGAGGCCGGTCCGGACGGTCTCGGGATCAACATCCCTGGAGCCCGAGAACATGACGCGCGAGATATCACCCAGGGTCGCCTCCTGAGCAAGTTGCACGATGTCGACCTCGCCCTTCGCCTCTGTCAGACGACTGGCAAGGCCACGCCCGGTTTCGGCAAAATGCCGGGCCAGCACGGGCAGGTTGCGCGCGGCAAACAGCGGCGCATACCGGCGCCTCTGCGCCTTCCAGACCGGACCCTCTGACAGGATCATGCCGTTGCCAATGGCCGATCCCAGAATGTTCTTGGTGACCTGCGACTTCGGAAAGGCCTCCGGATGCTCGACCAGGATCGCTGTGATGATTTCTGGATCGCAGACATAGTGCAGCTTGGCAGGCCCGCGGACATAGCGTTTGCTTTTGGTTTCCTCGGGGATGACCGAAAGCAGATTCCGACCGGCTTGCCTTAGGAATGTGATGAGCGAGACCTTGCCCTGTGCCATCTCGGCCTGAATTGGCAGCGCCGAGTGCAAATGACCTGGCATGAGACAACGCTCCGAAATTATCTTGCGGACCATGAGTTGGCCGTTTCCGTCTCTATAAGCGCAAAGGTCAATTTTGCGAAAGTCAGGTTTGCCGTGAGACGCAGTGGAATGGAACCAACCAATCGCTTAGGGTGTATGGGCCGATGTATCAGGTGCCTCTCAGGAAACGGCCGCGCCTTTGTCAACCTCTGCCTGACGCGAAGGTCAATCGGAACACCGTACCCGCCGCGCAATCCTCCACAGCAATGTCGGCGTGATGGGCCTGCAGAATGCCGCGCACCACGGTCAATCCCATTCCAGTGCCCCCGACCTCACGGCGGGTCGTGAAGAAGGGGTCGAAGATCCGCCTCGCATTTCCAGCGGAAACGCCGGTGCCGTTGTCCTGAACGATAAGGGCGAGCCCCTCTCCCGACGTTGTCACCCGAAACGTTACAGTATCAGCGCCATGTTCTTCGGCGTTACGCAGCAGATGGCCAAGCACAATGCGCAACCCTTCAGGCGCAATCGGGATTTCGAGGTCCTGCCCATCGACAACTGTTTTCACACCCGGCCAATCGGCAGCCAGGGCAGGCATCACCTGCGCAAGCGTACAGCGGCCAAGATAGCGCGTTTCACGTGCCCTTGCCGCATCGCGCATGGCGGAAATCTGGCTTTCAAGCTGCTCTCCTGCGCTGGC
The DNA here is from genome assembly GCA_046305855.1 of Paracoccaceae bacterium. Classification (GTDB taxonomy): domain Bacteria; phylum Pseudomonadota; class Alphaproteobacteria; order Rhodobacterales; family Rhodobacteraceae; genus Tabrizicola. The sequence goes on from JBKDYO010000260.1 coordinate 8,242, forward strand.
GATCTGGGCGAGCACGGCACGGTCCCCCGGCTCCAGCGCAGAGCTGTCCCCCAAGAGTTCGGCGCCCGCACGGATCGCTGCGACCGGGGTGCGCAACTCATGGGTCACATGATCGGTGAAGGCCCGGATCGAAGCCTCGCGGTTGCGCAGTGCCTGGGCCATGGCAAAGACCCGCCGTCCGGTTTCGAAAAGCTCCTGCGTGCCGAAATGCAGCGGAAGCGTCGGCATAGTGTCGGTCTCCTGCTCAGCTGCAAACTTCTCCAACGCGCGGATCGGGCGAAGCAGAAGCCGTACCAGCAACCAGCCCAAGCCTACTGTGGACGGCGTGATCACCAGTGCCAGCAACAGGGCGGCCAAACGGAAACCGATTTCCGGCCCCAGATATCGCAACGCAATCATTCCTGCCAGCGACAGCCCCAGTGTGCCCATGAGAGCGCCACCAAGAACCAAGGCAAGTGATGGCCGCCACTTACGGTTCATCCGGATGCCCCAAGGCGAACACCTTGCCCATGGCGGCTTTCTATCGCCCCCGGCAGCCCCGCCTCGGCCATCTTGCGGCGCAGGTTGCGCATGTGGCTGTCCAGCGTCCGATCCGACACGAGGCTTTGCGCCCCCCAGATCGCGCTTATCAGCGTATGGCGTGAGACCAGCCGACCAGCTTGGCCCATCAGAACTTCCAGCAGACGAAACTTGGTGGCGGTCAGGGCAACATCACGCCCCCCGATCCGGCAGGTCCGGGCCGCCGGATCAAGAAACAACTCGCCCACCCGCATAGGCTGTGCCTCCGCCGCACCGGACGAGCGCTTCAGGATCGCCCGCACGCGGGCAACAAGCTCTCGCGGGCTGAAAGGCTTGGTCACATAGTCGTCCGCACCCAGTTCAAGCCCAAGGATGCGGTCAATCTCGTCGTCGCGGGCGGTCAGGAACAGCACCGGCACGTTCGACCGCTGCCGGACCCTGCGGCAAACCTCAAGCCCGTCAACCTCGGGCAGACCGATGTCCAGCACCACCAGGTCGGGTAGATCACGCGCCACCCGGGTCAGGGCCGACTGGCCGTCAGCGGCGGTGATGACCTGAAAGCCAGCGCGCTCCATCGCCAGCCGCACCAGATCGCGCAGCCGAGGATCATCATCGACGATCAGGACCTTCATTCAGCCTGCTCCGGGACCACTGTTCTCGACCATACGGTTGACCCTCCAGTTGCGTAAGCCCCAATCCCGCCAGCCTTCGATCTGGGGCGGCATCTCAGCCTGGCAGTAGCGGGAATATCGTCTGTCGAGCTGCAAGAGGTAGGGATTGGCCACCTTGGCCTCGGCCATCTCCGCCGCTGCCATAGGCCCCAGGTCGCACACATAGGCGAGATCGGGGTCAGGGCGCGACAGGTTCTGTGCCGCAATGATCGCGGCGAAGTTGACGAAGGCGCAAGCATAGATCGTGACAGCGCCAAGCCCGGCCGTCCAGGCTGCAAGCCATTCAGTGCCGCGGCTTAAGGCCATCTGCACGATTGCCAGCCCGAGGCCACAAGCAACCAGCGCCATCCAGATCAAGGCGTAAAGCCGCAGGTAGGTCAGCCCATAGACCTCGATGTAGAGATCAAGGCGCAAGGCGGCGGCGCCGGTTAGCACGACATTCTGCAAAAGCCAAAGCAGCATCAACGGCTGGATCAGCCGGTGTCCATGCCAGAAGGGTCGGGCCAATACTGCAAAGGCCATCGCCAGCATCGCAGTGGCAAGCAGCGGATAGGCACCACGGTGGGCATATTCCGCGTAGGTCATGCCGCTGGGCAATTCGGCGCCGCCGACCAGGATGGCAATGTCCGTCATCATCTGCACGCCGATCAGCACATTGAACATAAACAGGGCACGCAGGACCGAGCGCATGTTCAGCCCCAGCCGCGGGAGGCGAAACTCCGGAAAATCGGGCAGGCTTATCGCAGACCGCACCGGCAGCAGGAAGGGTGCGGTCAAGACCATGACCCCAACCCAAAATGTTGCGCGCTGGCAAAGACGCCAGAAATCGACATGCTCTGTCCCGAGGGTCAGAAAGATCGGGTTCGCGTCCATCAGTAGCGCGAGGAAGACTAGCGACCCACCCAGCGGGAACGCCCAGTCCCGCGTCAGCGAAGCCAGTCGTGCCGTCGACGCTAACGATTGTGCCGGCGTTCTCATCCGACGGATGCCTGCCGGATGCAGGCTCCGCAGCCACTGCCCCGGCAAAGCGATCAGGAACGAAGCCACCTGTGAAGCCAGCCACGGAAGACCCGTGCCCTGCCCGTTCAACGTGACGATAGCCGTAGTTGATCCAATGACAAGGAACACCACAGACAACGGCTGTAGACTGTCCACCACTGGCAACGCCCCCAACAAGCAAAGCAACCCGGCCTTGATTTGCGCTGATCTGTGACTGCGCCGTCCTGCGATCAGCACCAGGCCAATGGCAAAGAAAACCAAGGAAATACCGATCCTCTGGTCCCAGAAAAGAAAATCGGCCAGTAAGGCGATTGCAATAAACTGCACCCAGCGGCCGCGCCGCTCACCAGTCACCTCGGGATCTGCGCCACCTGTGCCATCGCGGTTGCTCGATGAAGTGTCGACCGGCTCGACTGCCGTTTCCAGCCGCCAGCCATCCATTGCAATGTTTTTCGGCACGCCGTGAATCTCAAGTTGCCTTGGCATCCATCACATCTCCCTGTTTTCCGGTAGAGGATGGACGTTTTCGGATGCAGAGTTTGCCTGGCGAATGTGCAGGATCTGTGCAGAACTTAGGCCTCCGGAACGCCTGACTGGTTCGGCCGCGTTGGGAAAAGCCCCTCTCCGGGTGCCTACCTGACTTGGAAGGCATGGACTGCTTCAGGCTTCGCGAATGTCCGGTTCAGGGAACGTCGCGACACCGCCTCGTCCCGCCTCGACCCTCCGCTTTGGGCCGTTCACGTTGGTCGCTCACCCTAGCATTCGCTTTCTCTTACCAGTTCTGGCTGCAGACCGGCGATCGCCTTTTTTTGTTAGCATAAGGACCGTGTGCCGAACAGTTGGCGGTCCCGGTGTCGCATGTGTATTGCAGTTAGGAATCGTGACTGGCTGCAAGCGTTTGTAATCTTTGGGGAACGGGTTGCGCTGTGTTGCAACGCAAAAGGGCGCCCTAGTGGCGACCAGTGTTAGTCTAAGCCATTGATATCCTTTTAGCAGTTTTGGTTGCGGGGACGGGCAACCGCCGTCGTTTGTCAGTCCGTTCTGTCGCGCGTGATCTCGGCACTTCAGGCGTGGGTCACTGCGCTCCTGAACACCAGTTCGGGCGGGACCACCTCCCACTCGTCACGCCGCAGGTCGTGGTGATACTCCTCATCCCCGTCTTCACGCCGCCTAAGGAGGATGACCGCGACCTCGCCGCGCAAGAAGGTGGGACCGTCGGGCGGGACGAAGACGCGGGACAGGCGGGCGAGGGTATGGCCATGGGGGTTTTCGATCCGCCAGCGGTCGCCATCGCGGATCAGCTGGATCGGGTCGCCCGGTCGGGCGGCGGCGATGGTAGCCAGCGACGTGTCGCCCTGAAGCAGACGGCCCGCGAAGGACAGGTCCACCAGCTTCGGATCGGGCGGCACATAGCGCAGATCCGCGTGCGGCAAGGCGGCGGTTTCAGGGGTGACGCGGCGGGGCAGGACCTCATCGCCGGGGCGGGGGCCGCGCCGAGGGCCTGCAGCCGCGCCCAAGTGGCCACCAGATGCGGCAGATCTTGGCGAAGGATGTTGTGGCCGACGAGATGCGCGCGCCCTCGCACAGCGCCTCCAGGCGGTCCAGCCCGGACACAATCGTCGCCCAGGGACCGGTGCGGTGAACAAACGACTGCTCCCTGCGTACCGCCGCCAAAGCGAGAAGCTCTGCCGTCCTTGGATCGACCGCCAGATCAACCGAGACGCAGGTCGACAGGACTGCAGAGGCGTCAGGGATCAAGTGTCAGGACCGCGCTTTGGAAGCTGCAAAAATCTTCAACAGATTGATAACCCTGCGCCTCATGGATGCAAGGAACGGTTTTGGGCGCAACCGATGTACCGGTTGCCTTCCTACCAGAGATCCCGGTGATTTCGGCTTCGCTATCTTGCAAGCTTGATGTCCTGTGCCGCCGCCCACGCCGCGATATCCTGGCGCCGCAGGGCTGCGGCCATCAGGGCGGGGAACTGGTCCGGCGTGCAGGCGAAGACCGGCACCCCAAGCGCGGCGAAGGCCTCGGCGTTCTTCGGATCGTAGCCGGGGCGGCCAGTGTCAGTCAGGGCCAGAAGGGCGATCACGTTGACCCCCATTCCGACCAGTCGGGCAATCCTGCCCAGAAGCTCGGCCGCGTTGCCGCCTTCGTAGAGGTCCGAGATCAGGATCAGATGCGTCTTCGATGGCCGCTCGATCCGCTCTTCGCAATAGGCGATGGCGCGGTTGATGTCGGTGCCGCCACCCAGCTGGACGCCGAACAGCACTTGCGCCGGGTCGGCGAGGTCTTCGGTCAGGTCGACGATGGCGGTGTCAAAGCACACGAGCTTCGTCTTGACCGCCGGGATCGATGCCATCACCGCGGCAAAGATCGAGGAATACACCACCGATGTCGCCATTGACCCTGACTGGTCGACGCAAAGCACCACCTCGTCCAGATCGGCCAGCCGCCGTTGCCGCCGCTGAAATCCCACCAACCGTTCGGGGATCACAGTCTGCAGGTCGGGTTGATAGTGGCTCAAGTTGGCGCGGATCGTGCGGGGCCAGTCGATATCGGCAAAGCGGGGCCGGTTGGTGCGCTGGCTGCGGTCAAGCGCGCCGCGCACCGCCTCGGCCGTACGGGCTTCCAGCCGTTTCAGAAGGTCGGCCACCACTTTGGCGATGACCTGGCGCGCGGTGTCGATCGTCTTGTCCGGCATCACCTTGCGCAGCGAAATCAGGTCGGCGACCAGATGCACATCGGCCTCAACCGTGGCGAGGAACTCGGGCTGCAGCAGCATCTGGCGCAAGCCCTTGCGGTCAAAGGCGTCTTTCTGGATCACCTGAACCACCGGCGCCGGAAAGAACTCGCGGATGTCGCCCAGCCAGCGCGCCACACGGGGGGCGGACCCGCCCAGCCCGGCCGTCTTTGGCTTTTCGTCGTCGTAAAGCGCATCAAGGGCAAGGCTCATCCGGCGGTCGGTATCGGAAAGCCCGTCCTCATCCCCGCCAAGGGCCAGGGCCCAGCGGCGTTTGCGGTCGCTCATGGATATCCTCCGCCGGTCAGCATGCGGGTCAGGGTGGCCAGGTGAGCCTCCCATGCGGGTTGGCCCTCGTCTGGGGTCACCTCGGCGCTGCGCGGGCCGGAGAGGGCGGCCTGCATCAGCATCTGCCGCTCAGGTAGGGCGAGTTCGGAAAAGACGCGGCGGAACAGCGGCAAGGCGGCGACAAAGTCCTCTTCGTCAAGGGCCTGCATCCAGCTGTCCACTGCCGTGCGCAGGGCCGCGTCGTGGATCAGCCGCTGGCTGGCCCCGGCAAAGAAGCCTTCGAAATAGGCGGCGGCTTCGGCAACCGGTGTCCCAAGCGACAAGGCAAGACCGATGCGGTCGGCGACATCTTCGGGGGATATCTCTGCTGCCTCGTACAAAAGCCGGGTCGCGCAGCCGGCAAGCTGGCGCGCGGTCTGGGGTGCGGCAGAAAGGTTGGCAAGGGCAGTCAGCCAAGCCTCGCGCACGGGGTCGGGGAATTCCGCCAGCAGCACGGCGCGATGCGCCGCGCTGACCGCTTGCGACAGCCCGGCGGCCGTTGCCGCATCAAGATTGCGCCCGGCATAGGGCAAGGCGACAGCGGCCTGAACGGTGACACGTTCGGCAAGGGCGGCAAGCGGCGCGCGGTCGATATCGCGTGCGGTTCCGTAGCGCAGCGTATCGACCAGCGCGGGCAGGGCCGCCAAAAGCGCTGCCGCATCATCCGTGCGGGCGGCCAATGTGTCCAAGAGCGCGATGCCAGCCTGCGCAGCCTTAGGCAGATCGGCCGTCAGCGCCCGTTCCACCGCGCCCGCCAGATCGGCCAGCGTCGCGGCCTTGCCCATGCCATCAACCAGCAGGGCCGAGGCGGCGGCTTCGATCGTCGGCCCCCAGACAAGGTTATCGACCAGCGCCACCGCCAGTTCCGGCTCCCAGGCCAGAACCCACTTTTCGCGAAACGTGCCACGACTGCGCCCGGCATCCGTGATCCGGCCCCAGTTCACCCCCAGAACGGCCAGCCGGTGCAAAAGTTGCGACCGCGCCGTTCCCGCATCAGACCTGAGGTCGATCATGAGTTCGCGCGGCAGGGCCTCGGGTTTCAGCCGGGTTGCCCTTTGTAGACGCTCCAGATCATCGAGAAGGGGGGCGAGCGGCAAATCGGGGGGGATGGTCCCCACATCGTTGCCAAGCAGCAGTTCGGCCTCGATCAGGGACCACAGCTCCGGCGTGCCACCCATCAGGCAGGCGACCGAGGCTTCGCGCAACTCCTCGAAACCCGGGCCGGGGCGGTCGCGCAGGGCGGCAAGGCTGACGGCCAGACGCTGCACCTCGATCAGACTGGCGGTAGAGACCAGGTGCCCCGCCTCGCGCAGCGCCGTCCCGATGCGGGCGACCCAGTGCACCTGCGCGCCCTGCCCCGCGCCTTGATCCCACAGATGCTTGTACCAGCCCGGTGCCGGAACCCCTGCCCCATAGCCCGAATGGCGCGACAGGCGGCGAGTGGTCCAAGGCACCCATGTGGCGCGGGTCTTGACACGCGGCAGCCCTTTCAGCGCCTCGCGATCGGCGGCTTTTGGGTGCGGCGCCTGCAAGGCAGGCACATGCCAGGCGCCGCAGACCACGGCCACCGGACCTTCGCCCTTTGCCGCCTCGGCAATGGCCAGCCGCATCTGCGCCTCGCGCGGGATATCGTCGCCCGTTACGGGCTGACCTTCGCGCAGGGCGGCCATGGCAGAGGCTACGGCGGCAAAGACATCAATGCCTTCGCCCCCTACCTCGAACAGGTCATTCCACCAGCTTTCCGGGTCGGCATGGCCTGCGGCCTGGGCCAGATCGGCGATCGGGTCGCTGCGCAGGACTGCCCTGTCGGCCTCTGCATCACGGGCGAGGGTCACAGATGTAGGCAGGTCGATGAACTGCAGCCCGGCCCCATGAGACACGGCCCAGCGGATGGCCTGATACTCCGGCGAATAGGTCTCGAACGGCCAGAAGGACGCGCGGGCGGGATCATCCTCGGCATAGGCCAATAGGGCCAGCGGCGGGCGGGCCAAGGGATGCACCAGCGCAGCCATCAGGCCGGAAAGGTCAGACGGCCCTTCGATCAGCACCTGCCGGGGCTGCAACCGCTCCAACGCCTGCACAAGGCGGCGGGCCGATCCCGGCCCATGGTGGCGAACGCCGAAATAGGCGACTTCGGCCATTACAGAAGATCGGTCAGCGCCGTATAATAACCGGCATAGTCGCGGCGTTTTTTCAAGACACCTTCCAGATATTCCTCCAGCACCAGCTTGTCCTGCACCGGGTCCTTGACGATGGCGCCCATGAGGGTGGGTGCCAGCGCCTCGGCATCCAGCGCACCGTCCATGAACCACGCGGCCTGGCTCAGCCCCCCCACCATCACCGCAATCGCCTCAGCCGTGGAGAGCGAGCCCGACGGCACCTTCAGCGCCGTCTTGCCGTCCAACGTCTTGCCGTCGCGCAGTTCGCGGAAGATCGTGACGATACGCTCCACCTCGGCCGCCGTGCCTTTGGGCACCGGTAGTGACAGACCGCCGCCCATCTCACCCACCCGGCGCGTGACGATGGCGACCTCTTCGTCAATGTCGGTGGGCAGGGGCAGTACCACCACGTTGAACCGCCGCTTGAGCGCGGATGACAGCTCGTTCACCCCCTTGTCGCGGTTATTTGCCGTGGCGATGATGTTGAAACCGCGCTTGGCATAGACGGCCGAATTCAGCTCTGGCACCGGCATCATCTTTTCGGACAGGACGGTGATCAGCGTGTCCTGTACATCCGACCCCATCCGCGTCAGTTCTTCCAGACGGCAAAGCTTGCCCTGATCCATCGCCCGGTAAAGCGGCGTCGGCACCAGCGCGTCTTGCGACGGGCCTTTGGCCAGAAGCTGGGCATAGTTCCAGCCATAGCGGATCTGGTTTTCATCCGTGCCAGAGGTGCATTGCACGACCATCGTGCTGTCGCCCGCAATGCCCGCTGCAAGGTGTTCCGACACCCATGATTTCGCCGTCCCCGGCACACCAAGCAGCAAAAGTGCGCGGTCCGTGGCCAAGGTCGCAACCGCCGTTTCGATCAGGCGGCGAGAGCCGACATACTTGGGCGAGATCACTGTCCCGTCCGCGGCCTTGCCGCCAAGGACATAAGTGACAACGGCCTTGGGCGCCAGCACCCAACCTTCGGGCCGCTCGGCTTTGTCTGCAGCCTTCAGGGCGGCAAGTTCATGGGCGAAAACCTGTTCGGCGGGCGGACGCTGGATTTCGGACATTCAGGAACCTTTCAACGCTGCATTGAAATTGAGACGGTCAAGCATCGGGTCGGCCGGATGCACCCCGGCCGCAGTCACGGTTTGCAGAACAAGGGCAGCATCGCTGGCGGTCAGCAAAAGGCCAAGGGTGGACAAGACATTGGCCAATCGCTGCGCATCGGCGCGCGCAGCTGCCGCCTTTTCGGGGGCGCTCACTTGCGACAGATTGACAAGATCGACAAGCGCCTTGCGCTGCGCCGTGAGTGCCGCCGAAACCGGAGCGGGAACGGATGCCCCCATCAAGGAAAGAATGTCCGCGCCGGAGGAAATGCCGGATTGCGCGATAAGCCAAAGGCAGGCTGCCTCTTGATCACCCGAAGACAGACGCGGGAAAATTGGCGACAAACTGGCCCGGGCGCTTTCAGGTTCGGCCATCAGCTTTTGCCAATACGCGGCAACTTCAACGTCCGTCGCCGTTCGCGCGATCATGGTGGAAAGCGCGTATTGCACCTGTTGCGGCACCTTGTCCGGCTGCCAAATCTCGACAAACTCAGCCGGGCCAAGACCCAGTGCCTGGGCTAGACTTGGCAAGCTGATCTCGGGCAAGTTCTGTACCAGCGACCGTACTTGCCCGTCCTTGGCCTTCGCGATCATGCGCAAGACCTTGCGCCTCCGGATCAACCCTTCGGTCGCGACTTCAAACATCGCGGCTGCCTCGGCGGCAAGGGGATCAGCGCCTGACTGGCCCAGTCGCGCCAACAGATGGGCGGCAGCCCGGCGGACCTTTTCGGAACGGTCACTGCCCAGACCCTGCAGAAAAGCCATGTCATCAGCGGTCAGCCCGGCGGCCAGCATTTCGACCAAGGCAAGACGCTCTTCCGCCGGACAGGGGGCGAGGTGTTCGGTCAAAAGCGCAAGTGCTTTATTCGGGTCCGCCTGCCGCAAGACTGCAAACTGCGCCAGACGCTCGGTCTTGGTCAGGTCAAGCCATGTGTCGGACGAAAGCTGGGCGGCCGGGCCGGTCTGGCCTGCAGCCCAAGCCTGCAGCGGGCGGTAGACCTCGGGCAGGTCGGCGTTCGGCGGCGGCATCCAGTCTGCCGGATGCAGCACATGGCCGCGCTTGGCAGCAAGGATCGCCAGCCACAACGGTGCGCGGTCGGATTTGTCCTGCAACAGCCTGCGCGCAAGCGAGCGCAACGCATCCGGCAGGAAGGGCAAGGACAGGGGCGGAAGATCGGGCCGCAGGTTCAGCGCGGGGGGCTGCGGCGGTTGCACAAAGCGCTGATACTGACCCGCCACAGCCAAAAGTCGCAGGTCAGCCTCGGCCGCGGCCTCTCCTGCCAGAAGCGGATGATCCGCCACCGCGCCCTCGCCGCCGATCATCCAGCGAGACCGGGCGGCCAAAAGAAGGGGGATCAGCGGTTCAGCCATGAAAGCTGATCCTGCCAAGGGTCGTCTCAGCCTCGAGCATCCGGCCCATATGGCCATCCCAGACCATCGCCGCGCGGGAGAGGGCCAAGCCAAGCGCCACCTCTGGCACATCTTCGGCCAGCACCGGCAGGGCGCGGGCCCTGCCCTGCCACCAGATTGCGCCATCCTCGGCCTGTGCAAGCCGGCCTTCTGGCAGCACAAGGGGAACCTCGGCAATCCAGGGTTCACGGCCAAGGGCCAAGGCATAGGCGTCCAGCGGGTCTTGCGGCGCGGGGGGTGGCGCGGAGGCAGCGGCGTCACATCGCTGCACGATCTGGGCGCGCAGCGGGTAGGCCGACGGGAAGAACACCAGTTCGGCCCCGAACACCTGGCCCTCGACAAAGGCGGCGCTGCGCCGTCCGGCAGAGGCGGGGAAGTAATCCTGCAATAGCGCGAAGGCCGGGCCTTCACCCTGATTGGCAAGCCATGTCGATTGCGCAACCAGACCATCGCGGCGGGTCACCTCTCGCGTGGCGCAGACGGACCACAGGGCCGTTACCCGCGGGGCCGAGGGATCAGCAAGCAGGGCATCGCGCGCTTCAGTCGTGGCGATCTGGCGGCGCAGGCCCGGATCGGGGGCGGACCCATCACCCCAGGCGCGCGACATCAGGACGAGGTTGCCCAACTCGGCCACCAGCGCATCCAAACGCCGCGCAGCGGGCAGTGCCTGGATGCGGGCTGGCAGTTCATCCAGGCGGGCGGCCAGCGCGCCCATGCGCGCATCCACCATACGCGCCGCGACCTGACGGCAACGGGCAGGCAGATTTGCCAGCAGCCCCGAAAGGCCACCGCGCAACTGGTCGGAAATCCAGCCTTCCAGATCGTCAAGACCCGCCCTGATGGCTGCACTCGTCTCGACCTCACGCTTGACCCTTTGCGCTTCGCGGCGGGCTTCAGCCTTTGGGTCAGGTGCGGCGTCGGGTTCCTCTACCACGGCAGCAAGGGAAGGTGCAGTAAGCGTTGGAGCAGTGGCGACCGCCCCACCCTTGCGTCGCCCCATCCATTCCACCACCCAGGGCGGCACATCCGCCGCTGGGAAAGCCTGCCCCCGGCTTTGCATCAGCATCAGCGCCAGCGCATGTTTGCAGGGGAACTTGCGCGACGGGCAGGTGCATTTGCTGCCAACGGTGTCGAGATCAACAGCCAGCCGATACGGGTTCGCACCTGATCCCTGGCAATCGCCCCAGACCAGTTTTCCATCGGCCGAACCACCAAAGCCAGACCAGAGCGCAGGTTTCAACAGCTTGACCGCGGCGGCCAATGACGCCTGGTCCGGTGCGGCCGCCTCGATGGTTTCCTGGCGCAGCACTACCAAATGGCGCCCCCCGACGACCAAAATCACTCAACCATTGCGTGACTGATCCTGAAAACAGTCGGCAAGAAAAGCAAGTCTTTCCAGATGATTGTCAGGCGGAAACTGCAGCCCAATCCAGCCCGAAGCGCGCAAGGTATTTTCGCAAGCGGTCAGCATCGTTCTGGCTGGCCTTTGCTGCGCGGGACGCAGCGAACAGCTGCCTCCCCGCCGCCGACAGGCTGCTGCATTGACGGCAGGCCCGGATGACCGCAGCAAGCTGCACGCGGTCAAAGGCATCAATGGCTGTCGGGTCAGGCAAAACCTCGGCCAGAAGCGTGCCTTCGGGATCAGCGTCGACCGCATTCCATTGCGCTGTCAGCACGCCGATCTCTTCTTCCACCATCGCCAGAGTCACCCGGCCCCGTTCGGCCAGAACGGCCATGCGGCTGGCAGAGGCCTGCAGGTCCCGCAGGTTGCCCGGCCAGGGTGTCGCCGGATCCTTGGCAAAGCGCAGGTAGCGCGCCAGTGCGTCGGCATTAAAGCCGGTCTGGCGGCCAAGCTGGCGCTCGCTTTCGGCGGTCAGGTGCAGAAGATGCGCCTCGATATCTTCACGCCTCTCCCGCAAGGGCGGCAGGCGAAACTGCCATTGCGACAGGCGCGCGTGCAGATCCGGACGCAAACGACCGGACTGGACAAGGGCCCCGGGATCAAGGCTGGCCGAGGCGATCACTTGCAGGCGGACCGAGGTTTCCGCCTCGGACCCGACCGGGCAATAGCGGCCGGTTTCCAGCGCTTGCAGCAAAGCCGCCTGTGCGTCGGGACGGAGTTCATCGATCTGGTCAAGGAATAGTACCCCGCCGTCAGCTTCGCGCAGGAAGCCAGGCCTTTCGCTGCCAGCCACGCCCATCGCCGCCCGGCGCTGGCCCAGAAGGGCCGGCAAGGCCCCGTCGCGCAGCGCGGCGCAGTTGACCTGCACCAGACGCCCCTTCACCCGACGGCGCACCAGTTTCAGCTCGTGCAGCCGGGTCGCAAGCGCCGATTTGCCCGTGCCCGCCTCGCCCAAAAGAAAGATCGGCGCATCGGTTGTACCAGCCACCAGATCAAGCCGTTCGATCATCTCGCGCAGTGCGGGCGACCGGGTCTCAACCCCGCCCAAGAGCAGGGCCGCATGTTCGCGCTTGGCCACGTCGAACCGGCGTTGCAGGGCGTTGTACCGGGCTAGATCAAGGTCGATCACATCCAGCGTGCCCTCTGGCGCGCCTCCATCCCGTGGCGGGCCGGTTTGGATCAGACGCGCAGGCACATGGCGGCTTTCGGTCAGCAGGAACCAGCAGATCTGTGCCACATGGGTGCCGGTGGTCAGGTGGACGTGATACCGCTCGCGATCCTCGTCAAAGCCGTAGTCGGCGGCAAAGTCATAAAGGCGGCCATAGACCTCTTGGAAATCCCAGGGATCGGCCATGTCGATCCGCACCAGCCGCACTTCGGTCTCGGGCGAGACACTCCTGATCGCAGCCATGACGTTGCAGGCAAGGTGGTAGTGGCGCTGGTCGTGGATCAGTTCCAGCCGGTCAACGGGAAAGCCCGCATGGGCGCACAACTGCACCGAAGGCCGCCATTCGCGACGCTTGCCCATGTCCAGCTGGGTGCCAAGAAAGCCGATGACGACGTTGCGCATGCCAAATTATCAAAATGGATAAGGTCTTATATCATGGGCTATATTACTTTGGAAGCAGGCCTCGCAATTATCCATATTTTTACATTTTAACAAAGACTTATGCGGAATCTTTGATTTCCTTTCTTTTCCAACCCTCTGTTGGCACAAAGGTCTCACCAAACAAAGGGAAGATGATCATGGCAAACAAATCCGTGTTTGCATCGCTGGCGGGGCGGTTGCTCCCTCGGGCAACCGCCACCAACGCCCAAGGGGCAAAGGCCTATGCCTATGACGCCGAACACCGGCTGGCGCAGCTTGCCATGACCGGAACGGTCGGGGGCGGGTTCTACCATGATGCCGAAGCCGAAGTGACCGCGCTGGTCGCTGCGGCCGAGGCGGTGGAACCGCTGTTCCTGGCCAAGGCCGCTGTCCACGTCCGCACCAAGGGCCACATGAAGGACACGCCTGCGCTGCTGCTTGCGGTGCTGGCCAGCCGCGATCCGGCGCTGTTTGCGCTGGCTTTCCCGAAGGTCGTGACCTCGGGCAAGATGCTGCGGACCTTCGTGCAGATCCTGCGGTCGGGGCGGACCGGGCGGAAGTCGCTCGGCTCTCGGCCCAAGGCGATGGTGCAGGGCTGGCTGAACGGGGCCACCGACGGGCAACTGATGGCGGCGATGGTCGGGAACGATCCGTCGCTGGCCGATGTGATCCGGATGGTTCACCCCAAACCGGACAGCGCGTCGCGGGCGGCCTTCTATGCCTGGGCCATCGGGAAACCGGCCGACACCGCGGCGCTGCCGCAAGTTGTGCAGGACCTGATCGCCTTCCGTGCCGGGGCTACGGCCACGGTGCCGGAGGTGCCGTTCCAGATGCTGTCCGACCTGACGCTTTCGCCCGAGCAATGGGCCGACGTTGCAGGCCGGGCCTCCTGGGCCACCCTGCGGCAAGGGCTGAACATGCTGGACCGCAAGGGCGCCTTCACGGTGCCCGGAACGGTCGATCATGTGGCGCGTGTTCTGAGTGACCCCGCCCGCATCAAGGCGGCCAAGGCGATGCCCTACCAGCTTCTGGCGACCCTGCGGGCGCTGGAGGTCGGGGTGGACCCGCGGCTGCGGGATGCGCTGCACGACGCGATGGAGGCTTCGGTTTCCAACGTGCCCGTGCTGCAGGGGTCGGTCGCCGTCTGCCCGGACGTGTCCGGGTCGATGTCCTCTCCCGTCACGGGCTTCCGTAAGGGGGCCACGACGGCGGTGCGTTGCATCGACGTGGCGGCCCTGGTAGCGGCGGCGGTCCTGCGCAAGAACCCGCAAGCGCGTGTCTTGCCTTTCGAGGTGGGCGTGCGTGATGTGGGTCTGGAGTCCCGCGATACGATCCTGACCAACGCCGAGAAACTCGCGGCGTTGGGAGGGGGCGGAACCAACTGCTCGGCACCGCTTGCGGCGCTGAACAAGGCGGGCGCGGCGCCCGATCTGGTGATCTTCGTCTCGGACAACCAGTCCTGGGTGGATGGTCGGCAGGGCGGGCAAGGCACGGCGATGATGGCGGAGTGGACAAAGCTCAAGGCCCGTAACACGGCGGCGAAACTCGTCTGCATCGACATCCAGCCCTACGGCACGTCGCAGGCGGCAGAACGGGAAGACGTGCTGAACATCGGCGGCTTCTCGGATGCGGTCTTCGACCAGATCGCCGCCTTCGCCGAAGGCCGCATGGGCCCCGACCACTGGGTCGGCGAGATCCGGGCGGTCCAACTCTAACCCCTCCGGCCTTCGGGCCGGGGGGACCCAAACACCCCGGCGAATGCTGGCGGCACTACAGTAATCTTGTGGTTGCGGGTTCGACTCCCGCCGTGTCGTCACCCGTAAGGGAACGGCGCGTAGCTCAGTCAGGTAGAGCACATGACATGTGTCGCAGACCCTTGTCGCCGGGGCCAAACACAACACTCGGTGAATGCCGGTGAAACTACAGCGGGTCGCGGGTTCGAATCCCGTCCATCCATGGGGGTGGTAGCTCAGTCCGGTAGAGCAGCGTTTCGCCAAACCTCGTCGCCGAGACCATGAAAAGGAGAATACACCCGGCGAATGCCGGCAGGACTACAGGTTAGAGCGCCGGGAAACCGGAGGTCGCGCGTTCAACTCGCGCCGCGAAAGCGTAGCTCAGTGAAAAAATGTCCTGCCAATCTAGTCGCCGGACCCGAATACCGGGGCGAATGCCGAAGGGACTACAGCGCACATCGGGATAACCTGTGGGGTTCAAGCCCCCACCTTGCATGCGGCCATCGGTGCGGCCGGGGGTCCCATAGTCTCTTCCCCCTTGTCGCCCCGGTCCTGATGGAGGGTAGCTCAGTTGGCAGAGCAGCGGGTTTTGGTCCCGACGGTCGAGGGTTCGAACCCTTCCCCTCCAGCCAAGAACAACCGGGGGAATGCCGGGCGGAGTACAGCCTTGAAACCTGTCTGCCCAGACCCTTGTCCCCCGGACCAACCAAACCCCGGCGAATGCCGTGCGGCACTACAGCCTGGAACGCTCGTGGTCGCGGGTTCGAATCCCGCCATGCGCCCATTCGCATGTAGCTCAGCTGGATAGAGCACGACGTGTCGCCAAACCCTTGTCGCCGGGGCCATAGATGTGAGTGAATGAGATGATGACCGAAGCAATCCTCCCCATCACCGGGGACCACCTGAAAGCCTGGGGCCACCGCCCCGGCCCCGCCTTCCATGACCTCCTGCAGCGGGCCAATGCCGCGCAAGCTCAGGGCGTTGATCTGACCGCGATCCGTAAGATGCTGGACGCCGATCTGCCGCCGCCCGCGCCCCCGACCCTGCCCTTGCAGAAGGGGCTGACCTTCCACGCCAACATCCAGGCCGAGGATGCGGACGAAGCGAAGAATATCGTCGATGTCTCGCGCACCATGCGGGCCTTGATGCAGACGCCCACCATCGAGGCCGGGGCGATCATGCCCGATGCCTGCCCGGCGGGCCCCGAAGGCACGATCCCGGTCGGGGGCGTGGTGGCGGCGCGCAATGCGATCCACCCCGGCATGCATTCGGCAGATATCTGCTGTTCGGTCATGATCACCGATCTGGGGAATGCCGACCCCAAGGCCGTGCTCGATGCCGCCAGCGCCGTCACGCATTTTGGTGCCGGGGGCCGCGACAATGGTCAGCGGTTCACTGTGGCGCTGGACCTCCTGGATGCCTTCCGCGAGAACGCCTTTCTGCAGGGCAACAAGATGCTGCACGTGGCGCAGTCGCACATGGGCACCCAAGGCGACGGCAACCATTTCCTGTTCGTCGGGCGGTCGCGCAAGACCGGGCGGACGGCGATGGTGACTCACCACGGCTCTCGCGGGCCGGGGGCGCTGTTGTACAAGGGCGGGATGGAGGTGGCCGAGCGCTACCGCCGGACCCTGTCACCGAACACGCTGAAGCAGAACGCCTGGATCCCCGCCGATACCGAAGACGGCCGGGCGTATTGGGAGGCACTGCAGCTGATCCGGCGCTGGACCAAGGCCAACCACAACGCGCTGCATCAGGCGGTGACGGAAAAGGTGCGGGCCGAGGTCGGCCACCGCTTCTGGAACGAGCATAACTTCGTCTTCGAGCGGGGAGGCCTCTTCTACCACGGCAAGGGCGCAACCCCGGCATGGGACGGTTACGCCGCCGATGCCACCGGACTGACGCTGATTCCGCTGAATATGGCGGAACCGGTTCTGGTGGTTAAAGGCAGTGACGCGGCCCATGGTCTTGGCTTCTCTCCGCACGGGGCGGGGCGCAACTATTCGCGCACCGAACACCGCAAGCGCCATGCGGGCCTGACGCCCGAAGCCATGCTGGCAGCCGAGACGCAGGGCCTCGACATTCGATTTCACGCAGGCGGGATCGACATGTCGGAACTGCCCTCGGGCTACAAGCGCGCGGATGCAGTGGTCCGGCAGATCAAGGACTACGGTCTGGCCGAGATCGAGGATTACATCGACCCATTCGGCTGCATCATGGCGGGCGACCTGCCGCCCTTCTGGCAGACAGGCAAAAGAACCCGGCGTTAGGCGCCGGGTTCACACTTTCACCCCAGGGCTCGATCCAAAGTCATGTGGTCCCAAGGCAACAGAAAACCGGCAAAATCGTCACACTGGTTGCAAAGCCTGGGCGAAATGATAAGCGCCTCCCGGTCTTTGCCGGGCACAGGGTCCGGCGTCAGAAACGGGAGGTTGCACATGACACATATCCAATCTCCCCGCATCGGATGATCAGGGCTTCCTGATCTTTCGCCAGCTACGACTGGCCGATTCTGACTGAAAGACAAACTCATGGGCAATTCCCCCTCGGGGTCCGAGGCCGCAAGAAGCGGTCGGATCACGCATTACTTTACCGATGCCGCCTGGATCGACGGGCGCGCAACGCAGCAGCTTGCCGGAACGGCCGACCTGCCCGGAATGGTCGCGGTGGCTGGCTACCCGGACCTGCACCCCGGCCGCAATGGGCCGGTCGGGGCCGCATTTCTGGCGGACAGGCTGTTCCCGTCCCTTGTCGGCAATGACATCGGCTGCGGCATGGCCCTGTTCACCCTTGATCTTGCGCCACGCAAGCTGTCGCTGGACAAGGCCGCCCGCCGCTTGCGCGCGCTGGAGGGCGAATGGGACGACGCCCCCGAAGCGCGCGGCTTCGGGTTCGGCACGATCGGCGGTGGCAACCATTTCTGCGAGGTGCAGACAGTCGAGGCACTGACCGATGCTGGCGCAGCCCTTGGGTTGGCCAAGGACCGGCTATGCCTTCTGGTCCATTCCGGATCGCGAGGCTTGGGAGAAAGCACCTATCGCCGCACCGAAGGGCAGCCCAGCCTTGACCCTGACAGTGCGGCTGGCCGCGCCTATCTGGCCGACCATGACCGCGCGGTGGACTGGGCGGCGGCGAACCGTCTGGCAATTGCCACACGCGCAGCGCGGGCGTTGAATGCCGACCTTCAGCTTGTGACCGATGCCCCCCACAACCTCGTCGTTCCATCAGGCGGCGCATGGCTGCACCGCAAAGGCGCGGCAGTCGCAACCCGTGCAGCTGTCCCGCTGGCCGGATCCCGCGACAGTTTCAGCTACCTGCTGGCCCCGACGGGTGCTGCGGATACACCCTTCGCCTCGCTGTCGCATGGCGCCGGGCGCAAGCACGACCGCGCCTCGATGCATGGCCGGATCCGAAAGACGCAAAGCAGCCTTCAGGCACAAATCCGCACCGCGCTTGGCAGTATGGTGCTGTGCGAGGACCCCGACCTTCTGATCGAAGAGGCCGGTGCGGCCTACAAGTCGGCGGCAGGGGTTCTGGCTGATCTTGAGGCGCTGGGTCTGGCACGGTCGATTGCCACGCTGCGGCCGGTTCTCACCTACAAGAAAACGGTCGAGGGGCGGTAGGATGGAGCAGGTCTACCTTCTTGTATCAGCGGGTGGCGGCCCGATGGAATGCCGCCTCGCGGTGGGCCATGTCCTTGCCCGGATGCGCCGCGAGGCGGAAGGTCTGGGCGTGGATGTCTCGTACAGCACGGATGACAAGGCCCCGGTCTCGGCCCTGGTTGCACTCGCAGGGGCGGGATCGCGCCTGATGGCAGTGGACTGGATCGGCACGGTTCAATGGCGGCAGGCAAGCCAGCTTCGCCCCGGACACCGCCGCGCCAACTGGTTTGTCGGCGTTTTCGACCTGCCGTCGCCGACATCGGGCCCGGGGAGCATTCCTCTGGCCGAAGTGCAGTTCTCCAGCTTTCGCGCAGGCGGCCCCGGCGGGCAGCATCAGAACACGACCGACAGCGCGGTTCGGGCCGTCTGGCGCAGCTTTTCGGCCGTGTCCCGCGATGGCCGTTCCCAGCATCAGAACAAGGCCAAGGCGCTGGAGCGTTTGCAGGCTTTGGTGCAGGCTGCCAAAGCCGAGGCGCTCGCCGGATCAAGGGCCGATGCCCACGCCCGGCACCGCCAGCTGGAACGGGGCAACCCGAAGCGGGTGTTCATCGGCCCGGATTTCGTCGAAACGGAGCGGACATGATCGCCTGGACGGCCGTCAAACCTTGCCCGGAAAGAGATCGGTTACAGCGAACCGCGTCACGTCGATCAGGCCCTTGTCCGAGATCCGAAGTTCCGGGATGACGACCAGCGCCAATAGGGAATGCTGCATGTAGGCGTTGTTCAGGGTGCAGCCGCAGTCGGCCATGGCAGCGACCAGCGCCTGTGCCTTGTCGGCCACCTCGCGCGCTGGCCGGTCAGACATCAGGCCCGCGATGGGCAGTTCGACCAGCGCCAGTTCCTGCCCGTCGCACCACAGCGTGACGCCGCCCCCCACCTCGGCCAGCCGGTTCGCGGCCAGCGCCATCTGGGTGCGGTCGGTACCCACGACGATCATGTGGTGGCTGTCATGCGCCACGGTCGAGGCCATGGCCATGCGCCCCTTGTAACCGAAGCCCGAGACGAAGGCATTGACCACCTGCCCCGTCGCCCGGTGCCGCTCGACCAGCGCGATCTGCGCGACATCACCTTGCGCCTCGACCAGCCCGCCGGTCACTGCCAGATCGGCGCTCAGCGCGCGGGTCGGGGCCTGGTTCTCGACCACCCCGATCACCTGCGCCGTCACCATGGTCGCGCCAATGGGCGCAGGAATGGCAAAGTCGGCGGCAGTCTTGGCCCCGCCCATCCGAACGGTGGTACGGGCGTCCTCAGGCCAGTCGTAATGCGGGCAGGTCACGGTCAGGCGTCCACCCTCGGCCACCTTCACGCCGCGGGCAAAGACCGCATCAATCGGCAGCGACCGCAGATCAGAGGTCAGGATCACATCCGCCCGCCGCCCCGGCGCGATGGAACCCAACTCGCGTTCAAGCCCGAAATGGGTCGCGGTGTTGATCGTCGCCATCTGGATCGCGATCAAGGGATCGCAACCGCAGGCAATGGCGTGCCGCACCGCGCGGTTCATGTGCCCGTCATGCACCAGCGTCCCGGAATGGCTGTCGTCAGTGCACAGGAGGAAGTTGCGCGGGTCCAGCCCCTTCTCGGTGATCGCAGTGATCTGGCTTTCGATGTCATACCATGCCGAACCGAGCCGCAGCATCGACCGCATCCCCTGCCGGACCCGATCAATGGCATCGCTCTCGCGCGTGCCCTCGTGGTCATCCGACGGCCCGCCCGCGACATAGGCGTGGAACGGAATACCCCTGTCCGGGCTGGCATAATGCCCGCCGACCACCTTGCCCGCCCGCATCGTGGCGGAGATCTCCTCCAGCATCTGCTGGCTGCCGTTGATGACGCCGGGATAGTTCATCATCTCGCCCAGACCGATGATGCCGGGCCAGCGCATTGCCTCGGCCACGTCATCGGGGCCGATCTCGTACCCCGTCGTCTCCAGCCCCGGGGCCGAGGGCGCGCAGGACGGCATCTGGGTGAAGATGTTGATCGGCTGCAACAGCGCCTCGTCATGCATCATCCGCACGCCGCGCAGGCCAAGGACATTGGCGATTTCATGCGGGTCGTGGAAGATCGTCGTCGTGCCATGCGGGATCACAGCGGCAGCAAACTCGGCAGGGGTCAGCATGCCGGATTCGATGTGCATGTGCCCGTCGCAGAGGCCGGGGATCAGAAACTGACCGGCGGCATCGACGAGGGTGGTCCGAGGCCCGATGCAATGGCTGGCGTCCGGCCCGACATAGGCAAACCGCCCCTCGGCCACGGCAACCTGCCAGTCAGGCAGAACCTCACGGCTTTGGACATTGACCAGGATGCCGCCGGTTATGACCAGATCAGCCGCCGCGCGACCGGCAGCGACGGCAACAAGACGAGGGGCGCAGTCGGCCCAGGACAGAACGGGAGCATGTTTCATCCGAACATTTGAGCGCGCCGATGTGCTGCATTCAAGCTCCATGTCGACTGGTGTTCCGCTTGACTGGGCTTCGGCTTGCGAGAAGACCGGCATCTCTGCTGCGGTTATCGCGCGGTTTGCGTCCAACCGGGCTACTATCCCGCTGTTTTCGCACGCGCAATTCGTCCGCTTGTTGACCGATTTTTTGACCCGCCGGGAAGACAGCGAAAAGCCCAGCAAATCGGCAGGGCGCAAGACATTGATTTTGGTGCTGAATTCTGGTTGCGGGGACAGGCTTTGGCTTACACCGAACAACAACGGTACGAGTGGGTTCGCATCCTTAGCCTAACGGTCGCCAGTCAGATCAAAGAGTAGCATGAGAACTTCCTCCAAGTTGGCGCCGGGTAGCCTAAGCGACGAAATGGTCGCTCTCGGCCCATAGCGGCCGGTCGCAGAGACGCGTACGACGCCGTTGGTTCAAAAATAGTCCATACCCATAGGTGCAGCGGTGCAAGCAAAAAGCGTCCGGCGTCATGCCGCCTTGTGCAAGTGCGCGCAGGCTGCCGCGACATGCCGGTGGTCCGATCCGCAGCAACCGCCGATGATCCGCAATCCTGGTAACGTCAAGCGCAATGCCGCATATTCCGCTCCGAACTCGACCGGGTTGCCGTCGTCCAGCGCGGTGGCCGCGTCCAGTTCGGCGTGGCTGAGGCGTGAGGCATTGGCGCGGATGCCACCGATCCGGTGCCGCATCGGGCCGTTTAGCCGTTCACTGAAATGCGAAGGGTGCGCGCAGTTGACCATGTAGAATAGCGCACTCGCACCGGTTGCCTCTTCCACCTCGGCCAGAGCGGCCTGCAGACCCTGCCCCGATGGTAGCGAGCCATCTGTCTCAACCGTGAACGACAGCACATGCGGCAAGCCCGCCAACCTGGCCGTCCGGGCAATTCCGACGGCCTCTTCGACATGAGTCATGGTCACCGCTGTCACCATGTCGACTCCGGCCTCAGCAAAAGTTCGGATTTGCGGTCCGTGTATTCGGGCGGCCGCATCCGCTGCTTGCGTCACGTCCACCCGATAACCGTCACCTGATGGCCCGATGACCCCGTTGATCAGGATCGGCAGTGCGGCTGTTTCATGCCGGGCACGCCACGCTTTCGCGAAAGCCACGGCCTTGGCGTTTACCTTGGCGATTCCCGCTTCGTCCAGCTTCAGCGCAGCCGCCCAACCCATGTTCGCCCGCCAGGTCGCGGTGTCGAGCACGAACCCTGTGCCCCCGGCCCGCGCGAGATCGATGAATCCGTCGAACCAGCGCTCCAGCGCCGCGCGGCCACGGGGGTCTTCCAGCAGGACGAAAGATGCGAACTCGGGCAGTTCGAAGCCTTCCTGAAAGATCATCGAGGTTTCCAGCCCAGCATCCGCGGGCCATGGCGTCGCTGCGGTCATCAGTCGGTTGATTCGGTCCAATGGCGGCTCCTGCTAATGGAGATGGAAGAGAGTTCCTTCATGACCCAGGGCAGGGTGTTTCCGACAGCCGATCTGTGGTATAGTTAGAAACGAAAAAATATTTGTTTTAAGTCAAAGATATGCAGAGTCTTCTTCGCTTCAGATGGTTGAGTGCCCCAATTTACTAGACTGCGAGTCAAGCGAATGAACCATACCAGTGCCATCAAGCCAGCCCGCACCGACACGCGCGAGCGAATCTTGCAGGTCGCCCACGATGCGATCATCGAAAAGGGATTTGACGCCACTTCGGTCGAGGAAATCGCTACGGCGGTCGAGATCAGCCGTGCAGGATTCTTTTACCATTTCCCCGACAAGAACGCCCTCGCCCGCGCGTTGATCGAACGGCAAATCGTCGAGGAAGGCGAGATGTTGGAGGGAATGATCGACCGGGCGGCGGAACTCTCGGATGACCCGTTGCAGCAGATGCTGATCATCATGCGGCTGATGGCCGAGCGCTATGTGGAAATCCCGGGGGGCTACGCCGGTTGCATCCTGGCCAGCGCCACCTATCAGGACCGGCTTTTCGACGCCGAGGTCAAGGCCGCTAACCGCCGGGCCCATTTGGCCTGGCGTGAGCGGTTTCGCGGCCATTTCGAACGGATCGCTGCGGCCTATCCCCCGCGTGAGCCAGTCAATGCGAGTGAAATGGCCGATATGATCAACGCGGTGATTGAGGGCGGCATGATCCTGTCGCGCGGGATGGGTGATCCGCAAGTTCTGGTGCAGCAGGTCCTACTGGCCCGGCAGATGGTGAAACTGGTCTACCAGCGCACTTAGGCATCGAGCAGCCAGTTCAAAACGGCCCATAGCCGACTGTCGGGTCATTGGCTACGAGGCCAAGACCGTGCGGCTCCGGATTGATTAAACTGCGGCCGCCATCACCTCGATCTCGACCTTGAACTCAGGGCGGGAGAACCCTGAGACCAACAAAAGGGTCGAAGCGGGCAGGACGCCGAAGCCGTTCAGGAAAGCGTCCCGAGCGGCCATGTAGCCCGGCAGATCGGCCCGGTCCGTCAGCCAGGCCGAGATGTGGCAGATGTCCTCGACCCCCATGCCACCCTCGGCAAGGATGGCCCGGATGTTGGCGAAACAGATCGCGGCCTGGTCGGCCACGCTGTCCGGCACTGTACCATCGGTGGCCAGGCCAAGCTGTCCCGAAGTCCGGATGATCCGGGCGCCGGCGGGCAGAAGCACGCCATGGGCATAGCGGGCCAGAGGGGCGGCAATGGTTGCAGGAGTCAGGGGGCGCATGGTGTCTCTCGCCGATGTCCGCGCCAAGTATGCCTGCAGTCCCGCCCCCGGCGCGGCAAAAAAATCGTTCGTCACGCCCCCGTTTTCCTTTTGCCAAACCCGGCCGGGATCGCACTAATCTTTCGCGGCGTCAGGCCCGGAGGAACCCATGTCCCGCAAGATCGTGCTTGTCCGTCATGGCGATGACCCGCCGGATGACCGGGTGGTCACCTATGCCGTGCAGAACGGGTTCGAGCCGGTCTTCGTGCGCCCGTTCAAAGGCGACAAGCTGGGGCCGCCCGGGCCGGATGTGGCGGGCTCGGTCGTCTATGGTGGGCCATTCAACGTGTTCGAGGAAGACAAGCATCCCTTCCTGAATGACGAGGCCGCCTGGATCCGCGCCTGCATCGCCAAAGACATTCCGCTTCTGGGCATTTGCCAGGGCGCGCAGCAGATTGCCCGGACGCTAGGGGCCTGGGCCGGACCCTATGAAACTCCGGTGCATGAATTCGGCTACTACCCGATCTCGCCCACGCCCGAGGGCCGCGATTTCCTGCCCGAAACGCTGCACATGACGCAGGCGCATTTCCACACTTTCGCCATTCCGGACGGCGCGGTGCATCTGGCGTCAAGCCCGATGTATCCCAATCAGGCCTTCCGCCATGGCGAGAAGACCTATGCCTTCCAGTTCCACCCCGAAGTCACCATCGAGGGCTTCCGGCGCTGGCAATCCTACCCTTGGGCTGCCTTCGGCAAACCTGGCGCGCAGACCAAGGCCGAGCAGGATGCGCTGATGGCGGACCACGACGCCCGCCAGGCGGATTGGTTCTACGGCTTCTTGCGAAAGCTCTTCGGCAGCGCATGACCTCTCTCGCACAGCGCAATCCGCAGGCCTTCGGTGTGCTGGTCACCCTGGCCGGGGTGATGATCTTTGTCCCCGACGCACTTGTCATGCGCCTGATCGGCGGCGACATGCTGGCGCTCGCCTTCTGGCGCGGGTTGATCGCGGGCAGCATCTTTCTGCTGGGCAACCTGATCCTGTCACCGGGAACCATGCCCGCGCGTGGCGAATGGTTTGACCGCAAGGGCCTCCTTATCATCGGACTGAACGCGGGCGGTGTTCTGTCGTGGTGTTCGGCCATGCAGTACACCTCAGCCGCCAATGCGCTGCTGGTCCTGGCCATCGCCCCGTTCCTGGCCGCGATCCTGTCGTACTTCCTTTTGAAGGAACGCATCGACCGTGCCACCGCCCTTGCCATCGCGCTGGTCTTTGCAGGCGTTTTGATCATCGGCTCAGGCAGCCTTGGTCACGGGCGGCTGCTGGGCGACGCCTTTGCCCTGATGAACGCGCTGACCATCGCTGCCTACTACGTCACGCTGCGCACCACGGGCCACCGGAATATGCTGCCGCACCTCGCACTCGGGTCCATCCTCGGCGGCCTTCTTGCCGTGCCCTTCGCCGATTTCGAACCTGTCACCACGACGCAGGCGCTTTTGATCTTCCTTTCCGGCGCGATCATCCTGCCGGGGGCGGCGGGCCTTCTGATGCTCGGCCCCCGCTACCTGCCCGCGCCCGAGGTTTCGATGATCACGCTTCTGGAGGTGATCCTCGGCCCGCTCCTCGTCTGGGTCGTGATCGGTGAGAACCCCGGCCAGATGACACTGATCGGCGGGGCGGTCATCGTCATCACGGTCGCGCTTCACACGCTCCGCCGCCTGACCCAACCCGAAAGCCCGGCCTGATGCGTCTTCTCTTCATCCACGCCCACCCGGTCCCGGAAAGCTTCAACACCGCGCTGTGCACCGCCGCCGTGGAAACCGCGCGCGCGAAGGGTCACGACGTCCGCCTGATCGACCTCCACGCCGAGGGGTTCAACCCCGTCATGTCCACCGAAGAACGTCGCGGCTACACCGAAGACGTCCCGATCCCCGCCGACCTTGTTTCCCAAGTCGAAGCGCTGCAATGGGCCGAGGGGCTGGTCCTCGTCTATCCCACCTGGTGGTACTCGCAGCCCGCGATCCTGAAGGGCTGGATGGACCGCGTCTGGCGCCCCGGCATTGCATTTACCCTCCACGACGAAGGCCAGCGCCTGCGCCCCGCCCTGACCAACATCCGCCTGATCGGCGTCATCACCAGCTTCGGCTCGCCCTGGTGGTTCTGGACCTTCCTGATGGGCGCGCCCGGGCGCAAGATCGTCCTCCGCGGCCTGCGCTTCTGCACCAACCGGCGGACGAAAACCTTCTGGCTGGGCCTGCATGAAATTGACGACCAGACCGACACGACCCGCAAACGCTATATCGACAAGGTCCGCGCCCGCATCGCGCAGATCCCGCTTTAAGGTGCCATCATGGGTCATATCGGACACTGGGCCGACCTGACTGCCCCCGAATTCGCCGCCCTTGACCGCACGGGGGCCGTAGCGATCCTGCCCATCGGCGCCATCGAACAGCACGGGCCGCATCTGGCCATGTCGGTCGACCGAGACCTGACCCTTGCCGTCCTGACCCGCGCCCTGCCGCTGGTTGACCCCGCGCTCACCGTCCTCGCCCTGCCGGTGCAGGTCATTGGCAAAAGCACCGAACATCAGGCCTGGCCCGGCACCCTTTCGCTCTCCGCCGACACGCTCCTCCGCGTCCTCCATGACATCGCCTCGTCAGTCCATCGCGCCGGCATCCCGCGACTGATGATCCTGAACGGCCACGGCGGCAACCGCGCACTTCTGGAGCTTGCCTGCCGCGACCTCCGCGCCGAACCGGGCCTGATCACCGCCCATGTCGCCTGGGACGATCTCGCCGATGCCGAGACCGTGGTCGGAGACGCCGAGGCGCGAAACGGCCTCCACGCTGGCGATGTCGAAACCTCTGCCATGCTGGCCGCCCACCCCGACAAGGTCCGCAAAGCCTTGACCGAGGACTTCGGCTCCGCCCACCTCACCTGGCAGCACTCCCACCCCGACCTCGGCCTCGGGGCCGCCCCCCTCCGCCCCGGTTGGCTCATGGGCGACCTCAACCCAAAGGGTGCCATCGGCAATGCCGCCGCCGCAACGGCGGAAAAGGGCGAAGCGCTTCTGACAAACGCCGCCCGAACCCTCGCCCGGCTGGTCGGCGACTTCGCCCGGTTCACCCCCGGCTGATCCCTCACCGGAATGACGTCGAATCCTTTGGGGTCACGTCCCCGTTTTGCTTGCGTGAACCCACGCCCCCCCGGCCTTACCCTCTTTCGGGAACCCGATCCCGAAAGCGCCGCATGACCAGCATTTCCGGCAAGACCACCACCGACTGGGCCGCCTTCGCCGCAGCCCTCGCCCCGGTCGAGGTCATCGACGAGCCGGTCCTGGTCAAGAAGCGTAGCCGGGATTTCTTCTGGTATTCCCCGATCCTCGACCGTCGCCTGAAGACCTGCTTCGGCGATCTGGTCGCAAGGCCGAAATCCCCCGCCGAGATGGCCCGCTGTCTATCCCTGTCGGCACGCCACCGCGTCCCCGTGACGCTGCGCGGCGGGGGAACCGGCAACTACGGCCAGTCTGTGCCGATGGAGGGCGGGCTGATCATCGACACCACCGCCATGGGCGAAGTGCTTGAAATCGGACCGGATTTCGTCCGGGTTCAGGCGGGCTGCAACATCCTGAAACTGAACGAGGCGCTGAAGGCGAAGGGTCGCGAACTGCCCGTCTTCCCCTCGACGCAAGACATCGCAACCATCGGCGGCTTCATCTCCGGAGGCTCGGCAGGCATCGGCACCGTCAGCCACGGCATGCTGCGCGATGCGGGCAATGTCCTGGAAATCCGCGCGCTGTCGGCCGAGGAAACCCCGCGCGAAGTGGTGTTCACCGGCGACCGGATCAACATGATCCACCACGCCTGGGGCATCAATGGGGTCATCACCGAACTCACGCTGCGCACCGTGCCGACCGAGGACTGGATCGGCTGCATCGCCACCTTTGCCGATTACCCCACCTGCTACGCCGCTGGGATGGCCCTCGCCAACTCCGACATCCGGCGCAAGCTCTGCTCCACGCTCGACGCCCGGATCGGCAGCTATTTCGACCGACTGAAAGGCATCATCCCCGAAGGCCGCGCGATGCTGGTCACGCTGGTTCCACGCGAACAGATGGCGGCCTTCCGCGCCCTCATCGCCGACCACGACGGCACCGTCGATCTGGA
>JBKDYO010000261.1:0-7878 GCA_046305855.1 Paracoccaceae bacterium
CCACCCAGCGCGCCACACTGGAAGCGCTCGGCTTCACCCTCAACGGCAACGCCGTGACCCCGCCCACCTGGCGCCCCGACATCCTTGGCGACGCCGACCTCGTCGAAGAAGTCGCCCGCATCGCCAGCCTCACCAAGCTGCAAGGCGCCCCGATGGCCCGGCAGCTTCCCGGCGTCCCGCGCCCGATCCTGACCCCGCTGCAAGTCCGCGAACGCACCGCCCGCCGCACAATCGCGGCCTTGGGCTACAACGAGGCCGTCACCTACAGCTTCATCGACGCCAAATCCGCCGCCCTTTTCGGCGGCGGAACCGAGGCTGTCCGCGTCGAAAACCCCATCTCGTCCGAGATGACACACCTCCGCCCCGACCTCCTCCCCGGCCTCCTGTCCGCCGCCGCCCGCAACCAGGCCCGCGGCTTCATGGACCTCGCGCTGTTCGAGATCGGCCCCGCCTTCCACGGCGGCGAGCCCGGCGACCAGCACCTCCAAGCCGCCGGCCTTCTGGTTGGGGCAGCCGCCCAGCGCGACCCCCACGGCAGCCGCCGCATGGTTGATGTCTTCGACGCCAAGGCCGATGCCGAAGCGGTCCTGTCAGCCCTCGGCGCGCCTGCCCGCACTCAGATCACCCGCAAGGTCGCAGACTGGTGGCACCCCGGCCGGTCCGGCGTGATCGGCCTTGGCCCCAACATCATGGCCACCTTCGGCGAGGTCCACCCGCGCGTCCTGCAGGCCATGGACGTGAAAGGCCCCGCCGTCGCCTTCACCATCCTGATCGCCAACGTCCCGGCGCCCAAGGTGAAAACCCCGACCCGCCCCGCGCTCGCGATCAGCGACCTGCAAGCGGTGGACCGCGACTTCGCCTTCGTCGTGGATGCCAAGGTCGAGGCCCTCACCGCCGTCAACGCCGCCCAAGGTGCCGACAAGACCCTGATCGAATCCGTTCGCGTCTTCGACCAGTTCAGCGGCGAGAAGGCCGAGGCTCAGATGGGCCCCGGCAAGAAGTCCATCGCCCTGACCGTCCGCCTGCAACCGCAGGACAAGACGCTGACCGAAGCCGAGATCGAAGCCGTGTCGGCGAAGATCATCGAGAAGGTCACCAAAGCCACCGGCGGCAGCCTTCGGGCCTGAGGCCGCACCCCCTTCCCGCCACCGCATCGGGTGGGAGGGGTCGCTGCACCCATTCGTGACTGGCACGCGTCCAGCGGGCTGCTATCCTTAGCGCAAGTCCAAGGAAGGAACCCCCATGGCCGCCCTGTCCCGCCGCGCATTCCTGGCCCTTGCCACGGCGCTTGCCGCCACCCGTCCACTTGCCGCCCAGACCCTGCCCAAGGTGCATGTGGTGAAGGACCCCGGCTGTGGTTGCTGCAAGGATTGGATCGGCCACATCCGCGACGCGGGCTTTCCGGTCAGCTTCGAAGAGATGGACCCCGGACCGCTGGCCGACCTCAAGGCCTCGCTTGGCCTGCAGCCGACGCAGGTCTCCTGCCACACCGCGCAGGTCGAGGGCTACGTGATTGAGGGCCACGTTCCTGCCGATGACATGAAACGCCTGCTGGAGACGCGACCAGACGTGATCGGCCTCGCGGTGCCCGGCATGCCCTTTGGCTCGCCCGGGATGGGTCCGGAAACCGAACGTGAGGCCTACGACGTCCTCTTGATCGCCAGAGACGGCACCGCCAGCATCTTCACCCGGTACGAGGCCGCAGCGGGATAAAC
This sequence comes from Paracoccaceae bacterium, assembly GCA_046305855.1. Classification (GTDB taxonomy): domain Bacteria; phylum Pseudomonadota; class Alphaproteobacteria; order Rhodobacterales; family Rhodobacteraceae; genus Tabrizicola. Next base: position 1,716 of record JBKDYO010000261.1, read on the forward strand.
CGCGGCCAGAGGGACACCCTCAGCCCCGCTACTTCTTCGCCCGCCACGTCCCCAACCAAGCCCCCATCCGCCCAAAGAACCCGCGCGCTTCCTTCTGGACCGCTTCCACACGCTGCCCTGCCGCGTCGAACGTCTCGCCCACATCCGCCAGCGCCGGGTCCACCATCCGTTCGCGGAACTGTGCCCACATCCTGCGGATCATCAGGATCACGAAGGCCAGACCCACCAGAAGGATGATGTTGACCCAGGGGATCAGCGTCACGTCCGGGCCCTCGACCGCAGCGACCGACACGGCATTCGGGAAGATCGAAAAGATCGGCAGCCGCCAGCCGTAATGCGTGATCGCCACCCACTGCGGGTCGGCTTTTTCCGACTTCAGGTTCTGCGCCTCGGCCTGCAGGGTGCTGCTGTCCCACTTGAAGTATGGCGGCCAGAACCAGCCAGTATCCTCATTGCGGTAGACCATCACAGAGGTCCCATCCGCATAGACCGCGTCGATGAACCGGATGTCACGCACCATGGCCGTCGTCTCCACGCCCGTCCCGGTGTCCTCGATCGAGTAGAACATCCAGTTCGCGCCGATGGGGGTGTTCTTGTTGTAGGTATTGATGATCTGCACGACGTCGCGCTGCGGCAGGGTGTAGTGCAGGAACAGCGCGACAATGATCAGCGCCAGAATCCGCAGCCCCCACTTGATCTTGGTCCACATGGGCGCGTCCTTTCAGTACCAATTGACGAAGTAGATCGTGGCCAGGAAGCCCACGGTCGGAATGATATAGATAAGCCACAAGAGCCGCTTTTTCAGCCCCTTGTCGTAATGAACCATCCCCGCCTCGATGAAGGCCCGCCGCTCTTCCTGCGTCTGGGCCTCCCGTGCCGGGTCGGTGTCCCATTCCTTCTCCAGCTTCTCGCGCCGGACCGACCGCGAATAGATCGACGTCAGGAAATAGGCGATCGTCAGACCGACATACAAGAAGAACGCAAGCCGCACCCAACCCATCTAGCGTCTCCCTCCCCATGGCCCCACGACCGGGCGCGACGGTTTCGGCCCCTCCGCCATCTGTGGCCGGTGCAACTCGTCCATCGAAGGCTCCGGCCCGAACAGCGCCGTTCGCGCGCCTTCCCGGTCCACCTGATACTCCCGCGCCAGGAAATCCGCCACATAGGTCTTCTTCCGGTCGCTCCACGTCGCGTACTGCGCGTAGAACAGCTCCTTGTGGGTGATGAACATCTGCCGCACGTCCATCGGCGACAGCTCCGACAACAGCATGTTCACCAGATCGCGGTCCGGCCCCTTGCCCCGCAGCGTATAGAAATACGCCGGATGCTCCGAGGTGATCTTCGGCCAGGGCCCCCCAGCCTCGACCCAGCGCAGGAGTGCCGCCAGACCCAGAAACTCCTCGGGCAGGGCGGACCCCAGCTTGTAGGCCACCTTGCGCAACTCCGTCCGCCGCGCGTCGCCAACCTCGATTCCCAGCCGGTCCGCCGCATCGACAAGGATGAAGTCCATCTTCTGCCGCAGGATCGCCGCCGCATCCGTGCCTCTCGCCTGCACGATGGGTTCGACCAGCCCGTTCCGCTCCAGCCAGTCAGCGATCTGGTTCCTGTGCGTCAGGTCCATCACCTGCGCGACCGGCACCTCGCCCAACGACTGCCAGTCCAGCGTGGAAATCACCGCCGGATAGCGCAGGCCCTGAAAGATGTAGAGCCCGCCGAAGAAGCTGGTCCAGAAGTTCGACTGGGCGAAAGTCATCGTCGGCAGGCTGATCGGCACCCGCGTCACGTCGCCCGTCTTCTTCGCAAGGCTGATCATCTCGGCCACCAGCACATCGTCGCGCCAGCCGTCCGGCTCCTGCCGGAACCGCTCGATCAGCTTCGCCAGCTTCCCCGCATCCGCCACATGCCCGCCGATCGTATCCGCCTCGACCGTCACCTGCCGGATGTCGAACAGCTTCGCCGGCGTATCCACCGCGTAGACCGAGTTCTGCAACTCCCCAGCCACCGCATCCCGCGCGGTCAGCGCAAAGAGCTGCGCCTCGTTCTTCTCGATGAACTGCGTCAGGATCCCCCGGCTGGTGGAGAACTTGATGTTGAGCAAAGGCGCATCCTTCTGCGCCGTGGTGAGCAAGATAAACTGCCGGTTCGCCCCGTTGGGGTTGAGGTAGAGGTCATCCTTCAGCTCATCCCCGATCTCCGGCGAATAGCCCGATAGGTCGATGTGGAAATCGTCGAGCTTGGTGACCTTCCCCGTCAGATGCTTGAGCGCCCGGTTGTAGCGTTCGACCAGGGCCGGAGAGGAGACCTCGATCAGGTTCCCGAACATGAGGCCGCGTTGGATGAGGCGTTTCATGTCGATTTTCCTTCCGGCGGTGTGCCCCCCACCCCCAGCCCCTCCCCACGGGGGGGAGGGGAGGCGCCCTGGTCCGCCGTTCCGCGCAACACCAGCCCCAAGCCTCCCTCCCCCCGCGTGGGGGAGGGCTGGGGTGGGGGGGCGCCAGCCAAACGCGACTCGGCCAGCCCCTTACGCACACCGCCAGCCCCAAGCGCCTCCCCTCCCCCGCGTGGGGAGGGGATGGGGGTGGGGGGCACACCCTCAGTCAAGGACTCGCCGTCAACCGTATCGAAGATTACCTGCATCACACCCTCGATATTTCCCGAGACCTCCGGGTTCCAGAACCGCAACACCTGAAACCCCTGAGACGCCAACCACTCATCCCGCGCCGCATCCCGTTCCCCACCATGCCCACTACCATCAATCTCGATCACCAACCGCCGCCCCAGATCCGCGAAATCCGCAATGAACGGCCCAATCGGAGCCTGCCTCCGGAAATGCAGCCCCAGCATCCGGTTCAACTCCCGCAGCTTAGCCCAGACCTTCCGTTCTTGCGGCGTCATCTCCGCCCGCAGCTTCTGGGCGCGTTGCCGGGTGATGGGATGGATGCCGGTCATCCGTCACATCCCTTGTGAAAGGCCCCCCACCCCAACCCTCCCCACAAGGGGGAGGGAGAGCCTAGACGCCGACCACCTGCACCGATGCCCCTACTCTTCATTGCTCTCTTTGCTCGTGATGAAAACAAACGTGACCAGAAAGGCCATCAAGCCAAGAAATGCGCAAACGTAAGCTGACAACTGCAGCAAACTGGCGGCCCCACTACCTGTACTTGCCGTGGACGCAAGCAGCATCACCACTCCGAACGGGACACCCAAAGAAACGATCGATCCAATCAAGTAGGCAACTAATGAGCCCAGATTAGGGATCATCCCTCTTAGCATATAGGCCCAAACGATCCCTCCGATCACGGGACCACCGAACAGAAAAATTAGTTCCATGGCTGGTCCGATTCTTCACCATCCACCATCCGCATCCCCAACCGCCGGTTCAGCTCCTGCGCCTTCACCAGCCAGACGAACCCCAAGACCGGCCCCCACAGCAGCGCGAACAGTGCCGAGCGGCCCAGGAAGAACCCCACCCGCTCCAGCGGAGCCGCCAGGACCCCCGCCCAGACCCCCTCGTTGATCGCCGCATAAAGCCCGGCCGCCAGCACGGCCCCCACGACCAGCGCCACCACAGCCGTCACCCCCACCGCCCGCGAAAGCCTCGCCTGCGACAGGTTCCCCCGCCCGGCAAGCCACCCCGGCAACAACACCACCAGCCCGCACAGCAGCACCAGCGGCAGGATGGAGTTCCAGAGGTCAAGGGTCAGCGCGTTGGTCACTTCCCCTCCGGCCGCCGCAGTTTCCAGATCACCGACCCAATCGCCGCACCGACCAGGAAGCTGGCAACCCACATGATGCCTTCACTGGTCATGTAGCCAAAGGCCGAAGCGATCCGGCCAGACCCGTCAGGATTGACCCCCGGACTGACCTGAAAGAAGAACAGCAGAAAGACCCCGACCAGCGCGGGGATCACCGCGAAAAGGATCCCCCGGTTCGGCCCCCAGCGCAGACAGAACAGCAGTGCGACCACCAGGGGCAGGATGAAGTCAGCCAAGAAAACCAAAGGGTTGTGCATCACCGCGCCCATGACTCACCCCTTCCCCTCCAGATACCGCCGCTTCGCCTCTTCCGTCCGCCCGAAATCCCGCACCATCCCCTGAATGGCCACCTCGTCCGACTTGTCAGCATAGCGGAACTCAGAGTCGGCGTAGCGGTTGATCTCCTGGATCACCATGTCCACTGAGATCGGCGTCATCAGCCCCCGGATCATCGCCAGCTTCTCGTCATAGGGCTTGAAGAGGAACAGGTCAGGCTCCTCCATCCATTCATCCGGCAGTTCAAAGTCCATCGCCCGGACCTTCACCGCATCGGTGATGTTCTTGATCGCCCGCCCCGTGAACCGCTCATCCGCCTGCTGGATCGCCTTGAGGTACGCCCCCATCTTGGCGAGGGTATCCAGCTTGCCGATCTCACCCGAGACCCGGTCCCAGACCTTCAGCAACCCCTCCTCATGCGGCTTCGAATGGCCCTCAAAGCTGGCTGCAACGGCCTTCTTGATCTCCTGCGCCGCAAACAACTCATGCTCCCCGACCGGGATCGCATGGTTCTTCCCCAACAGAAGCGAGAGGATATCAATGTAATCCTCCCGGCTTTGCGGCCCATCCACCAGGAACCGCGCCCCGGCCCGTTGCCGCAAAGCGTCGTCCACATTCTCCGGGTAGTTCGAGAACATGCCAAACGTGCAGTTCCCCCGCACAACCGTCCCCGCGCCCGCAAAGGCCTGCATGAAGACCGCCGTCACCTCCTGCTGGCCGGCCGAGGACTGCCGGTCCCCCCGCTTCCCCGCCACCTGGTCGATGTCGTCGATGGTCCCGAACCCGATCACCGAAGGATCAAGCACCGCATCAATAAACGCCTTCGCGTTCTGCCCTGACTTGCCCTGATAGCTGTCAATCTGGTCAATGCTGAAGTTCTGATACCGGAACGGATACCCCGCCACCTTGCAGTAATCGTTCAGCAATCCCGCCATCATCTGGATCAGCGTGGTCTTCCCCGTGCCGGGTTTCCCATCCCCCATGAAGGTGAAGATAAACCCGCCCAGTTCCGCAAACGGGTTCAGCCGCCGCTCGAAATCATAGGCCATCAGCATCTTCGACAGCCGCAGGCTCTGGTACTTGGCGATGTGGTTCCCCACCACCTCATGCGGCTTCTTGAAGGCCATGGCGATCATGCCACCCTTCGCCGCCTTGGCCGGCTTGAACCCCGAAAGCGTCAGCCCATCCGCCTCCACCTTCCACGACGCCCCCGTGAAGACCGAGACCCTGGCCCCATTCTCCGCCCGGATCTGCACCTTCTTCATCAGCGCCTCGGCAAAGGCCGACACCACCGCCACCAGCTTCACATCATCCGTCGCCAAAGCCCCGATGTCCTGATCCAGCTCCCAAAGCACCCCCTGTAACGCCAGCGGAGCGTTGTCGGTCAGAACCTCCTCGACCTCACCCAGCTCCACCGTCCCCGGCCCCACATGCGGCGCGATCAGGTAGGCAAGCGCATTGGCAAAGGTGAAGAGAACCACCAGCGCCTCGCCCTGCAACAGTTCGCCGAACTCCGCACGCTTCGGCTCCGGCACCCGGCCTTCCAGGTTCGCCTTCTTCAACTCCGCCAACCCCGACTGAGCCGAAAACGTCTCCCCCATCGCCAGCGCAATCGCCAGCGACCGCCGCAGAGCGTTCAGACAAGCCGCCTGCACCGGTGAGACCAACCCATCCCCCAGCCCCTCGATCCGCTCCGCCAGCCGCACCCCCCCGGGCCGAGCCGTCGTCCGCGTCGCCATCCCCGGCACCGTCGACCGGAACGTCGGCCGCGTCCCGACCCCAGGAGACCGCTCCGCCTGCACCGCCACGACCAAAGGCTTCGCCAACCGCGGCGCATGATCGAACCCGAAGACCATCCCCAAGGCCGCCTCATACTGCGCCCGGATCGTCTCTTCCTTCAGCTCCATCGTGTCGCGCGTGCTCATCGGCAAAGCCCTTTCATCTGTCCACAAATATCCCGGGGCCCGGGGCAGCGCCCCGGACGCTTCCGCAAATCACAACGTCGGAATCAACCGCCCCCCGGCCCCCACGACGAACTTCCGCAGCCCCTGCAAGCCCTTGGGGTCCTGCTCCACCAGCACCTGATAGGGCTTCTCCGGCAAGATGATCATCCGGTCCTGCCGCGTGGCCCC
>JBKDYO010000262.1:0-8722 GCA_046305855.1 Paracoccaceae bacterium
GACAGCGCCCCAACGGGCGGAGCAATCGACATCTCGTTGTCGTTCAGGATGACGAACAGCCGCTTGCCCAGATGCCCCGCGTTGTTCATCGCCTCAAAGGCCATGCCCGCCGACATCGCCCCGTCGCCAATAACCGCGATTGCATCGCCCGGGTCGCCCCCCAGATCGGCCGCCATGGCAAAGCCCAGCGCGGCGCTGATGGAGGTCGACGAATGCGCCGCCCCGAACGGGTCATAGGGTGACTCCGACCGCTTGGTGAACCCCGACAGCCCACCCTCGGTCCGCAAGGTCCGGATCCGGTCCCGCCGCCCAGTCAGGATCTTGTGCGGATAGCACTGGTGGCCCACATCCCAGATCAGCTTGTCGCGCGGCGTATCGAACACGGCATGCAAGGCCACCGTCAGCTCCACCACGCCCAGCCCGGCCCCCAGATGCCCGCCGGTCACCGACACAGCCGCGATCGTTTCGGCCCGCAGTTCACCGGCCAACTGATGCAGCTCCCGGTCGGACAGCGCCTTCAGGTCCGAGGGCACAGTCATCCGGTCAAGCAGTGGGGTAGCGGGTCGGTCGGTCATCATGCCTGCCTTGTGCCGGTCAATTGTCCCGCGCGATAACGAAGCGCGCCGCCGCGATCAAGTTGGCCGCCGCATTTCCATACCCTGCCAGCGCCGCCTCGGCCTCGGTCACCAACTCCACGGCCCGCGCTCTGGCTCCGTCCAGCCCCAGCAGCGAGACGAAAGTGGCCTTCCCTGCCTCGGCGTCCTTGTGCAGCCGCTTGCCGGTCTTGGCCTCGTCGCCCGTCACGTCAAGAATGTCGTCCGCAATCTGGAAAGCCAGCCCCAGCGCAGCGGCATAGCGCCGCAAGGGCGCGCGATCCGCTCCCGCAATCACCGCCCCCGCCTCGGCCGCGAAGCTGATCAGCGCCCCGGTCTTGCCCGCCTGCAGTGCCGTGATCTCCTCCAGCGTCAGGCTCCGCCCCGCCGTCTCGGCAGCGATGTCCAAGGCCTGGCCCAGCACCATCCCGTCGATCCCCGAGGCCTTTGCCAGCCCCGCGACCAGCTCCATCCGCACGTCCGAGGACCCCAAAGCCGGGTCACACAGCAGCTCGAACGCCAGCGTCTGCAGCGCATCGCCCGCCAGAACCGCCGTTGCCTCGTCCCATTTCTTGTGAACCGTTGGCTGTCCCCGCCGCAGGTCATCATCATCCATGCAGGGCAGATCATCGTGCACGAGCGAATAGGCATGCAGCGCCTCGATCGCCGCCGCCGCACTCACCGCGCGGGTCTCAGCCACCCCCAGCATCCGCGCGCCTTCCAGCACCAGAAACCCGCGCAACCGCTTGCCCCCGCGCACCGCGTAGCGCATCGCCTGCGTCACCGGCTGGTCCGCCCGCCCTTCCAGCGCAAGCATCAGCCGCGCCTCGCACAGCGCCGCATCCGCTGCCAACCGCTCCTGAAACGTCACATCCCCTCCGCCGGAGTTGTGCCCACCGCCCGGCCTTCCTGCGCCCGGATCAGCTCCACCTTCTCCTCCGCCTCGGCCAGCTTCTTCGCGCAATGCGCCTTCAGCGCGGCCCCCCGCTCATACAGCGCAATCGACTGCTCCAGCGGCACTTCCCCGCGCTCCAGCGCACCCACCACCTGCTCCAGCGCGGCCATCGCCTCTTCGAAGCTCATCGTTTCAACGGCTTTGTCCGTCATCGGCCCCGCTCCTCCAGCACAGCGACATGCGCGGCCACGGAAGCCGCCAGCGCATCCAGATCATAGCCCCCTTCGAGTGTCGAGACCACCCGCCCCCCGGCAAAGTCGCACAAGCGATCGGTCAGCCAGCGATAATCTTCCGCCTGCCACTCCAACGCCGCCAGCGGATCGTCGGCATGGGCGTCGAACCCGGCGGATATGAGCAGCAACTCAGGTTTCCACTCCGCCAGCGCCGGGAACACCACGCCCTCATAGACCTCGCGCATCGCCCTCCCGCCAGAACCGGACCGCAGCGGCACGTTTAAGATTTGCCCATGCGCCCCCCGCTCCTCCGGCCGGCCGGTGCCGGGATACAGCGGCATCTGTTGGCTGGAGACAAACAGACACCGGCCCTCGTCCCACAGCAGGTCCTGCGTCCCGTTCCCGTGATGCACGTCGAAATCGACAATCGCCACGCGGGAAAGTCCGTGATGATCCAGCGCCCGCTTCGCCCCGATGGCCACCGTCCCGAACAGACAGAACCCCATCGCGGTCTCGCGTTCCGCATGATGCCCCGGGGGCCGCCCCGCCACGAAGGCTGTCTTCGCCTCGCCCGCCACGACCGCATCCACGGCAGCACAGATCCCACCAACCGCCCGCATCGCCGCGTCAAATGACCCCGGCGACAAGAACGTATCCCCATCCAACTGCGTCCAGCCCTCCGACGGAACGGCCGCCTTCACTCGCGCCAGATACCCCGCGGTATGGCAGCGCAGCACCTCCGCCTCATCCCCGAGCGGACACTCCCGCCGTTCGACCGCCACTTCGGCCAACCCCCGCTCCACCGCCGCCAACCGCTCCACCCGCTCGTAATGGCCCGGAGGCGTCACATGACGCGCGCAGTCTGGATGCGTGAACACCAGAACCATGTCTTTCTCTTCTCCAAATATCCTGAGGGGGTCCGGGGGTGCACAACCCCTGGTCTAACGCCAGCCAAACCTCAATCCGGCTGCAGCATATAGCCCTCGCCGCGCACCGTCTGCAGATAGCGCGGCACTTTCGGGTCTTCCTCGATCTTCCGCCGCAGCCGAGTGATCTGCACGTCCACCGCCCGTTCCTGCGCCGCGTCCTCGCCACCGGTTTCGCTCACCAGCTTCTCCCGACTGATTGGCACACCCGGAGCCGCTGCGAACACCCGCATCAGCTGCGCCTCGGTCGCCGTCAACCGCACCGGCACCTCGCCGCGCCACATCTCGCCCCGGTCCAGGTCATAACGCACCGCTCCCAGGTGGATGATCTGCCGCACCGGTTCCGCCGCCTTGACCTGGGGCACCCGCCGCAGGATCGCGTTGATCCGCAGCAAAAGCTCCTTCGGCTCGAACGGTTTGACCAGATAGTCATCCGCCCCCGCCTCCAGCCCCTCGATCCGGTTCGCAGCCTCGCCCCGTGCCGTCAGCAAAAGGATCGGCGTTGCCATCCGCTTGCGCAGATCGCGGGTCAGCGCCACCCCGTCCTCGCCCGGCATCATCACATCCATGACGATCAGATCGAACTCCAGCCCGCCCAGGATCCTCCGCGCCTGCGCTGCATCGCGCGCGACAGAAACCAGAAATCCGTTTCGTACCAGGAACTTCTGCAAAAGCCCCCGGATACGCTCGTCATCATCGACAATCAGCAGATGGGCGTCCGGAACCATCAGCCACCGTCCTTCAGGCGGTTGTACTGACGCCGCATTTCCGGGTCCATCATCGCTTCCAGCACCTGACGGAAGCCCGCCACCGCCTGCGGCCCTGCCGCGCGGTACGCCGCCCGCATCCGCGCCCGCTGCGCGTCCGACAATTCCCGTTCCAGCATCTGTCCCTTGTCCGTCAAATGCAGATGCCGTTCCCGCGCATCCACCTTGCCCTTTTCGCTGCGTACAAGGCCATCCTCGATCAAGGTGCGCAACACACGATTCAACGACTGCTTTGTAACACCAAGGATTAACAGCAGGTTGGAAACCGTCGTCCCGGGCGAACGATGGATGAAATGGATCGCCCGGTGATGCGCCCGCCCGTAATCCTTGCCCTCCAGAATGCGGTCCGGGTCCGCCGTAAAGCCGCGATAGGCGAAGAACATCGCTTCGATGCCCTTGCGCAGCTGTTCGTCCGTCAGGAACAGCAGGCTTTCGCCACCCTGTGTTTCGGCCATCCACGCCTCCTCTTTGGTGCGAATTTACGTCAGCCTTGTTGACTTTCCAAGCATGAACCCGTAACTCCTACCCGATTTCGCGCAAGAATCTGTCCGAAGCGGACCTTTCAGGCGCAACATTCGCAAAGGCGGGAGGCCAAGATGGCAGGATATGACGATCGCGACGGGTTCATCTGGATGGATGGCAAGCTGGTGGAATGGCGTTCGGCGAACGTCCACATCCTGACCCATGCCCTGCACTATGCCTCGTCGGTCTTCGAAGGCGAGCGTTGCTACAACGGCAAGATCTTCAAAAGCCACGAACACTCGCTGCGGCTTCTGGAATCCGGCCGTCTCCTCGACATGCCGATCCCCTACACCGCCGAACAGATCGATGCGGCGAAGGAAGAGGTCCTCAAGGCGAACGGTCTGACCGACGCCTATGTCCGCGCCATCGCCTTCCGGGGTGCGGGGGATGAGATGGGGGTCGCCAGCCTTGGCAACCCGGTCCGCCTGGCCATCGCCTGCTGGTCCTGGGGCGCCTATTACGGCGACGCCAAGATGAAGGGCGCCAAACTCGACATCGCCAAGTGGAAGCGCCCCTCGCCCGAAACCATCCCCACTGCCGCCAAGGCTGCAGGCCTCTACATGATCTGCACCATGTCGAAGCACGCCGCGATGGCCAAGGGCTGCTCGGACGCGCTTTTCTACGACTTCCGCGGCTATGTGGCCGAGGCGACCGGCGCGAACATCTTCTTCGTCAAGGACGGCGAGGTCCACACTCCGAACCCGGACTGCATCCTGAACGGCATCACCCGACAGACCGTGATCGGAATGCTGAAAGACATGCAGATCAAGGTCCACGAACGCTACATCATGCCCGAGGAACTGGCGACCTTCGAGCAGTGCTGGCTCACCGGCACCGCCGCCGAAGTCACCCCCGTCGGCCAGATCGGCGATTACATGTTCGAGGTCGGTGACCTGACCCGTCGCGTTGCGACCGAGTACGAGAAACTCGTTAGGTCCTGATCAGGAACGAAAATCGTCTGAGGGCTTCGCCGCATGCTCGGCGGAGCCCTTTTTCACGGGCATGTCTGCTACCCTCCCTGCGATCCCCGGGAAATTGCCTATGATCAAGCGAGCGGCCCGCTTGATCGGCCTCACCGGGGCCCGGGCCATCTTGTCGCCGTTTTCCGGGGTCATATGCAGGCAAAGTTCACCGCAAATACCCTCTGGCGACGATTCGAAGTTGAGTGTCCTGAGACGCATCCGTCACCGCTTCGCGAAGTTCAGGTCGCTGCTGCATGTCGATCAGGGGCAGCTTTCGACCTACGCCCGTCCGTTTCCCGTAATCAGCCAGTCCTTCAGGACCCTCCTGATCGCGTTCATCATTCTTGATCTTGCCTTCATCGGGCTGAACGCCTTGGCAATCGTGGCGCACCAATTCGGCCTCATCGACGCCGTGCCCGAGCTTTTGAAGATCACGAAGGACCGCGCGCTGCCCGAGGATTACAATTATCTGAAGTGGACGATCATCGTCGTCGCGCTGACCTGGATGTCGATCCGCGACCGCTGGCTGCCGCCGCTGTTCTGGGCCTTCGTCTTTGCGATGATCCTTGCTGACGATTCCCTGCAACTGCATGAGAAGCTCGGCGCCTTCATCTCGTCGTCGTCGAACCTGCCGTCCAGCACCTATTTTTACAGCGATGACCTTGGCGAACTCCTGGCCTTTATGGTCATGGGATGTGTTGCTTTGGCAATGACGGCCAGCCTGTTCACCCGCTGCGGCGCAACGGCGCGTGCGATCAGCCTGCGCTATGGCCTTGTGATCGTGGCACTGGGCGGATTTGGCGTCGGGATCGACTCCCTGCATCAGGTCGTCTCCCATCTTGCCGAAGGCACTTCGGTTGCAACGCTAATGTCGCAGCTGTTCGGCCTGCTGGAAGAGGGCGGCGAGATGATGGTTGCCAGCTTTGCCGCCGCCATGACGATCGCAGGAGAGCTTGGGTCCGCCGAAGACGTCCGCGGATCGGCCAATAGCTGAAATCCGGCCTGTCGGGGAGGTCCTGACCGACGCCCGGGAATCCAGACACCGGCCAGACCAAGCTTGAGGTCTTAGAGTCAGACGATCTCCGTCACCACCTCGATGTTGCCCTTGGTCGCATTCGAGTACGGGCAGATAAAGTGGCCGCGTTCGGCGATCTTCTCGGCCACCGCGCGATCCACGCCCGGAAGATTGACCACCAGCTTGACCTTCAGGCCAAAACCACCCTCCGGTCGCCCCCCGATGCCGACATGCGCGTTGACCGTGGCGTTGTCCGGCACGGTCCCAAGCTTTTCGCTGGCCGCCGCAAAGCGCATCGCGCCCAGGTAGCAGGCCGAGTAGCCAATCGCGAACAGCTCTTCCGGGTTGTGGCCCAGTCCCGAGCCCCCCAGCTCCTTCGGGCTGGCGTGGGTCACGGTCAGCTGGCCATTCACCAGCCCCGATATCCCATTGCGCCCGCCGCCCGTTGCCTTGGCCTCGGTCCAATATTTCGGATCTACCGTCATCTCAGTCTCCATATTAACGCGATTAAATCGTGCGCGATCTAAATGCCGTCGAATCGGCGCGCTGTCAATTGCTTGTGTTACCATCGCCCGCGATATAAATTCACGGCATGACCCTCGCTCCTCCGGACATGCTGTGTTTCGCGCTGCACTCGACCGCCCATGCGGTGCATGCGGCCTATGCTCCGCTGCTGCAGCCACTGGGGCTGACCTACCCGCAATACCTCGTCCTCGCGTCCCTGAACGCCCAGGGCGACCGGACCGTCGGTCAGCTTGGCTCCGAGCTCCGGCTTGATACCAACACTCTGACTCCGCTCCTGAAGCGGATGGAGAAATCGGGCTGGCTCGCTCGCAGCCGCAATCCTCAGGATGAACGTCAGGTCCGGCTTTCGCTGACCGAGGCAGGCCGCGCCCTTGCGGGCCGCGCCGCAAACGTTCCGCGCGCCTTTGCCGAAAAGACTGGCCTGCAACTGACGGACCTCGCCGACCTGCGCGATATCCTGACCGCCCTGCGCGACCGCCTGAAGCCTGCCAAAGCTTGACTATTCCTTAACGGCCAGCCTCAAGCTGTTGATTTCGTTTCTGTCGCAACTCTGTCCACCGTGGACAGATCAGGCCGAACGGCCCCTCTCGATCCGCAGGTACTGGATCAGCCGGGCGGACCCCGATGCCCCGCGCGCCCGCACCCAAGTGTCCCGAGGTGTCCGGGCCAGGCGCAGGAAGTGCTTGACCCGGGCGCCAGTCGTCCGGGTGCGGTGGTCGGCAAGATGACGGCTCATTCTGTCCTCCCAAAGTGGCGGACGGGAAGTCTGCGCCCGAATCGACGATCCGCCAACCCTTTTGCAAAGGCCCTCCGCGTGATCTTGCCAGTCCCACACCTGCGCGCCTAGTCTGGCGCCCGAAACGGGGGGACATGATGCGACTGAAGGACAAGACGATCCTGATCACGGCGGCAGGCCAAGGCATCGGCCGTGCCAGCGCGCTGGCCTGCGCCCGCGAAGGTGCCACCGTGATCGCCACCGACCGCGACGCCGCGCTCCTGCAGGGTCTCGACATGCAGACCCACCCCCTCGACGTCACCGACCCCGCTGCCATCACCGCGCTCCGCGACCGCCTTCCGCCGCTCGACGGCCTCTTCAACTGCGCGGGCTACGTGGCGAACGGCACCATCCTCGACGTCACCGACCGCGATTGGGACTTTTCCTTCGATCTCAACGTGAAGTCGATGTTCCACATGTGCCGCGCCTTCCTCCCCGGCATGCTCGACCGCGCGAAGGTCACCGGCACCGCCTCAGTCCTGAACATGGCCTCGGTGGCCTCCTCGATCAAAGGCTTCCCGAACCGCACCGCCTATGGCGCGACCAAGGCCGCCGTCATCGGCCTGACCAAGGCCATCTCCGCCGATTTCGTGAAGACCGGCCTCCGCTGCAACGCGCTTTGCCCCGGCACTGTCGACACCCCCTCCTTGCGCGGCCGCATCGCCACCGCCGCCGACCCGGTCCAGGCCGAAAAGGACTTCATCGCCCGCCAGCCGATGGGCCGTCTTGCCACAACCGACGATATCACCCCGATGATTGTCTTCCTCCTCTCCGACGAAAGTCGCTTCGTCACTGGTCAGGCTTGCCTGGTCGACGGCGGCATCACGATCTAGCAAAGGACCTACGATGAAACTCCTCCGTTACGGGGCCAAGGGCACCGAAAAACCCGGCCTCCTCGATGCAAACGGCCAGGTCCGCGACCTCTCCGCCCATGTCGCCGACATCGGCGGGGCCGCCCTTTCGCCCGAAGCCCTCAAGCGCCTCGCCGCGCTTGATCCAGCCTCGCTCCCACTCGTCCCCGGCACACCCCAAAAGGACCTCCGCCTTGGCGCTTGCGTCGGCGGCACCCGCAAGTTCATCTGCATCGGCCTGAATTACGCCGACCATGCCGCCGAGACGGGCAACGCGATCCCGACCGAGCCCGTCGTCTTCAACAAGTGGATCACCGCCATGTGCGGCCCGGACGACGACGTCGAAATCCCCCGCGGCTCGATCAAGACTGACTGGGAGGTCGAGCTTGGCGTCGTCATCGGCACCGGCGGCAAATACATCGACGAGGCGAACGCCCTGGATCATGTTGCCGGCTACTGTGTGATCAACGACGTCTCGGAACGTGAGTATCAAATGGAGCGCGGCGGCACTTGGGATAAGGGCAAGGGCTTCGACACCTTCGGCCCCACGGGTCCCTGGCTAGTGACGAAGGACGAAGCGGGCGACGTCGGCAACCTGAAAATGTGGCTCGACGTCGATGCCCGCCGATTCCAGAACGGCACCACCGCCACGATGATC
>JBKDYO010000263.1:0-32875 GCA_046305855.1 Paracoccaceae bacterium
CTCCGGCAGCACATCGAAGGCCCGGTTCGTCGTCGCCATCACCAGGGCCGAGGCTGCGATCACCTCCTCCTCCCCGGTCAGGAACGACCGCACCGTCACCCCGTTCCCGTGCCAGCGGACCAGCCGATGCTCCGCCAGCATCCGCACCCCCAAGGCCCCCAGCCGCCGCCGCACCACTCCGTCCGCCGCCGTCCGGGCCAGTTCCTTCCCCACGAAGGCCTCCGGCGTCACGATGGTCACCCGCTTCCCCTGCTCCGCCAGTGCCCAGGCTGTCCCGACCCCGCGCCAGTTGCCGCCCTCGTCATAGACCACCACAGCATCCCCCAGCCGCGCCTCGCGCCGCAGCACCGCCTCGGGCGACCACACGCCCCCCGCCTCGATCCCCGGCAGGGACGCCTCCTGCGGAACCCAGCGCTGGAACCCCGTCTCGTCCGGCAGGGACCCTGTCGCCACGACAACGACCGAGGCCGAATGCCCCGCCACCTCCTCCGCCTCCAGGAACGTGTTCAGCCGCAGCGTCACCCCCAGCCGATCAAACTGCCGCTCATACCAGTCCATCAGCTCCAGGATCTGCCCCCGCCGCGGCTGCATCCCCGCCAGCCGGAACTGACCTCCGACCACGCCTGAGGCCTCGACGATCTCCACCCGATGCCCCCGCTCGGCCGCGACCCGAGCTGCCTCCAGCCCCGCAGGTCCCGCACCAACGACCAGCACATCCTTCGGCTCCGGTGACACAACAAACCGATCCCCGCCCCACTCGAACTCCCGCCCCGCAGAGGGATTGATCAGGCAGGAAATCCAGTAGTCCCGCGACCGCCGCCCCCAGCACATCTGGTTGCAGGAGATACACCCCCGCACATCCTGAGGCCGCCCCTCCGCCACTTTCCGCGCCAGATGCGGGTCGGCGATCTGGCCCCGGACGATCGAGACAAGGTCAGCCAGCCCCGAGGCGATGATTGCCTCGCCGTTCTCTGGCGTCCGCACCCCCGCCTCAGACGTCACCACCGCATGCCTCAACACGCCCTTCAACTGGGCGGTCAGAGGCGTCGTCAGCTTCTCGCCGTGCGTGAAGGGCGGAATGATCGACTCGAACTCCAGATACGACCCGGCCCCAACGGTGACGTAATCCACATGACCCGTCCGGTCATGCAGCTCCAGGATTTCGCACAAAGCCTCGGCCCCCAAAGTCACCTCGTAGGCTTCCGAATAACTCACCGCCAAGCCGACAATGAACTCCTCGCCACAGGCCCGCCGCACCCGCTCGATCAGCTCGCGCGAGAACCGAGTCCGTCCCTCAAGCGACCCGCCCCACTGATCTGTCCGCTGGTTCGACCAGGGCGTCCAGAACTGATCCAGAAGCGAGTGATAGGCCGCCCAGACCTCTACCCCCTGAAACCCCGCCGCCTTGGCCCGCACCGCCGCCGCGACATGCGCCTCCAGCAGTTCCTCGACCTCTGCCCCCGTCATGGCATGCGACCCGTCCGAGTCATGGTAGGACGGCCCGCCCGAAGGCGACCAATGCGGCGCGAAGCTCAGGTCGGAATCGCCATGTGCGCCGATATGGTAAAGCTGCTGGATGATCACCGCTCCTGCGGCCTTCACCTCGTCAGTGATGGTCCGAAACGCCGGGATCACCCGGTCGTCGGAATGCAGGAAGTTGCCCCGGGTCAGCACCCCCGTACGGTGCACCGGCACAGGTTCCGCCACCACCATCGCCGCCCCGCCAAGCGCCCGCTCCAGCAGGTATTTCCCGAACCGAGGCCCCGGTATCCCCTGATCCGACATGTTCGCCGTATGCGCCCCGAAGACGATCCGGTTGCGCAGCGTGTGGTCGCGCAGTTTCAGAGGAGACATCAGGCGGGGATGCTGGGTCATGCGGGCCTCCGTTTGCCCGCATGCCAACAAAAATCGACACCTGTGTCAAGTTTTGCGCATGCCGGAGTTTTCGAAAACTCCGGACCGGAGCCTTCAAAGGCTCCGGCGCGATTTCTTCGAAGAAATCGTTTACTCGGCCGCCACGTTCTGGCTGTTGTCCCAGCCGGAAATGGCCTTGACCTCCAGGAACTCCTCGATCCCCCAGACGCCGCCTTCCCGCGCCCGGCCCGAGGCCTTGACCCCGCCGAACGGAGCGCCTGCACCGCGCGACTTGCCATTCATCTCGACCATCCCCGCCCGCAACTGCCGCGCCAGCCGGTTTCGCCGCGCGCCATCCTGCGACTGGACGTAGTTGGTCAGACCGTAGGGCGTGTCATTGGCGATCTTCACCGCTTCGGCCTCAGAGTCGAAGGGGATCATGCACATCACCGGCCCGAAGATTTCTTCCCGCTCGATCGTCATGCCCGGCTTCACATCGGCAAAGATCGTGGGCCGCACGTAGAAGCCCTTGTTCATCCCCTCGGGCAGGCCCAGACCCCCGGCCACCAGCCGCGCACCTTCGTCGATGCCCTTCTGGATATAGCCCTGGATCTGCTCCCACTGCCGCTTGTTCACCACCGGCCCGATATGGTTGCCTTGCTCGCTGGCCGGCCCGACCTTTATGGACGAGGCCACCTCTGCCGCAATCTCGACCGCCCGGTCGTAGAAACTCCGCTCCACCAGCATCCGGCTGGGCGCGTTGCAGGACTGGCCCGAGTTGTTCATCATGTGCCGCACGCCACGCTCCACCGCGCGGGCATCGGCATCGGCGAACACGACGTTCGCGCCCTTGCCACCAAGCTCCAGCGTGACCCGCTTCAGTGTTTCCGCCGCCGCCTTGGAAATCGCCCGCCCGGCCCGCGTGCTGCCAGTAAAGCTGATCATCTCGACATCCGGGTGGCTCGACAGGCGCGAGCCGACCCCCACGCCATCGCCGTTTACCAGGTTGAACACGCCCGCAGGCACCCCGGCGTCATGGCAGAATTCTGCAAACAGCATGCTGGACAGTGGCGATTCCTCTGACGGTTTCAGCACACAAGTGCAACCGGCCAGAAGGGCGGGGATCACCTTCAGCGTCACCTGGTTCATCGGCCAGTTCCAGGGCGTGATCAGGCCGACGACGCCAATCGGCTCCATCGCGATCATCGTGTCCGGGGCGTGCGGACCCAGGGGCCGGATCCACTCCATATGGTCGAAGGCCTTGAGGAAGTTCTTCAGATGCCAGGGAAGGCATTCCGCCTGATCGTCACGCGACATGTCGATGGGCGCGCCCATCTCGATGCTGATGGCCTGGGCCATCTCTTCCTTGCGCTTGTTGTACTGCTCCAGAATACCTTCGACCAGCCGCCGCCGTTCTGCGGGGGGCGTCGCGGCCCACGCCGGAAACGCCGCCTTTGCCGCCGCGACCGCCGCATCGGTATCGGCCTCGCTGCCCAGAGAGATCACGGCGCAGGCGTCTTCGGTCGACGGGTCGATGACCGGACAGTCCCGCGCAACCAGCGGAGCGACCCATTTTCCGTTGATGTAGAACTCACGCTTCGTGATCATGGCTGGCCTCCCGGGCAGTGAAATTTGATCATATTCTGACAGGTGGTGGACCGCGCTACAAGGGCGGGTGGTAAAGCTTGCCAAACCGTTAACGCCCGCAACCAAGCCCTTGATTCAAAAGGGCGACCAGAGATTGTCCACCGTGGACACATCACTCCAGCGGCCGCACCATCGTGGTCGAGGAGGCGAATCCGAACAGGAACCGCAGCACCCCCAGCTCCTCGGTCTTCGTTGGCCGGAACCCCTGCCGCTCATACAAGGCCCGCGCCCGCCAGTTCTCCTGGACGACGTCCAGCCGAACCGACCCAAAGCCCCGCTCTGCCGCCTCCTGATAAAGAGCGGCCAGCAGCTGCGACCCCACCCCTTTCCCCCGATGCGCCTTCGCGACGCAGATCCCGTCGATCAGGAAGCGGTCGTTGTCGACCTCATGCCCGAGGGTCCAGAGCACCCCGCCCCGCCACCGCCCGCCCCAGCGGCCGTAGACGCCGGTCAGATCATCCCAGGTCCCGCCCGCGAAACTGCCCGCCGGGGTCTTGTAGCCCGCGATCCCGACCAGTTCGCCCCCGTCGCCGACCGCCGAAAAACAGAGATCCCCCCGGATCACCCGCTGGAAAAACCGAAGCGCGCGGTCGTCCGGCCCCAGGACGCGCCCCAGCTTGCCCCCGAAGGCCTCCCAATACAGCCGCGCCGCCTGCGGGCGCAGTTCGGCATGCAGGCCCCGGAACACCGTCACGCCCATGTCAGAGCCTCGGCCAACAGGGCGGCATGGCCCGCCCCCAGGATCCAGCCTTCCTCCTGCGCGGCAGGCGGCGCGCCGAACAGCGGGTCCAGCCGGTCCGCCTGCGAGAGGCGGTACAGCGACGCAGCCAGAAGCCGGACCTGCGCCTGATCGGCAGGCAGTCCTTCAGCATTGGCCAGGATTGCCACCGGCCCGGCCAGCAGGGACGGGTAGACCTCTGCCAGCACGACCGGCCCAGTGGGCGCAACGAAAGGCCAGACCGCGACCCCCGGCAGTTGTGACAGGCGATGGATCATCGGCAGACCCAGCAGACTTTGCGAGCCGACCGAGCCCGGGTTGAACAGCATCCAGGGGCTTTTCGCGCCCCGGGCCGCTGCCTCGGCTGCCCGTGTCTCGGCAAGGCCAAGCGCGGCATAGTCGATCCCCGCGCGGCGGTAGGGCAGGCCGGGGTGATGCTGGCCGGTCGGATGGCTCCAGAACGGGCCCGGGCCTTCGGGAAAGCCGGCGTTGATCCGGGCCGCGACGTCGAAGCGGTTGTTCCGGTTGTCCGGCCCGTCGGTGATCGCGCTATTCAGCCAGGCCCAGACTGCCTCTGCCCGCGCCTCTCCGGTCAGCCGGGCGGCGAGACCCGCAGGGTAGCCCATCGCGAAGTCGAACCCGACAAGAAGGCGCAGGCCCTGAGCGCGAGCAGTGTCGATCAACGTCACCAGTTGAGCCTCGGCGGCGGCGCGGGTGCGGTGGTGCCATTCGGCCCCGCCCTCGGCGTCGTGGCAGCCGATCCAGACGGCATTGGCCCGGTTGGTCAGGCTGGTGGGCAGGTTCGCCGCCGACCAGTCGACCACGATCACCCGGTCAAACAAGCCCCACCTCGCGCAGGATGAAGTCGGCGACGGCCCTCGTGTCGTTCAGGTCCAGGACAGGGACGGGCAGGGTGAGGGCCGCATCTGTCGCCACGGCCCGCACCAGCGGATCACCGGGCTGGATCAGCGGCTGACCCGTCTCCTCTCGCCAAACCTCGACCTTGGGATGGGCGTCGCGCTTGTAGCCCTCGACCAGCACCAGATCGACGGGGGCCAACCGGGCGAGCACGGCGGGCAGTTCCGGCTCGGGTCCCCGGTGCTCCACCAGGATCGCCAGCCGGTCTGCCGAAGCGAGAACGACCTCCCGCGCCCCAGCCTGCCGGTGCCGGAACGTGTCCTTGCCCGGCTGGTCCAGATCGACCGAATGATGGACGTGCTTGACGGTGGACACGCTGAAACCGCGTCCGGTGATCTCGGCCACAAGACGCTCCATCAGGCTTGTCTTGCCGGAGTTCTTCCAGCCGATCACGCCATAAACCTTCATGCCGCCCCCTTCAACAGGGCCTCTGCGGCTGCAAGGTCTTCGGGCGTGTTCAGGTTCAGGAAGGCGCGGGCGTCGGGGAAATGCGCGCGGGCGGCATCATGCGCGGCGGTGAAGCGGGTGACCTTAGCCTCGCCGCTGGCCAGAAAAGCAGTCAGCGCAGCGGCGATGCCAACCGGCCAAAGAGCAGTCGCGGGCTGGTCACCATCCGCCGTTGCCACAAGGGCCAGCCCTTCCGCAGAGGTCTCAGATGCAAGCAGCAGCTGTGGCACCAGATCGCCCGGCAGGAACGGGGTGTCGCATGGGGTAGAGACGACATGGGTCGCCCCCATTTCAGCTGCAGCCGTCAAGGCCGCCAGCACACCGGACAAGGGCCCTTGCGGCACTGCGTCCGCAATCACCGGGCAGCCAAACTCCGCGAACCGCGCGGCGTCGCCGTTGGCCGAGATCAGCACGCGGTCAACCTGAGGCTCAAGCCGGTCAAGGACGTGGGCCAGCAACGGACGGCCTGCCAGCGGCCGAAAGGCCTTGTCCCGCCCTCCCATACGCCGCGCCTGGCCGCCCGCAAGGATCACCCCGAAAATGCGCAAGTCACTTGCCCTTCCACTGGCTACGGGCCGGAACCCTAGCGAATCCCGCATCCGGTTCAAGCAAGCGTGCAGTCGGCCCGCTAAAGCGGCGTGCCGTCCCGTTGCACCAGCAGGACACCGTGGTTGTCATCCGCATCGTCGTCGGTGATGACCCGCGTCGTCACCCCGGGCAGGCGGCCAAAGGCATCTGCCAGCTTCTTCGGGTAGAAGGTCTGCGGCAGCGATTCAAAGCCCGGCACGCCGCGCAAGATCGCCGAATTGGCGTTGGTGCACATGGCCTTGGCCACCGCGCCGTTTGCCTTGACGCGCGCCAGGATCAGTTCGGCCACTTCGGGCGAGACATAAAGCTTCTGCTCGATCGTGTCGTAGGTGATGCGGGTATGGTAGTCGAGGTAGAAGGCGATGGCCTTGTCGGACATGCCGAAATGCACATCGTTCCGTTCTGGCAGCCTCGGGTGATACCAGGTCCCCGCCGGGTCGAAGATCACCCGTTCCGAGGCATTGACCAGAATTGACGAATGCGCGCCGGACCCGGTCCGCTTGTTCACCACAGTGTAAAGCGTGATGGAGCTCGGCTCCTCCGAGACGAATCGGGCGGCGTCCACCTGCTCTTGCGGCGCCCATTTCGGCTCGGCCCCGCAAGCTGCGAGGACCAAAGCGGCCACAAGGACCAGGGCAAGACGGAACAGGCGACCCAAGACCAGCGCCCCGGTTCAGGCGTTGACCAGCGCCATGAAGATCAGGATGCCAATCGCGATGCAAGCCACCCAGACCGACATGCGGATGAAGCCCGCGAAGGTCTTTTCCTGCCCACGGATATCCATCGATCCATGCACATGTTCTGACTGGTGGTGATCGGCCATTGTCGGGTTCCCTTGTGGTCTGTTCGTTGTGAAGCCCCATAGCCTATTCGTCCCGGCCTGTCACGGGGCGGATCGACACGGGCGCGCGGATCACCCAGCCGAGCCATCTCCGGAATCGCCGCCGAGCCAGCCAGAGGTCAGCTGGAACCCGATCCGGCGTGGCGCGTCGGCCTCGGTCCCTTTCGGCACGGCGCGCAGGGTTACGGAAAGCTGAGTCACATGCTGGATCAGCTGGGTCTTCGCCCCCGTCTCGTCCCGGCCGAAAAAGCTGATGATGTCGGGGTCGAAATAGCCCAGTCCCTCGATCCGCAGTACACCTGATTCGTCGGAAGCAAAGCCCATCGCGATCTCTTGTTCGGCGTCGAGCTGCTTTTCGAAGTTGCGGATATAGGCGACCAGCCGGTCATGCGCCCATTCGGCGGGACTTTTCGGCTTGTCCGCGGTCTTTCGGGCAGCGGGGGTCTTGGCCTTGGCCATGGGGCGCATCCTTTGCTGGCGTGCTGCCCAGAGAACGCAAATCCGTGCTTGCCCGCAAGGGGTCAGGCAAGGCCCGCTTCGGCCGCGATCTGCGCCTTGGATTTGCGGTCCCGTTCGGTCGCGGATTTGAGCTGCCCGCAGGCGGCCATGATATCCTCGCCGCGCGGGGTGCGGATCGGGGTGGCAAAGCCCGCGTGATACAGGATGTCGGCGAAAGCGTGGATCCGGTTGCCCGACGACCGTTTGTAGGGCGCGCCCGGCCATTCGTTGAAGGGGATCAGGTTCACCTTGGCCGGGATGCCGTCCAGAAGCTTCACAAGCCGGTGCGCGTCTTCCTTGGTGTCGTTGACCCCATCGAGCATCACGTATTCGAAGGTGATCCGTTCACTGTTCGACAGGTTCGGATAGGCTTTCAGCGCCTCCAGCAGCGTGGCGATGTTCCAGCGCTTGTTGATCGGAACCAGCTGGTCGCGGACCTCGTCCGTCGTGGCGTGGAAGCTGACGGCCAGAAGGCAGCCGATCTCGGTGGCAGTCCGGGCGATTTCCGGGACGACACCGCTGGTGGACAGCGTGATCCGGCGGCGGCCAAGGGCGATGCCTTCGCCGTCCATCACGATCAGCATCGCGTCACGGACGTTCTCGAAGTTGTACAGCGGCTCGCCCATGCCCATCAGCACGATGTTGGAGATCAGGCGAACCTCTTCCTTCGGGGCGCCTGGCACCGGCCATTCGTCCAGGTCATCGCGGGCCAGCATCACCTGGCCCACGATTTCCGCCGCGGTCAGGTTGCGGACCAGCTTTTGCGTGCCGGTATGACAGAAGGAGCAGGTCAGCGTGCAGCCGACCTGCGACGAGATGCACAAGGTCCCCCGATCCGTCTCGGGAATATAGACCACCTCGACCTCATGCCCGCCCGCGATGCGGACAAGGTATTTGCGCGTTCCATCTTCCGAGATCTGGCGGGTGACCACCTCTGGGATCTCGATGGTGAAATTCTCGGCCAGAAGCGCGCGATAGTCCTTGGCGAGGTTGGTCATCAGCGCGAAATCGCGGACCCCCCAGTGGTAGACCCACTGCCAGACCTGGCCCAGGCGCATCTTCGCCTGCTTTTCCGGCGTGCCCGCAGCGATCAGCGCAAGCCGCAGCGCATCGCGGGTCAGGCCGACGATATTGGTCTTGCCGCCATCGGGCAGTTTGCGGGGAATCGTCAGCACGTCTTGCGTGATGGGGGCAGTCATGGGGCAGATCCTTTCACGGGGCCTTGTCACAGGCGATCTGGGGTGCGGCGGATATAGGCGAGGTGCGGCCAAAAGAAAAGCGCCCCGCGACGGGGGCGCCCGGTCCGCCGTCCGCACTGCTTACTGGCAGCGCTTCCCGGCGTCTTCCATCGCGGCGGTGAACCCGCGCAGGCTGAAGGTATCCACCGTCTGCGTGCCCTTGCCCGAGCGCGCGGTCAGCGTGGCGGTCGTTCCGGCCTTAAGGGCGGCCAACAGCTTGGCATCTTCCTCGGCGCTGCCCGGCCAGGCCCATTCGCCGTCGGTGAAAAGCTGGTACGCATTGCCGTCGACCGCGACCTCGACCGTCGAGCCACCTGCAAAGGGGTAGCCGCCGGTAAAACTGATCTCACCGGGCTTGCCGGGGCGGAACGTCACGAACAGAAGAATGTCGCCCCGCCGCACCGAAACTGGCTGTCCGTCGCGCGTGTTGACGGTTTCCTTCGGCTTGGACACGCCCCAGCACTCCTTGGGGCTTTCCTCGGTGAAGACGTTCCAGTCCGTCATGGTGGCGACGCGGTTGGTCGATTCCTGAGCCTGAGCCGCAGCCCCGGAAAGCGTGATCGCGCCAATTGCAAGCATGCGACCGAAAAGGGATGTCATGGTTGACGCAGCCTCCACGCTGTCTTCGTGCCTCGCCGTCCTGACCTGCCGTTAAGGCCCTTTTGACTGGCGCGGCGCCGTTCTACCCGATATTGCAGCCATAATCAAAAGCGGCAGGCGACGAAAGCCCTGTGGGCGACAATTCGCGCAGATGTGACGGAGGATCAATGGCAAAGGTCAACCACGGTGCGGTTCCCATGCTGGAGGTCTGGCGCGGCGGATTGCTGGAATGCGTCCACGACGGCCATGCGGTGATCTGCGATGCAAAGGGCATCGTGGCGTCCTGGGGCAACCCGGATGCGGTGATCTTCCCGCGGTCTTCTGCCAAGATGATCCAGGCGCTGCCGTTGATCGAGACCGGGGCCGCCGCCGCACGCGGGTTGACCGACCGGCATCTTGCCCTCGCGTGCGCCAGCCACGAGGGCGCCGATTTGCACGTCGGCATGGCCGGGCGGTGGATTGCCGATCTGGGCCTGACCGAGGCCGACCTGCGCTGCGGCGCGCATGAGCCCGACAACCGGGCCGAACGCGACCGGCTGATCCAAGCGGGCGAGAAGCCCTGCCAGTTGCACAACAACTGCTCGGGCAAGCATTCCGGTTTCCTGACCGTGACCCAGCACCTGAAGGCCGGTCCGGAATACATCGAGATCGACCATCCGCTGCAACGGGCGATCCGGGCGGCGACCGAGGAAACCACGGGCGAAACAGTCGCGGGTTGGGGGGTGGACGGCTGTTCGGCCCCGAATTTCGCCATGTCGGTCGCAGGTCTGGCACGATCGATGGCGACCTTTGCCAATGCCCGCGACGGCAACGGAGCGCGGGAGAGCGCGATGCACCGGCTGACCCGGGCGATGGCGTCGCACCCCGAACTGGTGTCAGGCGAAGGACGGGCCTGCACCGAACTCATGCGCGCCATGGATGGCCGCGTCGCGTTGAAAGGCGGGGCCGAGGCGGTCTATGTCGCGATCGTGCCGGAAAAGGGTCTGGGCATCGCCCTGAAGATCGTCGACGGCAGCGAGCGCGGGTCGCGGGCGGCGATTGCCGCTCTCCTGGCCAGGATCGGCGTCCTTGACCCCGCGCATCCGGCGGCGGTCAGGCGGATGTCGGCCGCCCAGCACAACTGGCGTGGGATGGAGACGGGGTTCTACCGCCTGGCCGAAGGCTTTCCCGGTTGATTTTAGGGGGCAGGTGCGTAAGCTTTCATTATGAACGCCGAGGCGCCGATCCCCTTTCCGCAAGCTGACCGCATCGCTGATGAGGTCCGCTTTGACCGCAAGGAACTTGGCCAGATCCTGCGCGTCTATGGCCGCATGGTCGCGGCTGGCGAATGGCGCGACTATGCCATCGCGGCCATGCGCGACCTTGCGGTCTTCGCCGTCTTTCGCCGGACCGCCGAAACTCCGCTTTACCGGATCGAAAAGCGCCCGAAGCTGCGCGCGCGTCAGGGGCTTTATGCCGTGGTCGGCATGGACGGCCGGGTGCTGCGCCGCGGGCAGGATCTTGATCAGGTGCTGAAGGTGCTTGAGCGTCGCCTGATCGGGCCGGTCTAGACCTGATTTCCGTCCGGTCGGCTGATGACTAGAGCCGTTGCCGCGTCTGCACCAGCCCGCCACCACCTGCCGAAATCCGCGCCACCGCGTCCTTCATTCCTTCAATGGACACCGACATCGTGTGCCCATTCGCATGGATCAGTCGGTCGCGATCCACCACCAGCGCGACATGGCCCTTCCAGAAGATCATGTCGCCGCGCTTCATTGGCTCGTTCGGGGCCAGTTGCCGACCCAGCGACATCTGCATGTCGCTGTCGCCGGGGCAGGGCAGGCCACAGCTGTGCATCGCAAGCTGGACGAGACCCGAACAATCCAGCCCGAGGCGCGAGTTGCCGCCCCAAAGGTAAGGCGTGCCCAGCAGGCTTTCGGCAACCGTCACTGGATCCTCGTACCAATCACCCAGCGCGCGCAGGTGGCGCAGCGGCACAAAGCCATGTGGCGTATTCGCCCAAGCCCCCCAGGACCCCACGACGGCCAGCCGCGAGCCGAGGCTCAGCGCCATCCGCTCGGGTGCCTGGACCTGCGGCTCGGCGTAGAGATGCGTTCCGGGGGCCGCGACCCAATGCGTCGGCGCCGGGCCCTGACCAAGCTCGCTTTCCGCCATCCAGCCGCAATAGCCGTCCTTGGCCGACATCACGAACACGTAGCCCTGGTCGCGATCAATCACGGTGACCGCCTCGCCCATCAGCAGCTGTCGGCTTCGTATACCTCCAGCGTTTTCGCACAGGTTCGCCACCGGCACGATCACCTGCGCCTGCAAGCCTTCAGTCAGGGGCGCATTCACCACGCCGGAAAGCGAGACATGCGCCACCCGACCGGAAAAGGGTGTCAGCCGTCTGTCCATCGCCAACTCCTAAACTCGTCCTGCCACTGCAAACTGATCACCATCCCGCGGCCTGCCAAAGATACCGCCTGCTCAAAGTTTCATCATTTCGGCCAGCCCTTCAAGCACTGCCCGTGCGCCCTGTCCTGCGGCCCCTTTCGGGCGGGCAGGCTGGTCGCTGGGCGTGTGGCCGTAGATGTCGAAATGCAGATAGCGCGGACCGTCCACAAAGCGCCGCAGGAACAGCGCCGCCGTGATCGATCCCGCAAAGCCGAAGCCCGGCGCGTTGTCGAGATCGGCGATCCCCGGCTCGATCACGCTTTCATAAGCGTCGTGAAACGGCATGCGCCAGACGGGATCGAACCCAGCCTTCGCCCCGGCCTCTAGTGCCGCGGAAAGACCTGCATCGTCGGTGTAGTAGGGCGCAAGGTCTGGCCCCACCGCCACCCGCGCAGCACCTGTCAGCGTGGCCATGCTGACCAGCACATCCGGCCCGTCTTCGCAGGCGTAAGCCAGCGCGTCGGCCAGAACCAGCCGCCCCTCGGCGTCAGTGTCGTTCACTTCGACCGTCAGCCCCTTGCGGCTGGTCAGGATGTCCTTCGGCTTGATCGCGTTGCCTGCGACCAGGTTCTCGACCGCCGGGATCAGAACGCGCAGCTGCACGGGCAGCGCCAGCGCCATGATCATCCGCGCAAGGCCGAGGACCGTCGCGGCCCCGCCCATATCCTTCTTCATCAGGTTCATGCCCGACGATGGCTTGAGGTTCAGGCCGCCGGTGTCGAAGCAGACCCCCTTGCCGACCAGCGTCAGCTTGGGACCCTTGTCCCCCCAGCGCAGGTCCAAAAGCCGTGGTGCACGAGGGCTGGCCCGACCGACCGCATGGATCATCGGGAAGTGTCGCGCCAGAAGGTCGTCGCCCCGGGTCGTCTCGATGCTGGCTCCGAACGCCTGAGCCAGTGCCGTTGCGGCGGCTTCAAGCTCGGCCGGGCCCATGTCTTCCGCCGGGGTGTTGATCAGGTCACGAGTCAGCGCCTCGCCTTCGGCCATCGCAATCAGCCGGGCCGGATCCAGACCCTGCGGGCAAACGAGGCGGGGCAGGGCGCTGGCCTTCCGCCCCGGGCGATATCGGTCGAAACGGTATCCCGACAACAGCCAGGCCAAAGCGGCTTCGGTCGCCTCGTCGCGGGACAGCTTGCCTGCCAGCGTCCAGTTTCCGGCTGGAAGCCCCGGCACCGCCTTTGCCAGCCCGAACCGTGCCCGCCGCCGAGCCTGGGCCGAGCCAAACCCCACCACCGCGCCCGCAACGCCACCGTCCGGGGCCGGCAAAAGCCGCAGCTCGCCCAGTGTAGCCTCGAATCCCGTTGCCTTCAGCCACCCTGCCCAGGCGGCACCCGGACCGGTCAGGAACAGCGCAAGGTCCTCTGGGCGCAGGACATGCAGGGGCTTGGCGGCCGAAGATGGATCAGCAAAGGCAATAGTCACGCGAAGAGGCATCCTTGCGAGGGGCTGGTGGCACTGGATTCAATTGCCGCGCTTCCCGGCCAGAAAGCAAGCATTTCCAGAGGATTGCAGCAGATTGCCGAAAATTCCCCCGTAAATCCGGGCCTCGGAAACCGCACTGTCGCATGGGAGGAACAGCGCACCCAGCCGGGCGATTGATCGCGGTCGAGCCCCTGCAACCAGGCCTTGTGCGACTCGGCCCGCAACCACATGCCTTGGCGTCCTATGCCGGTGACTTGGGTCTCCCCGCTGCAGCTGCCCGGCTATTTCAGCTGATCGGCCAGCCCCTGCTCGGACACCAGCGACCGTTCAGCCACCCGCAGAAGCCGTGCCCAGACTGCCGAAAAGGCCGTGCCATCGGCGCGTTCGAGGCAAGTCTTGGCATCCCCGGCGACCGATGCAAGGCTCGACAGCCCCAGATCGCCCGCCAGCCGTGCCAATCGCGCCAACTGCCGCGCCAGATCGCGCAGATCCTGCCCCCGCACCTTTTCGGCAATCCCGGCCATCGTGAGCGCCAGTTCCCCAAGCGCCCGCGTGACCATCTGTTCGGCCACCGGCGCGCCCAGATTGCGGTAGATCACCGCGATCGCCTCGACATCCTGACGCACGACTTCGCGCGGCCTGAGAGCGGTAACCTCTCCCATCGCATACACCCAAGTTTCTACACACCCGTCTGCCAACCTCTGCCAGCATGCTGAAGATTTGGTTGCCCTGACTGGCCCCAGCCCTGATTTTGCCTCTCGAATTTTCTGCAAATGCCGCATAGGCAGGGGTCAGCACCAAGGATCCCGGACCATGACCCCCCATATCCGCCCGCTTCCCGCCTATCTGGTCCAGCGCTTTCATGGCTGGCGCGCCACGACCTATCAGGACAACCGCGCCTGGTATCGTCGCCTGGCCGAAAGCGGCCAACATCCCCGGGCCATGGTGATCTCGTGCTGCGACAGCCGGGTGCATGTCACCTCGATCTTCGGCGCGGATGAAGGCGAGTTCTTTATCCACCGCAACGTCGCCAACCTTGTGCCACCCTACAACCCGGACGGCGAATATCACGGGACGTCGGCGGCAGTGGAATATGCGGTGACCGGGCTTGGCGTGGCCCATATCGTTGTGCTGGGCCATTCGAACTGCGGTGGGGTCAAGGGGTGCCACGACATGTGCCGGGGCCACGCGCCGCATCTGGAAGAGAAGACCAGTTTCGTCGGACGCTGGATGGACATCCTGCGCCCCGGTTTCCAGAAGGTCTCGAACCTTCCCGACGACCAGATCCTGCCTGCGCTGGAAAAGCAGGCGGTGCTGACCAGCCTTGAAAACCTGCTGACCTTCCCCTTCGTCAAGGCTGCTGTCGAGGATGACCGGCTGACCCTGCACGGGCTGTGGACCGACACCGGCGAGGGCGGGCTGGAAAACTATGACCCGGCGCGCGACGGCTTCTTCCCGGTCTGAATGCAAAAGGCCCGGCGGATCGCTCCACCGGGCCCTTGCGTCATGGTCTGGGTTCAGCCCGCTGCAGTCACCGCGCGCCCGGTCAGGACCTTGACCAGGTTTGCCCGATAGGCGGCCGAGCCATGAAGGTCAGCGTTCATCCCCGAAGGATCGACCGTCAGCCCCGACAGTGCCGAGGCCGAGAAGCTGGCCGACAGCGCGGCTTCCGCCTCTTTCCAGCGGAAGACCCCGTCGTTGCCTGCGCCGGTAACTCCGACCCGGACCCCATTCGCAAACTTCGCGACGAAGACGCCGGTCAGGGCAAAGCGGCTGGCGGGCTGGTTGAACTTCACGTAGGCCGCCTTCTGCGGTATCGGAAAGACCACCTCGGTGATGAACTCTCCGTCCTGCAGCACCGTTGAGAAGAGACCCTGGAAATAGTCATCCGCCGCGATCTTGCGCTTGTTGGTCACTACGGTCGCACCGGATGCCAAGACGGCCGACGGATAGCAGGCCGCCGGGTCGTTGTTGGCCACCGACCCGCCGATGGTGCCGCGAGACCGCACCGCCGGGTCGCCGATGCCACCGGCAAGGTCCGCCAGCGCGGTATAATGGGCCTTGGCGTCTTTCGCGACCACGGCATGCGGGGTGGCAGCGCCGATATGCAACCCGCCATCCCCGATGCAGACGCCCTGCATCTCGGCAATGCCAGTCAGGCTGACCAGCGTGCCGGGAGCGGCAAGCCGCTGCTTCATCGTCGGGATCAGCGTCTGTCCGCCCGACAGGGCCTGCGCCCCGTCAGCGGCCAGAGCCTTCGTGGCGTCTGCGATGGTCGAGGGTTTTGCGAAATCGAAGTTGTGCATGATGTCCCCCTTAACCGTTGATCGCCGACCAGACCCGCGACGGCGAGACTGGCATGTCGATATGCGTGACGTGGCTATGACCGCCGCGCTGAAGTGCGTCGATCACCGCGTTGACCACTGCCGGCGGTGACCCGATGGCCCCCGCCTCGCCGCACCCCTTCACCCCAAGCGGGTTGTGCGTGCAGGGCGTCTGGCACGAGTAGTCCACGTTGTAGAACGGCACGTCCTCGGCCCGCGGCATCGGGTAGTCCATATAGGACCCCGTCAGCAGCTGCCCAGTTTCGTCATAGGTGGTGAACTCGCACAAGGCCTGACCGATCCCCTGGCCCACGCCGCCGTGCACCTGACCCTCGACGATCATCGGGTTCATGATGTTGCCGAAGTCATCGGCGCAGTGGAAGGCCACCACGTCGACCTTGCCGGTGCCTTCATCCACCTCGACCTCGCAGATATAGGCGCCTGCAGGGTAGGTGAAGTTGGCCGGGTCGTAGAACGCGGTCTCTTCCAGCCCCGGTTCCAGCGTCTCCAGCGGGTAGTTGTGCGGGACATAGGCCGAGAAGGCGATTTCGCCGAAGGTCTTGGCCTTGTCAGTCCCTGCCACGCTGAACTTGCCGTCGGCGAAGGTGATGTCACCCTCCGACGCCTCAAGCATATGGGCCGCGATCTTCTTGCCCTTGGCCACGATCTTGTCGAGCGCCTTGTCCATCGCTACCCCGCAGACCGCGAGGGAGCGTGAGCCATAGGAGCCCATCCCGAAGGGGATCTTCGACGTGTCGCCGTGTACGATCTCGACCGAGCTTTCCGGCACGCCGAGTTTCGAGGCCACGATCTGCGGGAAGACCGTCTCGTGGCCCTGCCCGTGGCTGTGCGCCCCGACCATAACCGAGATATTGCCGGTCGCATTCACCCGAACGGTCGCCGCGTCGTAAAGCCCGACGCGGGCACCAAGGATGCCGACGAGGTGACTGGGCGCGATACCGCAAGCCTCGATCCAGGTGGACAGTCCCATGCCGCGCAGCTTGCCATTGGCCTTCGAAGCGGCCACCCGCTTCTCGAAGCCCGCGACATTGCCGATCTCCATTACCTTGTCCAAGGTCGCATGGTAGTTGCCGGTGTCATAGGCCAGCGCCACCGGGGTGGTGTAGGGGAACATGTCCGTGGTGATGAAGTTTTTCCGCCGCACTTCGAACGGATCGAGCCCCAGTTCGCGGCACATCTTGTCCACCACCCGCTCCAGCGAATAGGTCGCTTCGGGGCGGCCTGCGCCACGATACGCATCCACCGGAGCCGTGTTGGTGAAAACAGTTTTCACGTTCACATAGACGTTCGGCACTTTGTAGGGCCCGGCCATCAGCGTGCCGTGCAGGAAGGTCGGCGTCACCGTCGCGAAGTTCGACAGATACGCCCCGACGTTCGCCATCGTCTCGGTCCGGAAGGCGATGAACGTGCCGTCCTTTTCGCAAGCCAGTTCGATCTTCGTCACATGGTCACGGCCATGCGCATCCGAGAGGAAGCTTTCCGACCGTTCCGCCGTCCATTTCACTGGACGATGCAGCTTTTTCGCTGCCGCCAGCACCAGCGCCTCTTCGCCGTAGTGGTAGATCTTCGAGCCGAAGCCCCCACCCACGTCGGGGGCGACCACGGTCAGCTTGTTCTCGGGGATCCCAAGCACGAAGGCCGCCACCAGAAGACGCGTCAGGTGCGGGTTCTGGCTGGTCGTCGTCAGCTTGTAATCGCCGGTCCCCGGGAAATACTCGCCAATAGAGGCGCGTGGCTCCATCGCGTTCGGGACCAGCCGGTTGTTCACCAGCTCCAGCGTCGTCACATGCGGAGCGTTCTTGATCGCCTCGTCGACCTTGGCGCGGTTGTCCTCGATCCAGCCCCAGTCGTAGCACTGGTTGTCCGGAATCTCGTCATGCACCCGGTTCGAACTGTTGGCCAAAGCCGAAGCCATATCGATGATCGCCGGAAGCTCCTCGATCACGCTGTCATCGGCCAACTGCTGTGCGGCATCCTTCGCCTGCGCATAGGTCTCGGCGATTACGGCAGCATAGGCGTCGCCCACATGACGCACCTTGCCATGAGCCAGCACAGGGCGCTTCGGTTCACGCATCGGCTCGCCGTTGCGCGACTTGATCAGCCAGCCCGCCGGGTTGCCGCCGACGTCCTTGAAATCTTCGCCGGTGAAGACCGCCAGCACGCCCGGCATCGCAGTGGCCTTGGCCGTGTTGATCGACTTGATCCGGCCATGCGCCACGTTCGAGCGAACAAAGACCGCTGCGGCCTGGCCATGGATCGTGATGTCGTCGGTATAGTTGCCGCGTCCGGTGAGGAAGCGGATGTCTTCGCGGCGCTTGGTGGACGCGCCTATCCCGTGATCCTTCGGCATCTGATCCCCCCTATTCCGCTGCCAGAGCCGAGACGTCCTGCCCCGAGGCAGCCATCACGGCCTTGACGATGTTGTGGTAGCCCGTGCAGCGGCAGATATTGCCGTCCAGATAGTGGCGCACCTCATGCTCGCTGGGCTTGGGGTTTTCCGCCAGCAGCGCTGCCGCAGACATGACCATGCCGGGCGTGCAGAAACCGCATTGCAGCCCGTGATGGTCCTGGAACGCCTGCTGGATCACGCCCAGAGAGCCGTCCGGGTTCGCCATCCCCTCGATGGTCTTGACACTCGCGCCCGCTGCATCGGCGGCAAAGACGGTGCAGCTTTTCACCGGTTTGCCGTCCACATGCACCACGCAGGCGCCACACTGGCTGGTATCGCAACCGACATGGGTGCCGGTCAGGCCCAACCCCTCGCGCAGGAAAGCGGACAGAAGCGTCCGCCCTTCCACTTCCCCGGAAACGGACTTGCCGTTCACGGTCATCGAGACCTTCGTCATCATTTTCCTCCCTAAGTCGTCGTCTGTATTCTTTTTTGCTGCCTGCGGTTCAGCCGATCAGGCGTTTGAACCAACCCTTCTTCTTTTCCCCCGAGTCGGCAACAGCTTCTTCAGCCGCCGCTGACACTTCCTCGTCAGGCTCCTCTACGGCCGCCTGGAACCGGGTGAAGAACTCGTCCGCAAGCTTCTTGGCGAAACTGTCGATGATCCGGCTGCCCAGTTGCGCGATCTTGCCGCCGACATTGGCCTCGGCCTCGTAGGTCAGTCGTGTGCCGCCCTCCATCGGCTCGAAACTGACGTTTGCGCCGCCCTTGGCAAAGCCCGCAACGCCGCCCTTGCCCTCGCCGCTGATCTTCAGCGACCGGCCTTCGACGATGTCGGACAACTGCACCAGCCCGGTGAAGGTCGCGCTTACCGGCCCGACCTTCTGCTTGACCACCGCCTCATAGCCCTCGGCCACCGAACCCGTCAGGCTTTCGCAGCCCGGGATGCACTCTTTCAGTACATCGGGGTTCAGGATTGCATCCCAGACGACCTTCGGGTCCGCCTTGATCTCGCGGGTGTCGGTCAGTTTCATGTGCAAGTTTCCTCCACTGTGGCACTGCCTGTGGTCCGTTCGGGCCAATGGCCATGCTGCCTGTACTGCAGCTTCATCGTTCAGACGCCGAGAAGTCCAGCCCATACTCGGCATGGATCAATGCGATTCGTCCATTGGCCAGCGCGGCCGCTTAAGTGTCATCCGCGCAGGTCTGCCTTGCCTGCAATGGAACGCAGCCTTCGCTTGGCGACTGCAAACTTGGCGGGCTTTGCCGCGCGAGCTTGCACGGGCCGCTTTCCCTGCCCATCTGGCATCTGTAGGCTTGCTCCATATTGTCTCTCGTCCTTGAAAGGTTCGATCCATGCCAGTTCGTCCGCACCGCCGTTCCGTTCTCGCCGGACTGGCGGCTTTCCCCTTCGTGACCGTCGGCGCAGGTCAGGCCGAGACCGGACGGGAACGCCCCTTCAATCAGCGGGTCGTGATGTCGGGCCACAGCCTGACCGACCCGATGCCGCACCCATTATCGATCATGGTCAAGGCGGCGGGGGGCGCGGGGTCGCGCGGGATACTGCTCGACAGCTCCACCATTCCCGGCAGCACCGCGAAACTGCGTTGGCAGCCTGACATGAACCTTCCGGTCGATGCGCAGCGCGACATTGCGAAGTACGAAACGCTCGTGCTGACCGAGCGGGTTCCAGTCCGGTCGGCGCTGCAATGGGAAGATGCCCGCGAGATCGCGCTGAAGTGGTTCGAGCACGCCTGGACGAAAGGCAATGCCGGAAACGGGGCCGAAACGATCTATTACGCCTCCTGGATTGGCATCAAGAGCGGGCCGGGAAACGCTGACGAGTATGACTTGCCTGATGAACGGCTGATCCCGTTCCGTGACCGGCTGGACCTTGAAATGGGCACTTGGCAGGAGATCGCGGATCATGTGAACCAGAATCGCCCAGCCGGAAGCCCGCCGATGCGGGTGATCCCGGGGCCAAAGCTTATGGCGGCAGTTTTCGATGCGATAGAGGCAGGGACCGCACCGGGGCTTTCGGCGATGCAGGACCTGTTCGAAGACGAGATACACCCCAACGCCAAGGGGGCTTTCCTGATCGCTCTGGCGCATTTCGCGGTGATCTACGGGCGTGACCCGCGGACGGTTCCCGCTTTGCGCGGCGAGCCGGGCTGGCCGACGCCCGATCAGGCAAAATGGATGAAGGAACTGGTCTGGGAGGTGCTGCGCGCCTATCCGGACAGCGGCCTCGCCTAAGCGCGCTTCGCCTCGATCACTTCCCAGATGCGGGCGGCGGTGTTGGTGCCGTCGAACCGCTCAAGCTCCTGTATGCCGGTGGGCGACGTCACGTTGATCTCGGTCAGCCAGTCGCCGATGACATCGATGCCGACAAAGACCTGACCTTTCTCGCGCAGGGTCGGGCCGATGGCGCGGCAGATCTCGAGATCGCGGTCAGTCAGCCCAACCTTCTCCGGTCTCCCGCCCGCATGCATATTCGACCGGGTCTCGCCCGCCTGCGGCACGCGGTTGATGGCACCGACCGGCTCGCCATCGACAAGAATGATCCGCTTGTCGCCCTTTTCGACGGCGGGCAGGAACTTTTGCACGATTAGGGGCTCGCGGTTGATGCCCATGAACAGCTCGTGCAACGACGACAGGTTGCGGTCATTCGGGTCAAGCCGGAACACGCCCGCCCCCCCGTTGCCATACAGAGGCTTGAGGATGATGTCGCCATGCCGGTGTTTGAAGGCCCGGATGGTCGCCAGGTCGCGAGCGATAGCGGTCGGCGGGGTGAGCGACAGAAACCGAAGGACAAGCAGCTTTTCAGGGCAGTTCCGGACCCAGAACGGGTCATTCACGACCAGAGTCTTCGGATGGATCATCTCCAGCAGATGCGTCGTGGTGATGTAGCCCATGTCGAAAGGCGGGTCCTGGCGCAGCCAGACGACGTCATAGTCGCCCAGATCAACCTCGGTCTCCTCGCCATAGGTGACGTGATTGCCAACCTCGCGCCGGACCTCGATCGGCCAGCCGCGCGCCATGACCCGACCCTCGACAAAGGCCAGACGGTCGGGCGTGTAGAAGAACAGGTGATGCCCGCGGGCCTGCGCCTCAAGCGCGATGCGAAACGTCGAGTCCGCGTTGATGTTGACCGACCCGATCGGGTCCATCTGCAGGGCAACCTTGAGAGGCATGGCTTACTCCTTCATCTGAAGCGAGTGATGGCCGATGCCGCCGGAAGATGCAATTCAGCCTGCGAAGGCGTTTTCCACGATGTCGATGCGGCCTTGCCCGTCGACCAGCGCAAGGTCGATGCGGACATCGGTCAGTAGGCCCTTCGGTTCGCCGGCCAAGAATTCATCGACCGTCGCGAAGATGCGGGCAATCTGGGCCTGCGAAATGTGGGTGGCAGCCATGTCATGCGTGCGGCTTTGCTTGACTTCGACGAAGACCAACACGTCGCCCTCACGACCGATCAGATCGATTTCGCCGGTGATCCCCCGCCAGTTCAGTGCGCAGATCGCGACACCACGGTCTTCGTAGAGCCGGGCGACCGAAGCTTCGGCAGCATGGCCCGCCAAATAGTTTGTCATTCCGCGTGCCGTGCGGGTCTGCCCGGCGGGAGTGGTTGCGGAAGCGAAGGGCATCGGGCCTATCCTTGGCGGTCGAGAGCGATCTTGTAGGCGATCTTGCGGGACACCCCCAGAGTTTGCGACACGAAAGTTGCAGCATCCTTAACGGACATCGTCTGCAGCGCCTCGTCCAAAGCCGCGTCGATGCTGTCTTCCGTGGCTTCCACTGGCGGGGCGCGGTCGACCAGAACGACGATCTCGCCCTTGATCTCGCGCGCGATGACCGTGGTCGTCAGGTCTTCCAGAGTGCCGCGCAGGACTTCCTCGAAGCGTTTGGTCAGTTCCCGGCACACCACGGCCTGACGGGCCCCGCCCAACGTCGCGACCATATCCGCCAGCAGGTTGGCAAGCCGTTTCGGGCTTTCGTAGAGGATCAGCGTCGCCTGCACACCAGCCAGTTCGGCCAGAAAGCTGCGCCTTGCGGTCTTTGCCGATGGCGCGAAGCCCGCGAACAGGAAACGGTCCGAGGGAAGGCCCGACAGTGTCAGCGCGCAGATCGCCGCGCAGGGTCCCGGCGCTGCAAACATCGGCAGACCAGCCGCCGCCGCCGCCCGCGCCAGTTCGAACCCCGGGTCCGAAATCAGCGGCGTCCCGGCTTCAGAGGCATAGGCCAGGCTCTTGCCATCGGCCAGAAGCCCCAGCAGCCGCTGCATAGGTCCCTCGCCCGAATGGTCGTGGTAGGCGATCAGGGGTCGCCCGGCCAGGGCGATGCCATGGATCTCCATCAGATGTTTCAGCGTTCTTGTGTCCTCGGCCACCAGCACATCCGCGCCCGCAAGCACATCAAGGGCCCGCAGCGTGATGTCCCGCGCCGCGCCAATCGGCGTCGAGACGAAGTGCAACCCCGGCGGAATGGCGCGCAGCCCGGGTTTCCACAGAGAATCAGGGGTATCCGAGCTGTGCCTCACAAGTTTACTTCCCGCATCGAACCCTTTAGTTTGGCCCGCAATCGCAGTCGCACTGCAACAGTGAGGAACCACCATGTTGTCCGTTATTCGCCGGGCCCGCAAGTCGCTGGGTCAGTTCTGTCTTGGTCTTGGTGCCGTGGTGCTGTCCGCCTGCGTTCCGACTGCTGGTCCCGGCCCCGCGTCGCCCGGTGGCGGTTCGGTGCAAGTGGCTCTTCTGGTCCCCTCGGGCTCGGGCCAGTCGCAGGACGAGCTCTTCGGTTCGAACCTGGAAAACGCAGCACGTCTGGCGATGGCCGACCTGTCGGGCGTCAGCATCGATCTGCGCGTCTACAAGACCGGCGGCAGCCCGGCGCAGGCCGCGGCCCTTGCCAAGCAGGCCGTGGACGAAGGTGCGCAAGTCATTCTCGGGCCGTTCTATTCGGAAGAGGCCAATGCCGCCGGGGTTGCGGTGGCGAACTCGGGCGTGAACGTGCTGGCCTTTTCGAACAACGCCGCCATTGCGGGCGGCAACGTCTTTGTCCTTGGCCAGACCTTCGATGTCACCGCGCGCCGTCTGGCCGACTATGCGGTTCGCAACGGCAAGTCGAAAGTCCTGATCGTGCACGACCGCAATGTTGCCGGTGAGGTCGGCAAAGCCGCGATCGAACGCGGCGTCGCTTCGGCCGGCGGGTCGGTCGTGGGCGTTACCTCCTACGAGTTCTCGCAGAACGGTATCGTGCAGGCGGCTTCGGGCATCGTCAGCACCGCGAAATCCTCGGGCGCGACAGCGCTGTTCCTGACGGCCGACACCGCGGGGGCGCTGCCTCTCCTCAGCCAGCTTCTGGTCGACAACGGCATTGACCGGAACACCACGCAGTTCATCGGCCTGACCCGCTGGGACATCCCGCCTGCCACTTTGGCCTTGCCGGGCGTGCAGGGCGGCTGGTTTGCGATGCCCGATCCGGGTCTGACCGCCCAGTTCCGCGCCCGCTATGAAGGCGCTTATGGAAGCCAACCGGCGCCTGTCGCGGCTCTGGCTTATGACGGGATCGCCGCCATCGGCGCGCTGGCTGGTCGGGTCAAGGGCGGTGCGCCGCTCGGCAAGGCTGACCTGACGCAGTCCGCAGGTTTTGCCGGGGTTGCGGGCATCTTCCGCCTTCTCCCGAACGGCACGAACCAACGCGGCCTCGCCATTGCCCAGATCCGCGGTGGTCAGGTCGTCGTGGTGGACAGTGCGCCGCGCAGCTTCGGCGGTGCCGGGTTCTGAGCGCGGGTCATGCCATCGTGACCACACCTGCGGCGGTTCCGGTAGCGCCGATCGAGGCCGGTTCCGCCTATTCCGTTCCTGATGCGACGGCACTGACCACGCGCGTTCTGGCTGCCGTGCAAGGCGCCAAGGACGCCAAGTCGGCCCGCGCCTTTGCCGTCCGTGAGCTTCAGGCCGCAAAGGCTGAGGCAACGGCGGCGTTCGAAGTAGAGTTTCGGTCCGCCCCGCGGCAGGCCCGGGCGCTGATCTCGGCCCAGGCCGCGCTGACCGATGTGCTGGTCGAAGCGACGCTTGCGACGGCGATGCGCTTGCATCCGCTGCCAAACCCGACCGAGGCGGAGCGGATCGCCGTCCTTGGCGTCGGCGGATACGGCCGGGCGGAAATGGCACCGCAGTCGGATGTGGACCTTCTGTTCCTGACACCCTGGAAGATCACGCCTTGGGCCGAGAGCGTCATCGAGACGATGCTCTACATGCTGTGGGACCTGAAGCTGAAAGTCGGCCACTCCAGCCGCACGGTGAAGGACTGCCTGCGCCTTGGCCGCGAAGATGTGACGATCCGCACCGCCTTGTTGGAGCACCGCTTCATCTGCGGTCACGCCCCTTTGGCGACTGACCTCGGCGACAGGCTCTGGGGCGAGCTGTTCAAGAACTCCGGCCCGGAATTCATCGAAGCCAAGCTTCTGGAGCGCGCCGAACGACACAAGCGGCAGGGCGGCCAGCGCTATGTGCTGGAACCGAACGTGAAAGAGGGCAAAGGCGGCCTGCGCGATCTGCAGACGCTGTACTGGATTGGCAAATACCTGCACCGGGTGCCCTCGGCCGAAGGGCTGGTCGGTGCCGGGCTGCTGTCCCGCGAGGAGTTCGACAGCTTTGCCCGCGCCGAGGATTTCCTCTGGGCCGTGCGCTGCCATCTGCACTACATGACAGGCCGGCCCACCGACACTCTGACCTTCGATCTGCAAGTCGAAGTGGCGGCCCGGATGGGCTACCGCGACAGCGGCGGGCGTCGCGCGGTCGAGCATTTCATGCAGGACTATTTCCGCCTTGCAACCCGGGTGGGCGAACTGACCCGCATCTTCCTGACCGAGCTTGAGGCCCGCCACGCCAAGCGCGAGGCGAGCCTTTTCGGCATCTTCAAGATGACCAAGCGGGTGAAATCGGGCTACAAGCTGGTACAAGGCCGGATCGACCTGAAGGACCCGGCGGATTTCCTCAAGGACAAGCTGAACCTTCTGCGGGTGTTCGAGGAAGGGCTGCGGACGAAGTATCTCCTGCACCCCAACGTGATGCGGATCGTCACCTCGCACCTGGACCTGATCGACGACGAAATGCGCGAAGACCCCGAGGCGCAGCGCATCTTCCTTGACCTCCTTTTGAAACACGGGAACCCGGAACGCAGCTTGCGGCGCATGAACGAGTTGGGCGTGCTTGCGGCCTTCATCCCGGAATTCGAAGCCATCGTCGCGATGATGCAGTTCAACGTCTACCACCACTACACGGTCGACGAGCACATCATCCAGACGATCAGCTGCCTTGCGCAGATCGAACGCGGCGAGCTGGTGGAAGAGCTGCCCGTAGCCTCGGGCATCCTGAAGGCCGGGGTCAATCGGGCCGTGCTTTACGTGGCACTCCTTCTGCACGACATCGGCAAGGGGCGGCCCGAGGATCATTCGATCCTCGGCGCGCAGATCGCCCGCCGCGTGGCGCCCCGGCTGGGCCTCGATGCCGAAGAATGCGAGACGGTGGAATGGCTGGTGCGCTATCACCTTCTCATGTCCGACATGGCGCAGAAGCGCGACATCGGCGACCCCCGCACGGTGCGCGACTTTGCCAAGGCGGTGAAGACCCGCAAGCGGCTGGACCTTTTGACCGTGCTGACCGTCTGTGACATCCGCGGCGTTGGGCCGGGCACCTGGAACAACTGGAAGGCCATGCTGTTGCGGCAGCTTTACAAGCAGACCGCCGACGCACTGGAAGGCGGGCTTGAAACCCTGAACCGCGAGAACCGGCAGGCTGACGCGACCCTTGCCCTGCGCGAGCGGCTGGCGGGCTGGGACCCGGCGGCGCTGGAGCATGAGACGACACGGCACTACGCGCCCTATTGGCAGGGCCTGTCCACCGACACGCACGAGGTTTTCGCCCGGCTTCTGCAGGGCCTCGGCGATGATGAAATCCGCATCGACCTCCACCCCGACCCGGACCGCGACGCGACCCGCGCCTGTTTTGCGCTGGCTGACCACCCCGGCATCTTCAGCCGACTTGCGGGTGCATTGGCGCTTGTCGGGGCGAACGTGGTGGACGCCCGGACCTATACCTCGAAAGACGGCTACGCGACGGCGGTCTTTTGGGTGCAGGACATCGAGGGCCACCCCTATGAAGTCGCCCGCCTGCCTCGGTTGCGAGGCATGATCGACAAGACCCTGAAGGGCGAGGTCGTCGCGCGGGATGCCCTGAAAGACCGCGACAAGATCAAGAAGCGCGAACGCGAGTTCCGCTTTCCGACCCACATCATGTTCGACAACGAAGGGTCCGAGATCTACACGATCATCGAGGTCGACACCCGCGACCGACCGGGCCTTCTCTATGACCTAACCCGGACCCTCGCGGTCAACAACATCTACATCGCCAGCGCCGTGATCGCGACCTATGGTGCGCAGGTGGTCGACACTTTCTACGTCAAGGACATGTTCGGTCTGAAGCTGCACCAGAAGCACCGGCAGGAGGCGCTGGAGAAAAAGCTCCGCCAGGCCATCGCCGAAGGGGCCGAACGGGCCATCGCATGAGCGGGATGATCCGCAGCATCATCGGTCTCGGCAGCTGGACGCTGGTTTCGCGTGGTGCGGGCCTCGTGCGCGAATTGATGATGGCGGCCTACCTTGGGGCCGGACCCGTGGCGGATGCCTTCAACGTCGCCTTCAGCCTGCCCAACATGTTCCGCCGCTTTTTTGCCGAAGGCGCGTTCAATCAGGCCTTCGTGCCGCTTTACTCCAAGAAGCTGGAGGCCGGGGACGACGCCGAGGATTTCGCCCAGAACGCCTTTTCCGGCCTGACGGCCTTCCTGATCGTCTTCACCCTGATCGGCACACTGGCCATGCCGCTGCTTGTCTGGGCCATGGCATCCGGTTTCGTCGGTGACGGCCGCTTTGACATGGCCGTGGACTTCGGCCGCATCACCTTCTGCTACATCGGCTTCATCTCGCTCTTTGCCCTCCTGTCCGGCATCCTGAACGCGCATGGCCACTTTGCCGAAGCAGGCGCAGTGCCCGTCCTGATGAACGTGGTCTTCATCGTCGCGATGATGCTGGCGCACTATTACGGTTGGGACATGGGCACGACGCTCGCCTGGACCACGCCGATCACTGGCGTCGCGCAACTGGGCTGGACACTCTATGCCGCCCGCCGCATCGGGTTCATTCCCCGGCTGCGTTGGCCGCGACTGACCCCGGACTTCAAGCGGCTGATGGTCAACATGGGGCCAGCCCTTCTTGTCGGGGGCGTTGTCCAGATCAACCTCCTCGTCTCGCGCCAGGTCGCTTCTGGCACCGAAGGCGCGATTTCCTGGCTCGTCTACGCCGACCGGCTGTACCAGCTGCCGCTTGGTGTCGTGGCGATTGCCGTGGGCACTGTCCTTCTGCCGGAACTGTCCCGCCGCCTGCAGGCCGGGGACGCCGCCGGGGGCCGCGAGGCCTTCAATCGCGGCACCGAATTTGCGCTTCTCCTGACCCTCCCCGCCGCCGTGGCGCTGGTCATCATCGCGCTGCCCATCACCGAGATCCTGTATCAGCGCGGGGCATTCGGGGCCGACGACACCGCAGCCACCGCCCTTGCCCTTGCAATCTATGGCCTTGGCCTGCCCGCCTTCGTGCTGCAAAAGGCCCTGCAACCGCTGTTCTTCGCCCGCGAGGACACCAAGCGCCCCTTCCAGTATGCGCTCTGGTCGATGGTCCTGAACGCCGCCCTGGCTTTCGGCCTGATGCCCTGGATCGGCTTTTCCGCCGCCGCCTGGGCCACCACGCTGTCGGCATGGGTGATGGTTGGGCAGCTTTGGTGGGGGGCCCGCACGATGGGCGACGAAGCGCGCTTCGACGCCCGGTTCCTGTCGCGCTTCTGGCGGATAGCGCTCGCCTCGGCCCTGATGGGGGCCGCACTCTGGGGCGGATGGAGCCTGTTGCAACCGATGCTTGACCTCAAGGCCTACCGCATCCTTGCGCTGGTGATCCTGATCGCCATCGGCATGGCAAGCTACGCCCTTGCCGCCGTCGCCCTGCGTGCCGTGCGCCTGTCAGACCTGAAGGCGCTTCGCCGTCAGCGCTGACGGATCTGGTCCAGCACCCGCTGGAACCCGCCGGGGCTCACGACAAAAGACAGGAGAAACCCTGCCGCAAAGCCAGCGACATCGGCCACCCATTCCCAGCCGCCGCCGAACAGCACTCCGAACAGGAACTGGATGAATAGCAGCGCGCCGATCAGCGAAAAGGCCCGATACTTGTTCGCGCCCACCTTGGCCAGATTGGTGAAGATCTGGAAGGTGAAGGCCCCGATCAGCCCGTAGACAGCCGGATAAGCCCCGATCAGGGGCACCCGCAAGTCGGGGATCAACAGGCCATAGGCCAGCGCACCCACGGCAGCGGACCCAAGCACCACGACCAGCACGCCCCACCAGCGGAAGATTTCGCCCACCCATTTGCCCAGGGCCAAAAGCATGACAACCGCAAAGATCGCATGGGTAAAGCTGCCATGGACCAGCGTGTGGCTGACAAGCCGGTGCAATTCCTCAAGTGGCTGCCCGCCGGTTTCCCACTGATACTTCAGAAGCTCGGGGAACAGCCCGAACCGTTCCACCGCTTGCAGCCGCCAGCCAATACCCTGTGCCCCGCCTACCAGACCGCGCTCGGCCAGCGACAGGACCAACTCCATTGCGATCAGCGGCAGGGCCAGCACCCAGACAATCCAAGGCAGCGGGTTCAGCGGGGGCGCGTTCGGGTCGTGATCCATGCCTGCCTGTCCAATTGACGCCTGTTGCCCCTTCGATTACGCGGGTTCGGCAGCTTTATCCAGACGGAGCCTGACATGACCAACGCACCTTCGGCGGTCCAAACGCCGAAAGCCTTCACGCCGCGCATCTTTTCGGGCATTCAGCCCTCGGGCGGGCTGACGCTTGGCAACTACCTTGGGGCCCTCAAGCGCTTTGTGGAAAAGCAGGACGAGGGGATCGAGACGATCTACTGCATGGTGGACATGCATGCGATCACCACCTGGCAGGACCCGGCCAAGCTGCGCCACGCCACCCGCGAAGGCGCCGCCGCCTTCATCGCGGCCGGGATCGACCCGAAACGCTCCATCCTTTTCAACCAGTCCCAGGTCAGCGCGCATGCCGAACTGGGCTGGATCTTCAATTGCGTCGCGCGCATGGGCTGGATGAGCCGCATGACCCAGTTCAAGGACAAGGCCGGCAAGAACTCCGAGGCCGTCAGTCTTGGCCTCTTTGCCTATCCTGCGCTGATGGCCGCCGATATCCTGGTTTATCACGCCACCATGGTCCCTGTCGGTGAAGACCAGAAACAGCACCTCGAATTGACCCGCGACATCGCGATCAAGTTCAACAACGACTATGGCGTCGATTTCTTCCCGGTCGTCGAACCCCTGATCGAAGGCGCTGCGACCCGCGTCATGTCCTTGCGCGACGGTTCCAAGAAGATGTCGAAGTCCGACCCCTCAGATCAAAGCCGGATCAACCTCACCGACGATGCCGACACGATCGCCGCGAAGATCCGCAAGGCCAAGACCGACCCCGAGCCCTTGCCCGACAGCATCGACGGGCTCAAGGACCGGCCCGAGGCGCGGAACCTTGTGAACATCTATGCGGCATTGGCGGGCCACAGCGTCGACCAGGTGATCCGTGACTTCGCGGGCGCGCAATTCGGGACCTTCAAGCCAGCGCTCGCCGATCTGGCGGTGGCCAAGCTCTCGCCGATCACGACCGAGATGTCCCGCCTGATGGCCGACCTTGCCGAGATCGACCGCATCCTCGCTGACGGGGCCGATCGGGCTGACGCACTGGCGCGGCCCATTCTTGAACAGGTGTTCGAAATCACCGGGATGATCCGGTCCCGGCGCAAAACATCCACAGTTTTTCAGGGCTGACAGGGTGGACTGTCACAGATC
Source organism: Paracoccaceae bacterium (assembly GCA_046305855.1). Lineage (GTDB taxonomy): Bacteria > Pseudomonadota > Alphaproteobacteria > Rhodobacterales > Rhodobacteraceae > Tabrizicola. The sequence goes on from JBKDYO010000263.1 coordinate 29,893, forward strand.
CGATTCACCCCAGGCCTAGGGTCGGACCCGTTCGGAGATGCGATCTGTCCCCATCGCCCGGTCCGGCCAGTCTGCCCCTGAACGGCCAGGACCTTCCCGACAAGCCCCCGTGCGTCCCCCGCACGGGGGCCTTTTTTCGCGCTAGGCGGTCGCAACACCGTCCTGATCTCGCGTCAAATGCCAAGTCTTTGACTCCACAGACTCTCTTGATCCTGAATTCCGCTTTTCCACAGCTATTTTCAGAAGAATTCGCTTTACAGGCTTTCGCTTTGCCCACACCATATCTAGTAAGGGCTTCGTCGGGCAAACGCAGACCCTTGCCAGATACCCAGCTTCTAGTGGGTTTCGGCCCAAAAGAAGCTTCATAGTGAGGCCGGGCAATGTCGCTTTCCGAGGACTACGCGTCGATGGAAGACCTCCATCCCATCGACATCGTCGAGACCCTGGCTGAACACCATGCCTGGGAATTCGACCGCGTCACCGATGATCAGATCGCCATGGCGGTCGAAGGTCAGTGGCGCACCTATTCCCTGACCCTCGCGTGGAGCGAGCAGGATGAAACGCTTCGACTGATCTGTACCTTCGAGATGGACCCGCCCGTCGAAAAGCTGCCTGCGCTCTTCGACGTCCTGAACCGCTGCAATGACATGGTCTGGTCCGGCGCTTTCACCTGGTGGTCCGAGCAGAAGCTGATGGTCTGGCGCTATGGCCTTGTACTCTCGGGCGGCCAGATGGCGGGGCCAGAGCAGATTGACCGGCTGATCGCCAGTGCAGTCAGCGCGTCCGAGCGGTTCTACCCGGCGTTCCAGCTTGCCTCCTGGGGGGACCAGACGCCCGCAGAAGCGATGAAAGTCGCCATTGCCGAGGCTTACGGGCGGGCCTAACCTTTCCCCCGATTAAAGGGGGTGTTCATGACTTTGGAACGTGTGGCCCAGGGTGGGCTGGTGCTGCTTGGCTGCGGCAAGATGGGAACTGCCTTGCTGACTGGCTGGCTTGCAGCAGGCGTGCCGCCGGGATCGGTCTGGGTGATCGAGCCCAATCCGACCGACTGGCTGAAGGGGACCGGCGTCCATCTGAACCAAGGGGTTCCGGCAGCACCTGCCGTTGCCTTGCTGGCCGTCAAACCGCAGATGATGGGGGCCGCCTTGCCTGCGCTGCAGGCCCTGGGCAATGGCCGGACGCTGTTCGTCTCCATCGCAGCGGGAACCACGATTGCTACTTTCGAGGCTGCGCTGGGTGCCCGGACCCCGATCGTCCGCACCATGCCGAACACCCCGGCGATGGTGGGCCGGGGGATCACCGCGCTGTGCCGCAATGCCCATGTCACCGACGCCGACTTCACCTTGGCGCGCGACCTGATGGCCGCTGTCGGGCAGGTGGTGGATCTTTCGGGAGAGGATCAGATCGATGCCGTGACAGCGGTCTCCGGTTCGGGTCCGGCTTACGTCTTCCACCTGATCGAGACGATGGCAGCAGCAGGCGAGGCCGAAGGGCTGCCAGCCGATGTGGCCATGCAACTGGCCCGGGCCACGGTTTGCGGGGCAGGGGAGCTTGCCTTCCAAAGCCCTGAATCGGCTGCACAACTTCGGATCAATGTGACCTCTCCCGGGGGGACCACAGCGGCCGCGCTGGGGGTGCTGATGGACGCGGATAACGGCTTCCCCGCGCTGCTGCGCCGAGCGGTGAAGGCCGCCGCCGACCGGGGGCGGGAGCTGGGCAAATGACCATTACTTATGCCGATTTCGAGAAGGTCGACATCCGCGTTGGCCGCATCACCCGGGCCGAGCCCTTCCCCGAGGCGCGGAAGCCCGCCTACAAGCTCTGGGTCGATTTCGGGCCGGGGATTGGCGAGAAGCGTTCTTCGGCGCAGATCACGAAGCACTACTCCATCGAACAACTGGTCGGGCGGCAGGTGCTGGGGGTGGTCAACTTCCCGCCTCGGCAGATCGGGCCGGTCCTGTCCGAAGTTCTGATCGTCGGGTTACCGGACGAAGAGGGTGCAGTGGTGCTGATCGGGCCGGGGCATGAAGTTCCGTTGGGAGGAAAACTCTTTTGAAGCCGACACTTCTGATCACCCGCCGCCTGCCCGACCGTGTGCTGGACGCCGCCCGCGCCCGCTTTGACGTAACCCTGCGGGACCGGACCGAGGTGCTGACGCCCGAAGAACTTCGGGCCGCGCTGCGGGATTTTGACGCCGTACTGCCGACCCTCGGGGACCGCTTCCAAGCCGATGTTTTCGCTGATGTTTCTTCGCCCCGGGCAAAGCTGCTGGCGAACTTCGGGGTGGGCTACAACCACATCGACGCCGAGGCTGCAAAGGCCGCCGGGATCGCAGTGTCGAACACCCCCGGTGCGGTGACGGATGCCACTGCCGATATCGCCCTGAGCCTGATCCTGATGACCGCCCGGCGCCTGGGCGAAGGGGAAAGGATCGTCCGCTCTGGGAGCTGGGAGGGCTGGGGGCCGGTGCAGATGCTTGGCACGCATGTCACCGGAAAACGCCTTGGAATCATCGGCTTCGGACGGATCGGCAAGGCGATTGCCAAGCGCTGCCACTATGGCTTTGACATGGAGGTCGTGTTCTACAACCGCTCTCGCGTGGAAGATCCCGGGATACCCGCGCGGCAGGTCGAGATGGCCGAAGCGATGGCGGCGGATTTCGTGGTCGTGGCGGTCCCCGGGGGCAAGGCAACCCATCACCTGATCGACACCAAGGCCTTGGGAATGATGAAGAAAACCGGCATCTTCGTGAACATCTCCCGTGGCGATGTGGTGGACGAACATGCCCTGATCGACGCGCTGCAACAGGGTCGGATCGCGGGGGCGGGGCTTGATGTCTACGAGTTCGAGCCAAAGGTCCCCGTGGCCTTGATGGCCTTGGAGAATGTCACGCTTCTTCCGCATCTGGGCACGGCTTGTCTGGAAGTGCGCGAGTCCATGGGGATGATGGCGGTGGCGAACCTGATCGCCTGGGCCGAGGGCA
>JBKDYO010000264.1:0-6568 GCA_046305855.1 Paracoccaceae bacterium
ACGCTTGCCCCATCCGTATATACAGGAACATGAGGCGATTATCGCGGCCATCGCTGCGCGTGATGTAGATACGTGTGACCGGCTGGCAAAGGAGCATGCCGACAAGATCGTGCAGCAGATCCAGGAGATGATGGCGCGCGATCTGAGGCAGGACATCCCGCTGTAGAGAATCTTGTCGACAAACTAAATACAAAGCTTATGCTAACCCCATGAACCCGCGGATTCGTCCGCCTTCCGAAGGATTGCAGCATGAAATCGGATATCTTCTCGGGCACTATCCCCGCCCTGATGACCCCCTGCAAGGCGGACCGCACGCCGGACTTCGACACTCTGGTCGCCAAGGCGAAAGAGTTGGTGGGTCTGGGCATGTCGGCGGTCGTCTACTGCGGCTCGATGGGCGACTGGCCCTTGCTCACCACCGAACAGCGGATGGAAGGGGTGGAGCGTCTGGTGAAAGCCGGGATCAAGGTCGTCGTCGGTACTGGGGCTGTAAACACAGCGACCTCCGCCGCCATCGCCGCCCATGCTCAAAAGGTCGGAGCGCATGGTTTGATGGTCATCCCGCGCCTCCTGTCGCGCGGCACCGTCGTCACTGCTCAGCGGCTGCACTTCAAGGCGGTGCTGTCTGCCGCCCCCAACCTACCTGCCGTGATCTACAACAGCCCGTACTATGGCTATTCCACCAAGGCCGACCTGTTCTTCCAGATCCGCGCCGAGCATCCGAACCTGGTCGGTTTCAAGGAATTCGGCGGGTTTGACGACCTGTCCTATGCTGCCAACGCAATCACCGGGGCCTCGCCGGACCTGAAGCTGATGATCGGTGTCGATACCGCCGTCTACCACGGCTACGTCAACTGCAACGCCGACGGCGCAATCACCGGGATCGGCAACGTTCTCCCGCGTGAGGTGCTGCATCTGGTGTCCCTGTGCAAGGCGGCCCAGAAGGGCGATGCCGAAGCGCGGCGTCTGGCGTTTGAACTGGACAGCGCGATGCAGGTCCTGTCGGAAGTCGACGCCGGTCCGGATTTGGTGTTGTTCTTCAAGCACATGATGGTCTTGCGCGGCGAGGCAGACTACACGCACCACTTCAACGAAGGCGACGAGCTCTCAGCCAGCCAAAAGGGCTTTATCGAAGCGCAGTTGCGCATGTTCGACTCCTGGTATGCCGACTGGGCCAAACAGCCGGAGGCGCGTAAATACGCCGCCTGAGATGACCAAGGTTGTCGTCATCGGGGCCGGGGTCATCGGCCTGTCCGCCGCCCTGATGGCGCAGGCGCGTGGCCTCTCGGTGACTGTCATCGACCGCGAGGGTCCGGCCGCTGGGGCTTCGGCAGGGAATGCCGGGGCGTTTGCGTTTACTGACATCCTGCCGTTGGCCTCGCCCGGCATACTGAAGAAGGCGCCGAAGTGGCTGCTTGACCCGCTCGGCCCGCTGACGATCCCGCCTGTCTACGCGCTGCAGATCACTCCCTGGCTCTACCGTTTCTGGCGCGCTTGCTCCCCCCGCGCCGTGGCAGCGTCGACCACTGCGCAAACGGCGTTGATGGACTTGTCTCGGGCCGAGTTAGAGCCTTTTCTGACCGCAACCGGCACGCTGGGGATGCTGCGGAAGGACGGCAACCTGCAGGTCTATGAGACCGAGGCGGAGTTCAAGGCGTCGCTGCCCGGATGGGAGGCCCGGACAGCGCATGGGATCGAGTTCCGGCATATGGGACCGGAGGAGATGGCCGCCGTGCAACCCGGCCTGTCGCCGCGTTTCATCAAGGGCACCTTTACCCCCGGCTGGTGGTCCATCGCCGACCCGAAGCTGTATGTACAGGCGCTGGCTGATCGGTTCCGGGCCCAAGGTGGGACGATCCTGCGGGCTGAGGTCGTGGGCCTGAAACCTCAGGATGGGAGTGTGTCCATACAGACCACTGGCGCGCCGCTGGTGGCAGACAAGGTCGTGCTTGCAGCCGGAGCCTTCTCGCACCGGATTGCGGCGACGCTGGGTGAGCGCATCCCGCTGGAAACGGAACGCGGCTACAACACGACCCTGCCGCCCGACGCGCTGGACCTCCGCTGCCAGATCACCTTCGGCGGGCATGGCTTTGTCATTTCGCGCCTGTCGACCGGTATTCGGGTCGGTGGTGCGGTGGAGTTGGGCGGGCTATCGCTGCCGCCCAACTACAAGCGGTCCGAGGCCATGCTGCGGAAAGCAGAAGCTTTTCTTCCGAACCTAAAGACTGCGGGCGGGGTGCAGTGGATGGGCTTTCGGCCCTCGCTGCCGGACAGTCTGCCGGCCATCGGGCGGTCCCGGGTGTCTCCTCATGTTGTATATGCGTTCGGCCACGGCCATCTTGGCCTGACCCAAAGCGCCGGGACCGCGCGGATCGTGGCGGACCTGCTGACCGACGCAAAGCCTCCGATCGACCTGACCCCCTTCAGCCCCCAAAGGTTCTGACATGGCCGTATATACGTTCTCCTGCCTCGACGGACATACCTGCGGCAATCCGGTGCGATTGGTCTCGGGTGGAGGGCCCTGGCTGGAGGGGGCGACGATGCTGGAACGTCGGGCGCATTTCCTGAGGGACTACGACTGGATACGGACCGGGCTGATGTTCGAGCCGCGGGGGCATGACATGATGTCGGGGTCGATCCTGTATCCGCCGACGCGGGCGGACTGCGACGTGGGGGTGGTGTTCATCGAGACCTCCGGTTGCCTGCCGATGTGCGGGCATGGGCTGATCGGGACGGTGACGATGGGCCTGGAGAATGGGCTGATTTCCCCGCGCGAACCGGGGCGGTTGGCGGTGGATGCTCCGGCGGGGCGGGTCGAGGTTTCGTATATACAGGACGGGCGGTTTGTCGAGGAAGTGCGGCTGACCAATGTGCCGGGTTTCCTTTATGCTGAAGGACTTACGGCGGAAGTCGAGGGTCTGGGCGAGGTCGTGGTGGACGTGGCCTATGGCGGGAATTTCTATGCGATTGTGGAGCCGCAGAAGTGCTTCCGTGACATAGCAGACCATACGGCGGGGGAGCTGGTGGGGTGGTCGCCGAAGCTGCGGGCGGCGCTGAATGCGAAGTATGAGTTCGTGCATCCCGAGCATCCGCAGATCAAGGGGCTGAGCCATATCCTGTGGACCGGGAAGCCCACGGTGCCGGGGGCGCATGCGCGTAACGCCGTGTTTTATGGGGAAAAGGCGATTGACCGCAGCCCCTGCGGGACGGGGACCTCGGCCCGGATGGCGCAGCTGGCGGCCAAGGGGAAGCTGGCCGTGGGGGACGAGTTCCACCATGAGAGCATCATCGGGTCGATCTTCAAGGGGCGGGTCGAGGCGGCGGTGACGGTGGCGGGGCGGCAGGCGATTGTGCCCTCCATCGCCGGGTGGGCGCGGCAGACGGGGATCAACACGATCTTCATCGACGACCGCGACCCGTTTGCGCATGGGTTTGTGGTGAAGTAGCCGCTGGCCGGGCGTTCGGTGTGTTAGATCAAGGGGTTGGCTGTAGATACGGCGTCTTCTTTGCGTCTACATCGCGTCTACACCCCATGCATACGCGCGTATGCACGTGGGGACGTTAACCATCCGTCGCGAATCGGGGCTGGCCGGGTGCCCCCCACCCCCGGCCCCTCCCCACGGAGGGGGAGGGGAGGCGATTGGGGCTTCTGGTGTGCTGAGGCGGTTGAGGGAGCGCCTGGGGTGGGCGGTGGATGCCTCCGGCGGGGATATTTGGGGACAGATGAAAGGTATGGGGTTTCGGAGGGGGATGGGTGCGGCTGGTTGTGTTAGGCTGGCCGCAAGTTTGAGGTGAGGCATTGGTTATGGTGCGACTGCTTAGTCTGTTGTGTGTCGCCGCTCTGTTGCTGACGGGGTGCTCGCCTAGCGAATCCTGGAACCAGCGGCTGACCTTGGTCATCGAGACTCCCGACGGTGAGGTGCGTGGATCCGTTGTCCAACGCATTGACTGGGAGGGAACGGGCGCTCTCGGGAAGACGATGTTCAACGGTGTTGATTCTTCGTCGGCCAGCGTCCGGGTGACGGGAGAGGCTCTTGCCGTCGAGGTGTTGCCGGGTCGCAGGCTCTTTGCCCTGCTGAAGGGTGGCAGTGGTTGGCAGGGCGACCCGGGGCTGAACGCCGGCTTCGCAATTGCGGTGCCACGTGGGCATTTTGCGAAGTCGGCAGAGGGGGTGCGGGCGATCGTCGGGTTCCCTAAGGACACGCCGATCGAATTGACGCCCGACGCGTGGCCGATGCTGGTGACCTTTGACGACATTACCAAGCCCGAGACGGTGCGGGAGGTGGACCCGGCGGACCTTGCGGCGGTGTTTGGTGCGGGGGTGCGGCTGAAGGCGGTGACGCTGGAGATCACGGAGGAGGCGGTGACGGAGGGGCGGGTTGAGGGGGTTTTGGGGTGGTTGGGGCCTTATCCAGAGCCTGCGCTTGGACCTTGGAAAGGTGAGACTGTGGCTGAAGCGCCTTTCTATCTAAGAGTTCACATGGGCGATTTCATTCGACGGCCATAGCGCTGCCATGTCATCCCCGCGAAGGCGGGGATCCATCTGCCCGGTGTCTGGATCCCCGCCTTCGCGGGGATGACAGGTAGGGGGAGTCGGGGTGAATCCCGACCTACCGGTCAACCCTTCGCCGAGAAGTAGTCCGCGATGGTCTTTGCCATCGCCTCGGAAATCCCGTCCACCGCCTGCAAATCTGACAGCCCCGCCCGCGCGACGGCTTTGGCGCTGCCGAAGTGTTGCAGGAGGGCGCGTTTGCGGGTGGCTCCGATGCCGGGGATGTCGTCGAGGGGGGTCAGGCTGACCGCCTTCGCCCGTTTGGCGCGGTGGGCGCCGATGGCCCAGCGGTGGGCCTCGTCCCGCAGGCGCTGGATGAAGTAGAGGACGGGGTCGTTGCGTTGCAGGGCGAAGGGGCGTTCATTGGGGCGGTGGAATTCCTCTTTCCCAGCGTCGCGGTCGATGCCTTTGGCGACGCCGACCATCGGGATGTCTTCGACGCCAAGCTCGGACATGATCTCGGCCACCGCCGACACCTGCCCTGCCCCGCCGTCGATCAACAGGAGGTCGGGCCACATGTCGGTCTTCCGCTCGGGGTCTTCCTTCAGCAGGCGCTCGAAGCGGCGGGTCAGGACTTCCTTCATCATGCCGAAGTCGTCGGAGTTGGCCCCTGCCTCGGACTTGATGTTGAACTTGCGGTACTGCGATTTCAGGAAGCCCTCGGCCCCGGCGACGATCATCCCGCCGACGGCGTTGGTGCCCTGGATGTGGGAGTTGTCGTAGACCTCGATCCGCTGGGGCGGGGCGTCGAGGTCGAAGGCTTCGGCGAGGCCGGTGAGGAGCTTGTTCTGTGTGGTGGACTCGGCCATCCGGCGGGCGAGGCTTTCACGGGCGTTGCGGGTGGCGTTTTCGACGAGTTCGGCCTTTTCGCCGCGCTGGGGGACAGCGAGCTCGACTTTGCGGCCGGCGCGGGCGGTCAGGGCCTCGGCCACCAGGTCGGGGTTTTCGACGGGGTGCGAGAGGAGGACAAGGCGGGGCGGGTCCTTGTCGTCGTAGAACTGGGTGAGGAAGGCCTCCATGATCTCGGGTTCCTCGGCCCCTGCGCCGGTCTTGGGGTAGAAGTCGCGGTTGCCCCAGGACTGGTTGGCGCGGATGAAGAAGACCTGGACGCAGGCCTGGCCGTGTTCGAGGTGGAGGGCGACGACGTCAGCCTCAGCCACGCCCTGCGGGTTGATGCCTTGTGTCTGCTGGACCTGGGTCAGGGCCTTGATCCGGTCACGCAGGGCGGCGGCGCGTTCGAATTCCATGGCTTCGGAGGCCTCGGTCATCGCTTTCGCGAGGTCGGCCTGGACAGAGGTGGTCTTGCCTTCGAGGAAGCGTTGGGCGTCGTCGACAAGGGTTGCGTAGCCTTCACGGCTGATCTTGTCGACGCAGGGGGCGGAGCAGCGCTTGATCTGGTATTGCAGGCAGGGGCGGGTGCGGGACTCGAACATCGAGTCCGAGCAGTTGCGGAGCAGGAAGACCTTCTGCAACTGGTTCAGGGTGCGGTTCACGGCGCCCGCGCTGGCGAAGGGGCCGAAGTAGGCGCCTTTCTCGGACTTCTTGCCGCGGTGTTTCTTGATCTGCGGGTAGGGGTGTTCCGACGAGATCAGGATGTTCGGGAAGGACTTGTCGTCGCGCAGAAGCACATTGTAGCGCGGCTTCAGCTGCTTGATGAGGTTCTGTTCAAGAAGCAGCGCCTCAAGTTCCGTGCGCGTCGTCAGGAACATCATCGAGGCGGTTTCGAAGATCATCCGGGCGATGCGGCCGGAATGCCCCGAGGGACGGGCATAGTTCGAAACGCGCGCCTTCAGATTGCGGGCCTTGCCCACATACAGCACTTCGGAGGCAGCGTTCAGCATCCGGTAGACGCCGGGCGAGCCGTCGATCGTCTTCAGGTAATCCTGGATTACCTCATGTCCGGTGCGGGGTTTGTCTTCCATGGTTTACACTATGTCGATTCTCGGTCCGGGCTGCCACTGAACGGGGGTCTAGGCAAGAGCAAAGCTGTCCCCTGTTTCTGGGGATAAGTCTGCG
>JBKDYO010000265.1:0-10378 GCA_046305855.1 Paracoccaceae bacterium
CTGCTGGTCATCGACGAAGAGCAGCACTTTGGCGTCACGCACAAGGAACGGCTGAAGGAGATGCGGTCCGAGGTCCATGTGCTGACCCTGACCGCGACGCCGATCCCGCGGACCTTGCAGCTGTCGCTGACCGGGGTGCGCGACCTGTCGATCATCGCCACTCCGCCAGTAGACCGACTGGCGATCCGGACCTATGTTTCCGAATTCGATACAATCACGATCCGCGAGGCAATCCTGCGCGAACGCTATCGGGGCGGCCAGACCTTCTATGTCGTGCCCCGCATCGCCGATCTGCCCGAGATCGAGGATTTCCTGAAGACCCATGTGCCCGAGGCCTCCTACGTCATCGCGCACGGGCAGCTCGCGGCGGGGGATCTGGATGAGCGGATGAACCAGTTCTACGATGGCAAGTATGACGTGCTGGTCGCCACCTCGATTGTTGAAAGCGGGCTGGATATTCCCACCGCGAACACCATGATTGTTCACCGGGCGGATATGTTCGGCCTAAGCCAACTCTATCAGATCCGGGGCCGGGTGGGCCGGTCGAAGACACGGGCTTACTGCTATCTGACGACGAAGCCTCGCGCGCCGCTGACGCCGCAGGCGACGAAGCGGCTTCGGCTTCTGGGCAGTCTCGACAGCCTTGGGGCGGGATTCAACCTCGCGTCCCATGACCTTGACCTGCGCGGGGCGGGGAACCTTTTGGGCGAGGAGCAGTCGGGGCACATCCGCGAGGTGGGCTATGAGCTTTACCAGCACATGCTTGAGGAAACGATCGCCAAGATCAAATCTGGCGAGCTGCAGGGGCTGACCAGCATCGACGATGACTGGTCGCCGCAGCTGAACCTTGGCGTTCCGGTGATGATCCCGGAGACGTATATACCCGACCTCGACATCCGGTTGGGGCTGTATAGACGTCTGTCATCGCTGACGACGAAGGTGGAGCTGGAGGGCTTTGCGGCCGAACTGATTGACCGCTTCGGACCACTGCCGAAAGAGGTGAACACGTTGATGCTGATCGTCCGCATCAAGGCGATGTGCAAGCGGGCGGGGATTTCCCGGCTGGATGCCGGGCCGAAGGGGGCGACGATCCAGTTTCACAACGACAAATTTGCCAATCCTGCGGGCCTTGTCGATTTCCTGAAGGCGCAAGGCGGCGCGGCGCGGGTCAACGGCGTCAAGATCGTGCTGACCGGCGAGATGAAGACCGAAGCCGACCGGATCAAGGGCGCGTTCAACATCGCCCGCGACCTGGCGGAAGTGGTGAAAGCGGGCCGGAAGGGCTAGGTTCGCGGTTCGCCCAGGGTTTTCAGCGACAGGATCAGGCTTAGGCTGATCAGAACGGCGACCCCGATCAGAAGCGGCGTCGAGGTGCCGTTGAAGGCCAGGCCCACCGGGATCGCAAGGATCACCGAGCCGACGGTCGCAACCGAAGATATGACCGAAGCGGCGAGGCCGGCGATGTGGCCCACAGGCTCCATCGCGAGGGCATTGAGATTGCCCATCGTCAGACCCATCATCGAGAAAAGCCCAATACACCAAAGCATTTGCATGGCAAAGCTGAAGTTACCCTGAAGGACACCCGTGCCAAGGGTCGCGAGCGTGATCAGGGTGAGGACCACGACCCCGCCATACGTGCGCGTGACGACGCGGCGCATCCCAAGGGTCATCACGATGCGGCTGTTGAGAAGGCTGCCGGTCATCGAAGCGAGAGCGATGACAGCGAACCAGAGCGGGAAAGTTTCGGCCCGGTCGAACTGGCGCTCGAAAATGCCTTGCAGGGAAGAGAGCGTGGCGAAAAGGGCCGCCAGCGTCAGGGTTTGCAGGGCTGTCGAGACAAAGATCACGTGGTGGGTAAAGAGTTCCTTGGTGCCGCGCCAGAGATCGCCAAGGTGAAGCGGGCGGCGCTTGTCGACAGGAAGGGTCTCGGGTTGGCGGAGGCCGAGCCAGAGCATGGTCAGGCCGGAAAACAGGATGTAGGCGAGGAAGATCGACTGCCAGCCGCCAAGCGCAATGATGCCCTGACCCAGCAGGGGTGCGATGGCCGGGACGATGGTGAAGATCATCATCGCAAAGGACATGATCTTGGCCATCTCGCGGCCCGAGAAGAGGTCGCGGACCATCGCGATCGAAACAGTCCGGGGCGCAGCGGCGGCGAGGCCTTGGAGGAGGCGCGCCGCAAGCAGGACTTCCAGGCTGGGGGCGAAGTAACAGGCCACCGCCGCAAGGGCATAGAGGCCGGAGCCGACAAGGATCACGCGCTTGCGACCAAAGGCGTCGGAAAGGGGGCCGGTGAAGAGGGTGCCGATGCCCATGCCCAGCACGAAACTGGTGACCACAAGTTGTGCGGCATTGGGCGCGTCGGGCGAGAGCGTCGCGGCAATTTCCGGCAGGGCGGGAAGCATCGCGTCGATGGAAATTGCGATGGTGGCGAACAACATGGCGACAAGCGCCACGAATTCTGTCTGGGAGACTTTGGGTTCGGTCACTGGGCCTGGCCCGTAAGTTCAGCGATGACCTTCTCCCAAGTCTCGGTCGGCTGCGCGCCGGAGACGACGTATTGCTGAGCGACAAGGAAGGTCGGGACGGCGTTGACACCTTTCTGGCGGGCGTCCTGATCGCGGGCGAGGATGTCCTCGGCATCGGCATCCGATTGCAGCAGGCGAAGGGTGGCGGCGCGGTCCATGCCGTTTTCCCCGGCGATGTCGGCTAGCGTTTCCAGATCACCGATGTCGCGCCCCTCGACCCAATAGGCGCGCATAAGGGCGGTGACGACGGCGGACTGGACGGCCTCGATCCCGGCCCAGTGGATCAGGCGGTGGGCATGAAGCGTATTCGGCATCCGCTGGGGCTTGTCGGGGTTCATGTCGACGCCGGCACTGCGGGCCACTTCGCGCAGGCGTTCGTGGATGGCGTCGACGCGGGCCTTGCCGCCGAACTTCTCCTCAAGATAGGCGCGTTTCGCCACACCCTCGGGCGGCATGTCGGGGTTCAGCTGGAACGGGTGCCACTGGATCGCGAACGGGTGGTCCGGGTTGGCGGCCAGAGCCCGGTCGAGGTTGGCCTTGCCGACATAGCACCAGGGACAGACGGGGTCCGAGAAGATGTCCAGTCGGATTGCGGGCTGGGTCATTCGGGTCTCCTGTAGCGGGCGGCGAGCGCCTTGCGGATCAGCTTGCCAGTGCCAGTGCGGGGCAGGGCATCGAGGCGCTGGTAGTGCCTTGGCTGCTTCCAGCGGGCAAGGGTCTTTTCCGCGCATTGGCGCAGGGTGAGGGCGTCGATTTCGCAGGGGGCTTCGTAGAAGAGCGCGATGATCGTGGTGCCGGGGGTGGGTTCGACCTGGGTCGCGGCGCAGAGAGTAAAGGGCAGGTCGTGGAAGGCGGCTTCGATTTCCGCAGGCGAGACGCGGAAGCCGCCGGCGTTCAGAAGGTCGTCCTTGCGGCCCAAGTGAGTGATGGCGCCGTCTGCGGCCATGACGGCGGCGTCTCCGGTGCGGAACCATGGGCCTTGCGGGGGCGGGTGACCGAGGTAGTGGCGCATGAGGCCGGGGTCAGCGATGGAGACCCCAAGCTCACCCGCTTCCCCTCGGGGGACAGGGGCGCCCTGATCGTTCAGGATCGCGATGTGACGACCTGGCTGGGCGTAGCCCGCGGTGCCCGCAGGCGCGGGGCGAGAGGGAGACCCGGAGAGATAGGTCGAGATCTCGGACATGCCGAGGGCTTCGTGAAGGTCAGTTCCCGTGCGGTTACGCCACTGGTCGCGCAGCGCTTGCGGCAGGGCCTCCCCGGCGGACAGGCCGTGGCGAAGCTTGGGCAGAGGCGGGATGTCGCCGCGGAGGAGCTGGCGGTAGATGCCCGGGGCGGCGGCGAGGATGGTGGCGTCGCTGCGCGCGAGGAGGGCCGGGATGGCCCTGGGCGGAGTCCCGGCCGCGGGGATCAGGGCGGTGGCACCGACGCTCCAGGGGTCAAGAAGGCCGGTGCCAAGCGTGTAGGTCCAGTTCAGCGCTCCGGCGTGGAGCAGGCGGTCGGGTTCCGTAAGCCCCTCCCAATGCTGGTGCATCGATTTGCGGGCGAGGATGGCACGGTGGGCGTGGCTCACGGCCATCGGCGAGCCTGAGGTGCCGGACGTGAAGATGACATAGGCCTCTCGGTCCGGGTCGCCGAGATGGAGGTCCGCTGGCGAGAAGTTGGCCCAAAGCACAGGGTCGGGGCCAAGCGTCGAGGCAGGGTGGTCGGGCAGTGCGATGCCCGGTTCGGCGGCAATGAGCTTGGGGGCGACGAGAGCGGCAAGCTTGGTGATCTCGGGCACGGTCAGGGCGGCAGAGGTCGGGACGGGGACAAGTCCGGCCCAGATCGCCCCAAGGTAAAGGATCGGGAAGGCGAGGGTGTTGCCGAGACGCAGAAGGATGCGGTCGCCCGGAACAAGGCCCAGCGAAAGAAGGGCAGTCCCGCAGCCTTGGGTGGCGCGCAGAAGCTCGGCGTAGCTGAGGGTTTCGTCACGTTCGGGGTAAAGGAGTGTGACGGCAGGTTTGTGAAGGGTAGCCACGCGGGAAAGGACGTATCCGGCGAGGTTGAAGGCCGGTGGTGCAGTGGGGAAGGGGCGGGTGTCGATCTCGGAAAGCATGGGCAAGGGGTAGGCAGCGCTTGCGCCTGTTGCAAGGGCGGAGTGGCTGCACTATCGGGAACGGATGACGCTGACCGATCCGAAAAGCATGATCCGCGTGGCACGCGAAGCCGGAGGTGAGGCTCATGTCGAGCCCTTGAACCTGGGCGAGCGGGTGCGGGAATTGCGCCGGAGCCTCGGCTGGACGCTGGAGGAGGCGGCCAACCGGGCGGGGCTGGCGCGGTCGACGCTGTCGAAGATCGAGAACGGGCAGATGAGCCCTACCTATGATGCGCTGAAGAAGCTCGCGGGCGGCTTGGCGATTTCCGTGCCGCAACTGTTCACGCCTCCGTCCAAGCAGCAGGTTATGGGCCGGATGGCGGTGACCAAGGCCGGTGAGGGTCTGTCGCAGGCCACCGCCACCTATGAACATGAGTTGCTTGCGGCCCACCTGACGAAAAAGCAGATGCTCCCCTATCGTGCGACGATCCGGGCGCGGGATCTGGACGAGTTCGATGGTTGGGTGCGGCATGACGGCGAAGAGTTCCTGTATGTGCTGACCGGGGTCATCCGGCTCTACACCGAGTTCTACGAACCGCTGGAGTTGCGCCGGGGCGACAGTGCCTATTACGACGCCGCCATGGGGCACAATGTGATCAGCCTTTCGGAAGAGGACGCGACCATCCTCTGGGTGACGTCGCTGGGATGATCTGGTTCATGATGGGGGGCTTGGCCTCGGGCGAAAGGTGGCGCGACACGGCGATGGGAGGGTCTGCATGAGGTTCGCAGTCCTGACCGACATCCATGCCAATCGCGAGGCGTTCGAGGCAGTGCTGGCCGACGTGGCCGGGCAGGGCATCGACCGCATCGTTCTGTTGGGCGACATCGTGGGCTATGGTGCCGACCCGAATTGGTGCTGCGACCGGGCCGCGGCGCTGGTGGCCGAGGGCGCGATCTGTGTGCGGGGCAACCATGACAATGCGGCGGCGGGGAACAGCGAGTCGATGTCGCCGCTCGCAAAGGAAGCGCTGGACTGGACCAGGGCGCAGCTGGGAGAGGCGCAGACGGCCTTTCTCTCCAGTTTGCCGATGACGGCCGAGGCGGAGGACCTGCTTTTCGTGCACGCCTCGGCCAACCGGCCGGATGCCTGGAACTATGTGACCTCCGGCCTGACGGCGGTTCCTTCGTTCCGGGCCTGCAAGGCTCGGGTAATCCTCTGTGGGCACGTGCATGTTCCGTTGCTTGTCGGCCGTTGCACCGGCGGGTTCGTGCGGGCGCAGGCGATCCGACCTGGGCAACCGATCCGGCTGCTGCCAAGCCGACGGTGGTTGGCCGTGGTCGGCTCGGTCGGCCAACCGCGCGACGGGGTGGCGCATGCGGCCTGGGCACTGGTGGATACGGAACGCGCCGAGCTGACCTTTCGTCGCACGCCCTATGACGTGGACAGTGCGGCGCAGAAAGTCCGGGACGCCGGGCTGCCAGAGGAGCTTGCACTTCGGCTGCTTATGGGAAGATGACAGAATTCAAGCCGCATAACGGTCTGTAGATCGTTTCCGGACCACCGGGCGGAAAACACCGGCCCGGCGACAAGGACGGCGGAAGCGGCCCCCGCGTCGGGGGGCCGCCCAGGCCTTAGAACGTTTCCTGCACCGTCCGTGCGCCGGCCGAGACGTCTTCGCCAACGCCCGCGATGGTATTGCAGCCTGCAAGGGCCGCCAGGACGGCCAGGAGTGCCAGTTTCTTCATGCTCTTCACCTCGATCTATTTTGCCTCAAACCACCAGGTGTCCGGCAGGAAACCTGTCCAGTCACCGTAAAGCGGTATCTTTTCGGGATACTTCAGGTCCGCCGAGTATGCCAAGCGCGAAAGATCGGAATACCAGATCGGGATCACATAACGACCCGAAGTCAGCACCCGGTCAAGCGCCTTGGGGGCCGCCGCGAAGTCGCCGGTATCGGGCGCCTTCAGCAGGGCGGCAATCATCGCCTCGACCGCCGGCGAGTTCACGCCCATCCAGTTGCGCGTTCCCGGCTCGGTCACGCCACCCGCACCCCAATAGAGCACCTGCTCGTTGCCCGGCGACAGCGACAGCGACCGGATGTAATGGGTCATGTCGAAGTCATAGGCGGTGGTGCGTTCCTTGTATTGCGCGTCGTCGATCTTGTTCAGTGTCGCGGTGATCCCAAGCGCCTTCAACGCCTCGATATAGACCTCGGCGGCCGAAGCGAGTTCGTCCTGACCCGTCACCAGCAGGATCTCGAAGGTGAAGGGCTGGCCCTCGGCGTTCTTCAGCACGCCGTCATCGCCGACGGTCCAACCAGCCTCCTCCAGCAGTGCCGCCGCCGCGCGGATGTTCTTGCGGTTGGCCTGATCGCCCTCGGAAACCGGCAGGGCGTAGCCTTCGATGGCACCGGGGGGAAGCTCGGCCTTGAAGGGTTCCAGCAGCTCCAGTTCGCGTCCTTCGGCGGGCTTTCCGGGGTCCATACCCAGGAAGGAGTTGCCGAAGTAGGACGGGATGCGGGGCAAGAGGCCACCGTTGAGAGTCTGGTTGATGAACTCGAAGTTGAAGGCCAGGATCAGCGCCTCGCGCACGCGCCAGTCGGCAAAGACCGGTTTGCGGGTGTTCATGACAAAGCCTTCGATCCCCGAAGGTCGACCATGCGGAATTTCCGCCTTGATGACGTCGCCGGATTGCACGGCTGGGAAGTCGTAGGACGACAACCACTTCGACACATTCGCCTCGCGGTAGGCCGAAACCTCGCCCGCCTTGAACGCCTCGAAGATCGCTTGCGGGTTGGCGTAATAGTCGTATCGGATCTCGTCAAAGTTCCACTGCCCCTTGTTGAAAGGCAGATCCTTCCCCCACCAGTCCGGGTTGCGCTTGTAGGTGGCATGGACGCCCAGTTCGGACTCAGCCAGCATATAGGGACCCGAGCCGACAGGAGCTTCCATTGTCGCTTCGGCGAAGTCCTTGCCGTCCCACTGCGCCTTCTTCAGGATCGGGCGCAGGCCGAGGATCAGCGGAAGCTCGCGGTCCTCGACGTTGAAGGTGAACCGCACCGACCGCTCGCCGGTCTTTTCCATCTTGGCGATCTTCTTCCAGGCTCCGGCATAGCGCGGGTTGCCTTGGGTGCCGAGCGTCTCCATCGACCACATCACATCATCGACCGTGACAGGCGATCCGTCAGAGAATCGGGCCTCGGGTCGCAGGGTGAATTCGACGTAAGTGCGCCCCTCGTCAATATCTATCGATTCGGCCAGAAGACCGTAAAGCGAGAAGGCTTCGTCGTAGTTGCGGCCCATCAGCGTCTCGACAGTCAGGGTCGAGATGCCCAAGGCCGGGCGGCCCTTGGTGACATAGGGGTTGAAGCTGTCATAGCTGCCCGCCTCGCCCCAACGGTAGCTGCCACCTTTGGGGGCTTCGGGGTTCACCTGGGGCAGGGACACAAAATCCGGGGGGAGCGCGGGGTCGCCATACATAGCTATGCCGTGCTGGGGCTCTGCCAATGTCGGCCCGGCGAAGACCGACAGGACCAAGGCCAGACCGACCCTGCGTAAAGCTGCTCTCCTTTGCGTGATCATTCCCTGTCGCTCCCCATTGCTCTTGGTTGTGTTGGCGCAGACTAAGTCGGAGATCGTGGCAATTCAAACTTTTAGCTTGGCCATCGGCAGAGAGCGGACTATAAAGACCCTACTGCTCGATAGGTTTCTTGCCTGTATGAAACCTGCCTCAAAGACTTAACGCCGGCTTCGTGCCGGCGTTTTTTTCTTTGTGCCTTCGTGCTTTCCCTTGCCCGGCGCCCATGTCATTCTTTCGCACATGCAGCATGGAAAGGGTCTCGCATGATGCTCAAGGGCAAACGGGCAGTGATTACCGGATCGAACTCGGGGATAGGGCTTGGCGTGGCCGAATCTCTGGCAGCGGCCGGGGTCGAGGTGATTCTGAACAGCTTCACCGACCGGGCCGAAGATCATGAGCTTGCCCGCGACCTTGGCGCCCGGCACGGGGTGCCTGCGCGCTATATCGCGGCGGACATGTCCAAGGGGGCCGACTGCCGGGCGCTGATCGAAAAGGCCGGCGGCTGCGACATCCTGGTGAACAACGCCGGGATCCAGTTCGTGGCACCGATCGAGGAGTTCCCGGTCGAGAAGTGGGATGCGATCCTGGCGATCAACCTGACTTCGGCCTTCCACACCACTGCCGCCGCGCTGCCGGGAATGCGGTCCAAGGGTTGGGGCCGGGTGGTCAACATCGCCTCGGCGCATGGTCTGACCGCCAGCCCGTTCAAAAGCGCCTATATCGCGGCCAAGCACGGGATCGTCGGCCTGTCGAAGACCGTGGCTCTGGAAACAGCGGGGCAGGGGATCACCTGCAACGCGATCTGCCCAGGCTATGTGCTGACCCCCCTGGTCGAGGCGCAGATCCCCGAACAGATGAAGGTCCACAACATGGACCGTGACACGGTGATCCGCGAGGTCATGCTGCTGCGCCAGCCCAGCCGCCAGTTCGCCACGGTGGAACAGATCGGCGGCACGACAGTCTATCTCTGCTCGGACGCGGCCGATCAGGTTACCGGCACGACCATCAGCATCGACGGCGGCTGGACCGCGCTGTGACGCGGCGCGTGAACCTGGCGCTGCAGGGCGGGGGCGCGCATGGCGCCTTCACCTGGGGCGTGCTCGACCGGCTGCTGGAGGACGACACGCTGGAAATCGCCGGCATCTCCGGCACCTCGGCCGGGGCGCTGAATGGTGCGGCGCTGAAGTCGGGGCTGCTGGCCGGGGGCAGGGGGGCCGCGCGCAAACGGCTGGACCGTCTGTGGGATCAGGTCGGCGCGATCGGCGACTTCCGCATGCTGCCGTGGATGCAGGCCTTCCTGCCCGCAATGCGGTTCTGGCAGACCACCGCCGATACCTTCCTGCCGTTTTCGCCGCAGGGCCTCGCAGCGCAATTCTATTCGCCCTACGCTTGGGGCGACAGCTGGCAGAACCCGCTGGAACCCGTGGTCCGCGACCTCGATTTCAGCCAGGTCTGCGCCGCCACCGAGCCCCGCCTGTTCGTCAGCGCAACCAATGTCCGGACCGGCAAGATCAAGGTCTTTGCAGGCGAGGCGATCACGCCCGAGGCGCTGATGGCCTCCGCCTGCCTGCCGACAGTCTTTCAGGCCGTGACCATCGGCGAAGACGCCTATTGGGATGGCGGCTATGCCGGAAATCCAGCGCTGTTCCCGCTTTACGAACCAGAACTTCCCGAAGACATCATCGTCGTCTCGATCAACCCGATCCGGCGCGAGGTCCTGCCGGATACGCCGCTGGAGATTCAGAACCGGATCAACGAGATCAGTTTCAACGCAAGTCTTCTGGGTGAGTTGCGGTCAATCAACTTCGTGCGTCGCCTGATTGCGGAAGGCCGCATGGAGGCAGAGCGCATGAAGGCGGTGCGGGTGCACATGATTTCGGACGACACGCTGATGAACGAGCTGTCGGCCAACAGCAAGCTGTCACCGACGCCCTATCTCCTGGACCGGTTGAAGCAGGCCGGACGGGCAGCAGGCGAGGCGTTTCTGGCCGGGGCAGGGCAAGGGATCGGGATCGAGGGCATTCATATCCCCGACCTTCTGGATCACGACTAGACCGCGTCCTTCGGCAAGGGATAGACCAGCCCGCCCGAAACGATCAGCTTTGCGGCATCGTCGATCTTCATGTCGAGGATCGTCAGGTCCTTGGTCGGCACGAACAGAAGCATCCCCGAGGTGAAAGGCGTCAGTCCGACGAA
>JBKDYO010000266.1:0-2537 GCA_046305855.1 Paracoccaceae bacterium
CACGGCCTCCTGAATTCCCCCAAGACCCGCGAATGGACGCGCGTGCGCGACATGACGCCCGAAGCCATCGAAGCCCTGCACCAGACCTGACCTAACCAGAGGCGGCCCAGCCGCCCGAACCCAACAAGGAGAGAGCCATGACCTACACAGACAAACGCGGCAACCCGCTGCCCGGCCACCTTTCCAAGGCCGCGAAATCGCTCGGGTCCGACCCGATGAGCCGCCGGGAGTTCCTTGCGACCGCCACCGCCTTCGGGGCCACCACAGCCACTGCCTATGCCATGCTGGGTGCGGCTGCCCCGGCCCATGCCGAAGGCACGCCGGTCAAGGGCGGCACCCTCCGGGTCGGCATGCAGGTGATGGACCTCAAGGACCCGCGCATGGCCGACTGGTCGCAGATCGCCAACCTGGAGCGCCAATTCCTGGAACCGCTGGTGAAATACACCTCGGACTTCACCTTCGAAGGCAAGCTTCTGGAAAGCTGGGAGGTGAACGCCGACGCGACCCAGTACACGCTCCGCGTCCGCCCCGGTGTCACCTGGAACAACGGCGACACGTTCACGTCAGAAGACGTGGCCTACAATCTCAACCGCTGGTGCGACACCTCGGCGGAAGGCAACTCGATGGCCTCGCGCTTTTCGGCGCTGATGGACGCAGGCACCGGCAAGGCGCGTGACGGCGCCATCGTCATCGTTGACGACATGACGGTGCAGCTGAACCTGTCCGTGCCGGACATCGCGATTGTCCCGAACATGGCGGACTACCCCGCCCTGATCGTGCACCGCAGCTATGATGCGACCGGCGCAAACCTGGCGAAGAACCCGATCGGCACGGGCCCGTTCGAGCTGGAAAGCCACGCCGTCGCCAGCAAGGCGCGCGTCGTCCGGCGCAAGGATGGCAAGTGGTGGGGTGGCGAGGCGCATCTTGACGCGATCGAGTTCATTGACCTTGGAAACGACCCCGCCGTCGAGGTCAATGCCTGGGGCTCGGACCTCATCGACCTCAACCAGCAGTCGGGCGAGAATTTCCTGGACGTGCTGGATGGGTTGGGACTGACCCGGCACGAGATCGCCACCGCGAACACCGTCGTCGCCCGGATGAACGTGGGGCAAGAACCCTACACCGACAAGCGTGTCCGTCTGGCGATCCAGGCGGCGGTCGACAACGCCAAGGTGCTGGAGCTGGGGATTTCCGGCCTCGGCACCGTGGCCGAGAACCACCACGTCAGCCCGATCCACCCGGAATACGCGGAACTGCCGAAGCAAAGCCGCGACCCGGCCAAGGCGGTGGCTCTCCTGCAAGAGGCTGGCATGGCGGATTTCGAGTTCGACCTGATCTCGGTCGACCAGGACTATCACCAGAACTCCTGCGACGCGATTGCAGCCCAGGTCGTCGATGCCGGCATCAAGATGAAGCGGACGGTGATCCCCGGGGCGACGTTCTGGAACGACTGGACGAAGTACCCGTTCTCGATGACCAACTGGAACATGCGGCCCCTGGGCGTGCAGGTCTATGCGCTTGCCTACCGGTCGGGCGAGGCCTGGAACGAAAGCGGCTACGCCAACCCCGACTTCGATGCCAAGCTCGCCACCGCGCTGGCCACGGCCGACGTCGAGGCCCGCCGCGCGATCATGGCCGAGCTGCAGGCGATGCTGCAGGGCGACGGCGTGCTGATCAACCCGTTCTGGCAGAACGTCTATGCGCACTCTTCCCCGAAGGTGAAAGGCCACCGCGTGCACCAGACCTTCGAATTGGATCTGGCCGGTATCTGGCTAGAAGCCTGAGCAATCCCCAACGCACGAAGGCGGCACCCGCCGCCTTCGTACCCTGCCACCGCCCCGCGATTGCGACGGGCAAAGGAGATCTGCCATGAAGACCACCCGCCTGCTTCTGTCTGCGTCCTTCGTCCTATCGCTTCCCCTTGCCGCCCAGGCCGATGACCCCGAACTGATCGTCACCGACTGGCCCGGCTTCGACGCCGAGGGCATGTTCGCCCCCTACAAGGAGAAACACGGCGACCGGCCGACCTATACCTTCGTCACCTCGGATGACGAGACCTTCCAGAAAGCAGCCTCGGGCTTCGGTGCCGATGTCTCGCACCCCTGCGCCCAGATGGTGCCGAAATACCGCGAGATGGACCTGATCGAACCCTGGGACGTCTCCCGCATCCCGGAATTCAAGAACATCATGCCGGAGTTCCTCGCCTCCCCCGTCATCCAGGACGAGGCCGGGGTCTGGATCATCCCCGCCGACTGGGGCGCGACCGCCATCGCCTACAACACCGAAACCGTCCCGGCCGAGGATGTCTCGACCCTCCAGGTCTTCACCGACCCGAAGTATGCCGGCAAGATCACCATGCCCAATGCCTCGGACGATGTCTGGGCGCTGGCCTATCTGGCTACCGGTGTCACCGACTGGACGAAGGTCACCGATGACCAGTTCAACGCCGCCGCCGACTGGCTGCGCAAAGTGCATCCTGGTGTCCGCGCCTATGTGAACTCCTCGACCGAAATGGCCCAACTCATGAAGTCGGGCGA
>JBKDYO010000267.1:0-5926 GCA_046305855.1 Paracoccaceae bacterium
AGAAGATCCTGCACGACAGCGGCTTGCAGATCGGCGACCTTGACCTGTTCGAGGTCAACGAAGCCTTCGCCAGCGTCGTCCTGCGGTTCCAGCAGGCCTTCGACGTCGACCCTGCACTGGTGAACGTCAACGGCGGCTCCATCGCCATGGGGCACCCCTTGGGGGCCACCGGCGCAATCATCATCGGCACTCTGCTGGACGAGCTGGAGCGGCAGGACAAGGCGATGGGTCTCGCGACGCTCTGCATCGCGTCCGGAATGGGTGCGGCCACGATCATCGAACGGGTCTAGGCTTGATGGCCTCGGCACGGTCCATAGGCATGACAGCGCGGGACGGTGACAGCACGCAATCTGACGTTGCGTCACCGCCCCCGGCGCATGTCGCAAACCGACGCTGGCCTGTCGCAATCCTACGTCGTGGTTGGGGCGATTCTCCCAAGATGGATGCTTCATCAAACCGCTTTGAGAGACATTTTCGTGGCACTTTCTCACCTTACGGCGCATTTGGCCCAGCGCGGCGAGATGCTGTTTTCCGGCCGGATCGACACGCTGCTTGCGGCCTATGCCTTTCCGCTTCCGGTCTTTCTGGAAGAACGGCTGTTTCTGGTGCACAGCCACGATCAGGCCAGCGCATTTCTGGAAACCGTGCGCTCTTCGCTGACCAACCGGGGCGTCGCACGCGTGTGGCCGAACGTGACTGCGGTGGAACTGCCGCGCTCGGGTCGCTATCGGGTCTGGGTCGACTGGCACGAGGGTGCCGTCCCGCCCGTCGCCTCCCTGCTGATGGAGGCGATCTACTACTGCCGCGACACGGCGGATGGCTGTCAGATCGAGATGGTGAATTGCACCCGGCTGGCCCTTCCCGGACTGAACCGGCAGATCGAGGCGCTGGCGCTGACCGCCTGAAGCAGGGGCCATCCTGCCTGCAGCGGTTGATCCCGTTCGGGCAATCTGCCACGCTTTGTTCCGTTGTGCTTTGTGTTCAGGAGTTCGCGCCGATGTTCAGCGAAGCGACAAGCAACCTGATGGCGGCGGCAATCTACCAGGCCAATCTTGATGCCGTGTCGAAGGCTCTCTGGACTGCGGACCTGCAGCTTGCACTCGAACATCTGGCCATTCCCAACCAGACAGTGACCGCCGACGCCGAGTATGTGATGACCTCGCCGGACGACGTTCACATCATTCTGACCGAATTCCTGGCTGGGCTGCGCGCCATGGGGGCGGACAGCTACTTGCGGGTCTGCCGAAGTGCCAGATTCATGGCGTCGAGTGAGGACGTGATCGTCGGGGAACACGACACGTTCCTGCTGAAGGCCGGCAAGGTGCTGCGCCCTCCTTATCTGAACGTGATGACGCTGGTCCGCTCTACCGAAGGGCGCTGGCTTGGATGCCGGATCGAGGCGGCCGAGCACAACACCGCTGTCCCGATCATCAGCCCCGATATGGCCATTGCCCAACAGCGCGACCTGCAGAACCGGTTTCGCGATGTCCCGAGCTCCCTCCTTGGTCCTCAAAAGGATTGACCATGCCCGTCATTGATCCCGCCAAAGTGCCGGTGAAGACCGGCTCGATCTACCCGGAACCCTATGCCAGCGTGATGCAGGGCCGGTCTTCGCTGCGGCTGGGCGAGGCCGGGGGGCTGACCCAATTCGGTGTGAACCTGGTGATGCTGGAGCCCGGGGCGATGTCGTCGTTGCGCCACTGGCACCACAACGAAGACGAGTTCGTCTATGTCATCGAAGGCGAATGCACTCTGGTGCAGGACGAGGGCGAGACCGTCATGCGCCCCGGCGACTGCGCGGCCTTTCCGGCGGGAAACACGAACGGCCATCACTTCCTGAACCGCACCGACAAACCGGCGAAGTTCCTGGTCGTCGGCTCCAAGGCCCCGCAGGAAACCGCCGTCTACTCGGACGTCGACATGATGGTTCACGTCAGCCTCGGCCCTCCGGCCAAGGCCCGTTTCACCTACAAGGACGGCACCGACTGGAAAGGACCCCGATGACCCCCGTTTCGATCTATCAGGCGGCACTGGATGTCGTGTCCGAAGCAGTTCTCGCCGGCGACTTCGTCGCCTTTGCCGCCATGATCGATTTTCCCTATCTGGTCATGACCGACAACGCCCAGTTTCTGATCACCTGCAAGGCCGACCTGCGGCCCACCTTCGACGCGGTGCATTTCGGCCTGAAGAAGCGCTGCGTGCAACACTACAAGCGGCTTGCCCGGAAGGCGGACTATGTCGCCCAGGATCGGATCGAGGGGTGGCACTTCACGCATACCGTGTCGGGCAAGGACTTCGTCTTGCCATCGCGTTCGGCCCGGCAGGTGATCGTGCTGCGCAAGGGGCGCTGGCTCTTCTCCGAAGCGCAGTATCCCTTCGCCGCCGACAGCTGGCCGCTGTCCGACGGCGTGATTTTCGCCGACCCCGTCCCAGAGCTAAGATCGGAAGGCGCGACACCGTGATCGTCGATCCCGCCACCGCGCCGACAAGTGGCGCAAACGGGCTTTCGACCCTGCACCTTTCGGTGGCGGGCGGTCTCACCCAGTTCGGGGTCTATCTCGACACGCTTTCCCCCGGAGCATGGTCCAGCCACCGCCACTGGCATTCGGCCGAGGATGAGTTCCTGTATCTTCTGTCCGGCACCGCCACGCTGCGCGACGACAACGGGATGACCGACCTTTTCCCCGGCGATGCCGCCTGCTGGCGTCATGGCGATCCGAACGCGCACCACCTGACCAACCGGGGCGATGTGCCCGCGCGTTGGCTGATCGTGGGGTCCCGCTGCCGGGGCGACATCTGCACCTACCCCGACGACGCCCGCCGCCAGATCAATGGCGACACGACCTGGCAGATGGTCGATGCCGACGGGCAGGTCCTGAAGGCAGGCGACCTGCCGCCCGAGCTTCTGAACCTCCGCGCCCCCTGGGGCCGTCCCTACGACGGCACGCCTCTTCCAAATGTCCTCCGCGCCGGGTCCGTCCCGGCCGAGGTCTGCCTGAACAATTACCCCGCCCAATGGTCGGACCTTGGCGTGTCGGAAGACATCGCCTTGTCGGACGCGGGCGGCCTGACCCAGTACGGCGCCTTCGTGGAAATCCTCCATCCCGGCGGCCAGACCGCGCTTCGCCACTGGCACGAAGAGGAAGACGAATTCCTCTTCGTCCTCGACGGCACCGTGACCCTTCACGAAAACGACGGCCCGCGCGAGATCGGCCCCGGCACCTGCGTCTGCTGGCCTGCCGGTGTCCCGAACGCCCATTGCCTGCGCAACGACGGCCCGGACCCGGCGACGCTCTTCATCGTCGGCTCCCGCTTCGCCGAGGACAGCGCCCATTACCCCGACATCGACCTGCACTACACGCGCCGGAACGGTCTCCGCACCTTCGCTCGCAAGGACGGCACCCCCTATCCCGGCTGGCCCAAGGAGACGAACAGATGACCGACTTCACCATGACCACCGATGCCGATGGCGTCGCGACCATCACTTGGGACGTCCAGTCCAAGTCGATGAACGTGATGTCGAGCGAAGCCTTCTTGCTGGTTTCCGATCTCGTCGATCAGGCTCTGGCCGATCCCGCCGTCAAAGGGATCATCCTGACCTCGGGCAAGAAGGACTTTGCCGGGGGCATGGACCTGAACATCATCGCGAAGATGAAGCAAGGCGGTGCGCAGGTCGTCTTTGACGGCGTGATGCAGATCCACAAGATCCTGCGCAAGATCGAACGCGCAGGGATGGACCCGAAGACTTTGAAAGGCGGCAAACCGATCGTCGCTGCCCTGCCCGGCACCGCCCTCGGGATCGGCCTGGAACTGCCGCTTGCTTGCCACCGGATCATCGCCGCAGACAACCCGAAGGCCAAGATCGGCCTGCCCGAGATCATGGTCGGGATCTTCCCGGGCGCCGGGGGCACCACCCGCCTGACACGCAAGCTTGGCGCGATGATGGCCGCGCCCTTCCTTCTGGAAGGCAAGCTTTCGGACCCGAAGTCGGCAAAGGCTGCCGGGCTTATTGACGAGGTTGTGGCCCCCGAAGACCTCATGAAGCGCGCGAAGGAATGGGTGCTTTCGGCCACTGACGCCGACCTGGTAAAGCCCTGGGACGCCAAGGGCTACAAGATGCCCGGCGGCGCGCCGTACCACCCCGCGGGCTTCGCGACTTTTGTCGGGGCTTCGGCCATGGTCCATGGCAAGACGATGGGCGTCTACCCGGCCGCGAAGGCGCTGCTTGGAGCGGTCTATGAAGGCGCCCTCGTTCCCTTCGACACGGCGCTGAAGATCGAGACCCGCCACTTCACATCGGTGTTGATGAACCCCTCGTCCGCAGCGATGATCCGCAGCCTCTTCATCAACAAGGAAGCGCTGGAGAAGGGCGCGAACCGCCCGAAAGTCGCGGATCAGGCCGTGAAAAAACTCGGCGTCATCGGCGCGGGGATGATGGGTGCGGGGATCGCCTATGTCTCGGCCAACTCCGGCATCGAGGTCGTTCTGATCGACGCAAGCCAGGAAGCAGCAGATCGCGGCAAGGCGCATTCCGAGGGCATCCTCGACAAGGGGATGAAGCGCGGCAAGGTGACGGCAGAGAAGAAGGCCGAAGTCCTGGGCCGGATCACCGCGACGACGGATTACGCGGCCCTTGCGGGTGTCGATCTGGTCGTGGAAGCGGTCTTCGAAGACCCGAAGATCAAGGCCGACGTGACCGCGAAGGTCGAGGCCACCACCGGCGCGGATTGCATCTACGCCACCAACACCTCGACCCTGCCGATCACCGGCCTTGCGGCGGCCTCGAAGCGGCCAGCGCAGTTCATCGGCATCCACTTCTTCAGCCCGGTCGACAAGATGAACCTTGTCGAGATCATCCGCGGCAAGGCAACCGGCGATGTGGCCGTCGCCAAGGCGCTGGATTTCGTCCGCCAGATCCGCAAGACCCCGATCGTCGTCAACGACGCGCGGTTCTTCTATGCCAACCGCTGCATCATCCCCTACATCAACGAAGGCATCCGCATGCTCGCCGAAGGGGTGGAACCGGCACTGGTGGAAAATGCAGCAAAGCTCGTCGGTATGCCCTTGGGGCCGCTGCAGCTGGTGGATGAAACCTCGATCGACCTCGGCGTGAAGATCGCCAAGGCGACGAAGGCCGCGATGGGGGCGGACTACCCCGACGAGGCGGTGGACAAGGTTCTCTTCTGGATGGCCGATGAGGGGCGTCTCGGCAAGAAGGCCAACGCGGGCTTCTACGCCTATTCCGACAAGGGCGAACGTCTGGGCCTGTGGGAGGGACTGGATCACAAGTACCCGCAGGACAAGATGCAACCGTCGCTGACCGATGTGCAGCACCGCCTGCTGTTCGCGCAGGTGCTGGAGGCGGTTCGTGCACTGGAAGAGGGCGTCCTCACCGACATTCGCGAAGGCGACGTCGGCGCGATCCTCGGCTGGGGCTTCGCACCGTGGTCGGGCGGGCCGTTCTCGTGGCTCGACATCATCGGCGCCGCACGCGCGGTCGAGATCTGCCGCGGCCTCACCGCCCAGTTCGGTCCCCGCTTCCACGCCCCCGCCCTGCTGCGCGAGATGGCCGAGAAGGGTCAGACCTTCTACGGCCGGTTTGCGGGTGAAAAGGCTGCTGCGTAAGGGTCATGCTTAGGGTGGGGTTCGACCCCACCCGACCCCAAACGTTAACGCGACGCCTGCCACCGTGATGGAAGACGCAAGGTAGACAGGTGGAAGACGGATGGAAGACGCTGCATCTTCCATTCACGCTGTCAGGGATTACCCAGGTGGGGCGGCGTCATGCCCTCGGCCCAGGCGATCAGGTTCGCCACCGCCATCATCCCCATGGACTCGCGCACTTCCAGACAAGCC
Organism: Paracoccaceae bacterium; assembly: GCA_046305855.1. Classification (GTDB taxonomy): domain Bacteria; phylum Pseudomonadota; class Alphaproteobacteria; order Rhodobacterales; family Rhodobacteraceae; genus Tabrizicola. Next base: position 5,857 of record JBKDYO010000267.1, read on the forward strand.
GTGCCCAGATGCGGAAGAAGCGTGACATTCTCCAAGGCCATCAAGGCCACGGGGACCTTTGGCTCGAACT
>JBKDYO010000268.1:0-8886 GCA_046305855.1 Paracoccaceae bacterium
ATCAGACCGAAACTGCCGCCCTTAGCGCCGCCTTGTCGAAGCTGCTGGTCCGGCCCGACAGTGAAACGGTGCCGCGTCTGAAGACATAGACCTGATCGGCCAGCCCGAATGCGAATTCGAAATACTGCTCGACCAGAATGATCGCCATGTCGCCCTTGGCCTTCAGATACTGAAGCACAGTACCGATCTGCTGGATGACGTTTGGCTGGATGCCCTCGGTCGGTTCATCCAGCAATAGTACGCGCGGGCGCATGATCAGGGCGCGGGCGATGGCCAGTTGCTGCTGCTGCCCGCCCGAAAGATCACCGCCCCGGCGATGCAGAAAGTCCTTCAGAATTGGAAACAGGCTGAAGATCTCATCCGGGATCTGGCGCTCGGCCTTGGGCAGGACTGCGAACGCCGTTTCAAGGTTTTCCCGCACGCTGAGCAGCGGGAAAATCATCCGGCCCTGCGGCACGACGGACAGGCCCCGACGGGCCATGTCTTGCGGACGGCACACCGGCAGAACCTCGCCGTTCATGGTCACACCGCCGCCCGATCGTGGATGAGTACCCGCCAAAGCCTTAAGGAACGAGGTCTTGCCAACACCGTTCGGCCCCATGATGCAGGTGATCTCACCCGGCTTTGCTGCAAAATCAATGCCATGCAAGATCTGACTGCCGCCGTAGTGAAGGGTAAGTCCCGTGGTTTCCAGCATCAGCCCCGCCCCAGATAAACGCTGATGACCTGTTCGTCGCGCGTGACGTGGTCCAGCGACCCTTCCGCAAGCACTGCACCTTCGTGCAGCACGGTGACCCGGCAGTTCAGCCGACGGACAAAATCCATGTCATGCTCCACCACGACCACGGCCCGGGTCTTGGCCAGATTGACCAGCAAGCTGGTGGTCTGTTCGCGCTCGTTCGGGGTCATACCGGCGGCGGGTTCGTCCACCAGCAAAAGCCGCGGCTCCTGTGCCAAGAGCATTGCGATTTCAAGCCATTGCTTTTGGCCATGGGACAACTCGCCCGACTTGCGGGCCAGATGGTCACTAAGGCCGACTTCGGTGGCCAGTTCCTGCACGCGCGCCAAATCTGGCGCTTTCGGCTTCCAGAAAAGGACGCGCCAGGGGCTGCGATTGGCCTTGAGGGCAAGGATCAGATTGGCCTCAACCGTCTGATCCTCGAACACTGTGGGGCGCTGGAACTTGCGGCCAACCCCTTCGCGGGCGATCTTCGCCTCGTTCATCCCAAGAAGCGAGATCGAGCGTTCGCCGAAGGTCACTGTCCCTGCGTCAGGCCGGGTTTTGCCGGTGACGATATCCATGAAGGTGGTCTTGCCTGCACCGTTCGGCCCGATGATGGCGCGCAGCTCGGCCGGGCCGATCGAGAAGGAGAGGTTGTTGATCGCACGGAAGCCGTCGAAGGTGACGGAAACGCCAGAGACCTCAAGGAGGGTGGTCATTTCTGCGCCTCCTGTTCCTGCAAGGAACCGTCATCGGGGCCAAGGGGCGCACCCTTGCGGTCCGGTGTGGCAATTCGCTGGAAGCGGTCGAAAAGGCCGCCGATCCCCTTGGGCGCAAAAAGGGTGACGGCGACGAAGGCCAGGCCAAGGATGACCAGCCACCAGTCCACCCAGTTGAGCGAGACGGGGCCGAGGGGGATGTTGGGCAGGCGGCCAGAAGTGAAGACGCTTGAGACAAGCGAGACAAGGGCCGCACCGATCACCGCGCCGTAAAGACGCCCGCGCCCGCCGATGGCGACCCAGACCGCAAGATAAATCGACGCGATGGGCGCAAGTTCGGCCGGGTTGATGATGCCCGCCTGCGGGTAATATAGGACGCCCGCAAGGGCTGCGATCAGGGCGGTCAGGGTGAAGACGGACAGCTTGTAGACCTCGACCGGATAGCCCAGAAACCGCACTCGCGCCTCATCATCGCGAATGGCGCGGATCACGCTGCCGAACTTGCCCGACACAACCCAGGCCAGGGTCAGATAGCCCAGAGCCAAGGCCAGCGCCGAGGCCCAGAAGAACCAGATCGACACAAGGTCCTGCGAGATGCCGGTCAGGCCGGGAAGGTTCTGCAACCCCGAAAGCCCGTTGTTGCCACGCAGCCCGCTGTCGTTCTGAAAGAGGTAAAGTGCCAGCGCCAGCGTCATCGCCTGCGTCAGGATCGACAGGTAGACGCCAGCCACTCGGCTGCGGAATGCCAGCCAGCCAAAGACCAGCGCCAGCAGCCCCGGCACTGCCAGCGCCAGCATCAACTGCAGGGGCAAGCTATGGGCGAAGCTCCAGATCGCGGGCAGATCGGACGAGCCGACGACACCGAAAATCTGGGTGGCGATGCCTTGGGTCACCTCTTCCGGCGTGGCGGGAAGGCCACCTTGGGCCAGGGCCTGGACCACGATCTCTTCGGTCCGGGCATACATCAGCCACATGCCGATCATGTAGCCGCCAAGCGCGAAGAAAGCCATGTGGCCGAGGGAAAGGATGCCCGCGTAGCCCCAGATCAGGTCCATCGCCAAGGCGACAAGGCAGAGGCACAGGGTCTTGCCCAATGTCTTGACGAATGAGGTGGAAACGAAGCCCACGCCATAGGCCTCGGACAGGATCGTCACGACAAGGGTGAAGACCGCGAGGAACGCGATGAAGATCAGAGCCGAGGGGTTCCGGGCAAAGAAGCTGCGGGTCATCGGGCGGCCCCGATCTCGTTTGACGGTGTCCGGGTCGGGTAAGGCACCGGAACGTGGGTCAGTCGAGCGGTCAGGAAGATAATCATGTCAGTCTCCCGCCGCGCGGCCACGAAGGGCGATGATCCCCCGGGGGCGGAACTGGATGAAGAGAATGATGAAGAGGATCATGTAGGTCTGGGCGGCAAGGGTGTTCGAGGGGTTCAGGAACTCGATCACCTTTTGCAGCGAGCCAATCAGCGTGGCCCCCGCCAAAGTGCCCCAGACGTTGCCGACGCCGCCGACCACAACGGTCATGAAGGACTGCACGATGTAGTCGGCCCCCATCTCGGAGGTGACCTTGGCGTACAGCCCGATGGCAACCCCGGCGATGCCCGCGATGCCACTGCCCAAGCCGAAGGTCAGCATGTTGATCCGGTCGGGGTTGATGCCCATCGACGCGGCCATGGCCGGGTTCTGCGTGACCGCGCGGACCTGCAGCCCCAGACTGGTGCGCTTCATCAGATACAGGAAGAAGGCCAGGAAGATCAGCGCCAGCACAAAGATCGCGATGCGGATATAGCTGATCGAGACGACATCGTTGAAGGTCAGCGCGCCGTCCAGCCAGCCCGGAGCAGTCAGCGGGCGGGCCTGCGTCCCGAAGACGTTCTTCAGGATCTGCTGCAGCGCGATCGAGATGCCGAAGGTGGCCAGCAGGGTTTCAAGCGGGCGTTTGTAAAGGTGGCGGATCACCAGACGCTCCATCGCCACCCCTGCGCCGAAGGTGACCGCAAAGGCCAGCGGCAGCGCGATCAGGATGGACAGCGTGTAGTCTGGGACGAACTGCTGCACGACAAAGCCGGTATAGGCCCCGATGGTGATGAACTCGCCATGCGCCATGTTGATGACGCCCATGACGCCAAAGGTGATGGCCAACCCGATGGCAGCAAGAAAGTAGATCGCGGCCAGCGACAGGGCATCAAGGCCAAGATCGGCGGCTTGCATCATCGCGACCTTGCGGTCGATGGCGGTCAGGGCGTCGCGGGCCGCGGCCGTGACGGCCGGGTCCTGCTCGACATAAGCTTCATAGAAGCGGTGCGCCGCAAGGGCGGCTTGCGCCTCGTCATTCGTCGCTGCGGTGGGGACGGTGCCTGCCTCCTCCAGCGCGGTATAGGCGCGGTCGCGGGCTGTCTGGCTATCAAGGTCGGCTACCGCGATGCCGCCGACACTGCCGTTTGCGACATTTGCGACTAGGGCGGCTCGTTGCTCCTCCAGCGTCAGGCGGGCGGGGGCAAGGTTTGCCGCGACGAGCAGGTCATAGGCCTCGGCTTCCGTGAGGTCGCGGCCGACGACCAGCGTCCGGGCGATGTTGCCGGTAGGCTCACCCGCCACCGCGATGCGGGTGGTGGCGACAAGCGGGTTCAGCGCAGCGCGGGTGTCAAGCGAAGTGTCGGCGCCAAGGCTTTCGATGGCCGCGACGCGGGCGGTGGGGTCCGGGTCGAAGCGCAGGGTCAGAAACTGTTCGAGCCGCACCTTCTGCGCCTTCAGCGCAGGATCGGCTTCGGTCTCGATTGATGCGCGAAGGGGCGCAAGGGTTTCCGGCGTCGGGTCTCGGGCGATGGATTGCAGTGCCTCGGCTCGCCGCGCCGGGTCGGGGTCCGTAAGGGTAAACTGCACCAGAGCCGCAGCGATAACGCCGCGCACACCAGCATTCGGCTTCAATTCGGTCAGATCGCCCTTTTCGGCCTGACCCGCCGGGCTGCCATCCAGTCCGGTCAGGGCAAAACCGCCGCCATCCGGCGACGCCAAGAAGAGCACACCGTCTGACTTGCGGATGACCAACCGCTTTTCCGCCCAGGCGGACAGAATGTCGTCGGCCATGGCGTCGCCACTGGCCGCAATCGCCGCAATGACCGGGCCGATGGTCTGGCGCGACGGCTTTTCGATCTGCGCGCGGTTCTGTTCGATGATCTGGGCGGCCTCACCTTCGGCAAAGGCTGCCAAAGGCAAGAGGCACAGGATGGCCGCAGCAAGACAAGCGGTCAAACGCATGGGAATTCCACGGATGGGGGGTGCGGGAGGGATCGCACCCTCCCGCACCGATCAAGGATCAGTAGTTCGACGTCAGCTGAACGCAGGTCGAGGTTTCCTTGTTGTACATCCCGCATTTCAGCTCGGCCCAGTCGGCCTCGAGCACCGCGGATTCCGGCAGGTAGTCGGTCCAGGCGTCGCCGGGGACCGGCTCGGTCTGGCTGATGATGTCGAACTGGCCGTCGGCGCGGATCTCGCCGATCAGCACGGGCTTGGTCAGGTGGTGGTTCGGCAGCATCTTGGCCATCCCGCCGGTCAGGTTCGGGAATTCCTGGCCGATCATCGCAGCCGACACGGCGTCGACCTCGGTCGTCCCAGCGGCGGTCACCGCGTTCACCCACATGTTGAAGCCAATGTAATGGGCTTCCATCGGGTCGTTGGTAACGCGCTTGTCGTCCTTGATGAAGGCCTTCCAGGCCGCGATGAAAGCCGCGTTTTCCGGAGTGTCGGCCGACATGAAATAGTTCCAGGCGGCCAGATGGCCCGCAAGGTTGGTGGTGTCCAGACCCGAAAGTTCTTCCTCACCGACCGAGAAGGCGACGACCGGCAGCGTGTCGGCGGTGACGCCGGCTGCAGCCAGTTCCTTGTAGAAGCCGATGTTCGCATCGCCGTTGATGGTCGAGATGACGCCGACCTTCTTGCCGTCAGCGCCCAGCGCCACGACGTCGCCCACGATCTTGGACCAGTCGCTGTGCCCGAACGGGGTGTAGTTGACGAAGATGTCTTCCTTCGGGATGCCTTTGGAGATCAGGTAGGCCTCAAGGATGTTGTTGGTGGTGCGCGGGTACACGTAGTCGGTGCCCAGAAGCGCGAACTTGGTGACGCCAAGCTCTTCCAGATAGTAGTCGACCGCCGGGATCGCCTGCTGGTTCGGTGCCGCACCGGTGTAGAACACGTTCTTGGACGATTCCTCGCCTTCGTACTGCACCGGGTAGAACAGAAGACCGTTCAGCTCCTCGATGACCGGCAGCACGGACTTGCGGGACACCGAGGTCCAGCAGCCGAACATCACATCAACCTTCGATACGGTCAGAAGCTCGCGTGCCTTTTCAGCGAAAAGCGGCCAGTCCGAGGCCGGGTCGACGACGACCGCCTCAAGCTGCTTGCCCAGAAGACCGCCCTTGGCGTTCTGAGCCTCGATCAGCATCAGCATGGTGTCTTTCAGCGTGGTTTCCGAGATCGCCATCGTGCCCGACAGCGAATGCAGCACGCCGACCTTGATGGTTTCAGCCTGAGCAAGGGCGATGCGGGGCAAGGCAAGCGAGGCGATCCCGGTCGCCAAAAGTGCGCGTCTGGTCAGTTTCATGGTGTTTCCCCTGTTTGCGGCCAGCCGTTGCAGTTCACCGGAACAGTATTCCCGCAGGTGGGCCGAAAGATTCTGTTTCAAGACCGCAGGTCAGCAACAAGCCGGTGCTACCTGTGGGTCCCGGCACAACCTGTTCACGCCGGGATGGGCTCAAGAGAGCAGCGGCCACGGCCAGATCAATTCAATCGGCGGCGGCGGGTTCATCTTCGGCCCGCCTCAGGGCAAATGCACAAATTTCACGCCAATCCACTACGCTGCAGCGCAGAAATCTGGCAAATGACGAAGCGATCGTCGCGAAAGCGGGTAAGACCGGCCTGTCTTGATTCGTGAAGGACTGGTCTCGATCTTCACTGCCGCGGCGCGGCCAAGCCTGAAGGCGATCGGAAGTCGGACCGTTTCGCAGCCCGTTCCTCAGAGCCATGGATCGGTCGCCTTCATTGGCTGGCGTCCAGCCCGACCTTTCCGCACGCCCACCCTGCCCCCGGATACCGCCGCTCGAACGGCCGTTTCGGGACAGCATTTACAGGTCTTGTATTTCACAGCTTTAAAGCTTTATATATGAAAAGCCAAATTCGGGAGCCGAGTCGGATGTTTCGCCTTACTGTAGCCTCGCTGATCGCCGCCTTGCTGTCGTCCACTGCAAGCCAGGTGGCCGCGCAAGAGATCACTCTGGTCCCGACGCTCCTGACCGACTGGAAAGCGGTTTACGGCACGGTCGAGGCGCGCGACCGCATCCCGGCGCGGGCGCGGATCGGGGGCACTCTGGTCGAGCTGTCAGTGGCCGAAGGCGACGAGGTCGCAGCCGGACAGGAACTGGCGCGGATCGTTGATGACAAGCTGGATTTCCAGTTGGCAGCCTTGGCAGCCCAGCGTGAGGCGCTAGCGGCGCAACTGGCCAATGCCGAGGTCGATCAGCAAAGGGGCGAGGACCTGCTGAAGAACGGCGTGACAACGACACAACGTGTGGATGCGCTGCGGACCCAGGTCGATGTCCTGAAAGGGCAGATCGCCTCGCTGGACGCGCAGGCGGATGTGATTTCACAGCAGGCGAAGGAGGGGGTCGTGTTGGCCCCGGTCGCGGGCCGGGTGCTGGATGTGCCGCTGACCAAGGGCGCGGTGCTGATGCCGGGCGAAGTGGTGGCCGTGGTGGGCGGTGGCGGAACTTTCCTGCGCATCGCAGTGCCCGAGCGCCATGCGACGGCGCTGGACACGGGCGACACCATCATCATTTCCGAGGGCGATGATGACCGTGAGGGCACGCTGGCCCGGGTCTATCCGCTGATCGAGGGTGGCCGGGTGGTTGCCGATGTAGAGATCGAGGGCCTGCCCGACACCTATGTCGGCGCGCGGATGCTGGTGCGGCTTCCGGTGGGCGAGCGTGAGGCGCTGATGGTGCCTGCGGCGGATATTGTCACGCGAGTGGGGCTGGACTTCATCGGCGTGCAAGGCGCCGAGGGGGCCGCGCTGCGGTCCATCGTGCCGGGCGAGGTTCACATGGTGGACGGCGTCGAGATGGTCGAGGTGATCAGCGGGCTGGCTGCGGGTGACGTTGTGGTTCCTGCCGCCGATGTAACGTCAGAGGTGGGTCATGAGTAAGCATCCGCTGGGCATTGCCGGGGGGCTGACGAAGGCCTTCATCAACTCGGCCCTGACGCCCTTGTTCATCCTGGCCGCTTTGGCGGCGGGTGTGGTCGCACTGATCAGCCTGCCGCGTGAGGAAGAGCCGCAGATCTCGGTGCCTTTGGTCGACATTCATGTGATGGCGCAGGGGCTGAAGGCCGAGGATGCGGTCAAGCTGGTGACCGAACCGCTGGAGGTCATCGTCAAGGGCATCAACGACGTCGAGCATGTCTATTCGTCCACGCGGGACGATGCCGCGATGGTAACGGCGCGTTTCGAGGTCGGCACCCGGTCGGAAGATGCGATCCTGCGGGTGCACGACAAGGTGCGGGCGAACATCGGGGCGATCCCGGTGGGCATCCCGGAACCCCTGATCGTGGGCCGGGGCATCGACGATGTGGCGATCCTGACGCTGACGCTTTCGGCTGCGGACCTCTCGGCCAACGACCTGACCCGCATCGCCCGGACCCTGCAGACCGAAGTCGCGAAGACCGAGGATGTCGGGCTGACCTATCTGACGGGCGACGCGCAGGACGCGATCCGGATCGAGCCGGACCCGGACCGGCTGGCGCTGTACGGGGTCACCCTGCAGCAACTGGCGGGAAAGGTCTCCCAAGCGAACCGGACGCTGAACACGGGCAAGCTGCGCGATCAGGGGCAGATGGTGGACCTTGTGGCCGGCGAGACGCTGACGGCCCCGTCAGAGGTGGCGCAGCTCCTGCTGACCACGCGCGACGGGCGGCCGGTCTATGTCTCGGACGTGGCGACTGTTCGGTATGTCGAGAACACCAAGGACGCCATCGTTTCCCATCTGGCGAAGGCCGAGGATGGGGTGACGGGCGGTCCGGCGGTGACGCTGGCGATTGCCAAGCGCGCCGGGGCCAACGCGGTGGTGGTGGCCGAAGAGGTGCTGCACCGGGTGGAAGCCTTGGAGACGAAGCTGATCCCCCAGGGCGTGACGGTCACGATCACCCGCGACTATGGCGAGACGGCGAACGAGAAGGCCAACGAGCTTCTGTTTCACCTCGGCCTCGCGACGGTCTCGATCATCCTGCTGGTCTGGCTCGCCATCGGCTGGCGTGAGGCCGGGGTGGTGGCGATCGTGATCCCGGTCACGATCCTTCTGACCCTCTTCGCGGCCTGGGTGATGGGCTTCACGCTGAACCGGGTCAGCCTCTTCGCGCTGATCTTCTCCATCGGCATCCTCGTCGACGACGCCATCGT
>JBKDYO010000269.1:0-14555 GCA_046305855.1 Paracoccaceae bacterium
CAGGCGGGCGAATGGCTTGCCGTCCACGGCACTGGCGGCATCGGGCTCTCCTGCCTTCTCATCGGCAAGGCGCTCGGCGCGCGCGTGATCGTTGTCGACGTCGTCCCCGAAAAACTGTCCCACGCCCTCGCCCTTGGTGCCGAGGCCGCCCTCGACGCCCGCGACGGCGACGTTGCCGCGAAGATCGTCGAGCTTACCCAAGGCGGCGCCCATGTCAGCGTCGAAGCGCTGGGGATCGAAATCACCGCCAATAACTCGTTGAAATCCTTGCGTCCCCTAGGCCGCCACGTTCAGGTCGGCCTGCCCGTCGGCCACACCGCGCAGATGCAGATCGACATGAACACGCTCTACATGCGCCAGCTGTCGGTCTTCGGCACCCGCGGCATGCCCGCCTGGCGCTACCCGACGCTGCTGAGCCTGATCGAAACCGGCCGCATCGACGTGAACCCCATCGTGGCCCGCACCGTGGCCCTCTCCCAAGCCACCGAAGAACTCAAAGCCTTCGACGGCCCCACCGCCCCCGGCGTCGCCGTCATCACCGACTTCGCGGACTAACCGGCCACTCGCGCCAGCGTGGTCGCCAGATCACCATAGCCGGTGAAGCGCCGCTCATACGCCAGCCCAAGCCGCCGCGCGCAGTCCTCGGCTTTGGCATCAAGGGCCGGGTCATCAACCTGCGCCTGATAGACCAGCTTGGTATAGTTCCCGAAATACATGTCCCGCAGCTCGGGGTGGCGGTCGAGCCCCATGGGGCGCCAGACGAAGGCGTCAAACTGCCGGACCAGGAAATCGGTCAGGTAGAAGGCGGTGAACTCGGTCTCCGACCGTTCGGCGAAGGCGGCGTTGCCCTCGAAAAAGGCATAGCAATGCGGTCCTTCCACCATCTTGACGCCTAGCCGGTCGCAGGCGGCCTGCAAAAGCCCCCCGGTGCCGCAATCGGCATAAACGACAAAGACCTGATCATAGGCGTCCCGCGCCGCTTCGACCGCCGCCTCGACCGCCGGAATGATCTTTTCGGGCCAAAGGTGCAGCTTTGCCGGCAGGCATTGCAGGTCCAGATGGGTCCAGCCGTTCGCCCGGGTCAAGGCGAGGATCTCATGCGCCAGCGCCCCGCAGGCAATCAGAAGAACCCGCCCGGTCCGTGCGGGCGCCAGCCCGGTTTCGCTGAGAGAAAGGTCGTCCATCCCGCCCGGCCCTAACGGCCGACCCGGGTCCAGGTCAGGATCAGGCTGGCCGAAAGCGAGGCGACGGCAACGGCGGCCAACGGCAGACCGGACCAGACGGCCAGCCACAGAGTCAACCCGGCGGCCAGAATCACCAGCAGGATCAGTCCCAGGAAATGCGTCAAGGGCATCGCTTGCCTCCCTGACCTCCAACATGCTCTCCGGGCAGGACTTCTGCAAGCCCCACCCGAATCACAGCGACGTGTCTGCGGCGCTTCAGCCGTTCAGCTGGTTGTGCTTGCGGGCGACCCAGGCCTTGGCGGTTTCCACGGCCACGGCTGCATCCCGGCAATAGGCGTCGGCGCCGATCGCCTTGCCGAATTCCTCGTTCAAGGGCGCACCACCGACGAGGATGATGTAATCCTCGCGCATGCCCTTTTCCTTCATCGTGTCGATCACGACCTTCATGTAGGGCATCGTCGTGGTCAGCAGCGCCGACATGCCCAGAATATCGGGCTTCTCGGCTTCCAGCGCCTCAAGGTACTTCTCGACCGAGTTGTTGATGCCAAGGTCGCGCACTTCAAAGCCCGCACCTTCCATCATCATCGCGACAAGGTTCTTGCCGATGTCGTGGATGTCGCCCTTCACGGTGCCGATCACCATCTTGCCCATCCGCGGCGCGCCGGTTTCCACCAGCAAGGGCTTCAGGATGAACATCCCGGCCTTCATCGCGTTGGCGGCCAGCAGCACTTCGGGAACGAAAAGGATGCCGTCGCGGAAGTCGGCGCCGACGATGGTCATGCCCGCCACCAGCGCTTTGGTCAGCACGTCGTACGGGGTCCAGCCGCGGGCGATCAGGATGTTGACGCCTTCCTCGATCTCTTCCTTCAGACCGTCGTAGAGGTCGTCGTGCATCTGCAGAACAAGCTCGTCATCCGACAGATCGGCAAGGATGATGTCTTCGTCGTCGGCCATGGGCGTGCTCCAAGCGGATGGTTTGGCACGGTGATGGGCGCAAACCGCCCAGGTCACTATGCAACAAGCGACATACACGGAATGAAAGCCGACAGAAAGCCGCCAAGAGCGGGAAAGTTGTGGCAAATGTTCCACCTTCGTTCTAGTCTCGTGCCATGACTGACCCTGCTTCCATCCTTCCCGGCCAGCGCCTTCGGGCGCGGGGGGCCGATACCAACCGCGCAGGGCGGTTCGAGGCGACCGGGCGCATTGCCTATGACGACGGCTGGGACATCCCCGAGGAAGAACGACTTGTCGCGACCGAAGTCCGCATCGAACGTCCGCGCTCGGCGATCAGCTGGAATCGCTCGCCCGACTTGCCCTTCGACCGTTCGATCAATCCCTACCGGGGCTGCGAACATGGGTGCATCTATTGCTATGCCCGACCCAGCCACGCCTTTCTTAACCTGTCACCCGGCCTCGATTTCGAAACCCGCCTGATCGCCCGTCCCGGCATCGCCGAAGTGCTGGAGGGTGAGCTTCACCGCCCCTCCTACAAGGTTGCGCCGCTTGCCATCGGCACCAACACCGATCCCTACCAGCCCATCGAACGCGACCACGTGCTGATGCGCAAGGTGCTGGCTGTCCTCGCGGCCTTCCAGCATCCGGTCTGGATCACGACGCGCGGCACGGTCATCGAACGCGACATTGACCTGATCGCGCCACTGGCGGCACGAGGACTGGCCTCGGCGTCGGTTTCTGTCACCACGCTGGACGAAACCCTTGCCCGGAAGATGGAGCCGCGGGCGCCTGCCCCGAAGCGGCGGTTGCAGATCATTCGCCGCCTCGCCGAGGCCGGAATTCCCGTCCGGATCCAGGTCTCGCCGCTGATTCCGGCGCTGACCGATCATGAGCTTGAGGCCGTGATGGAGGCTGGTCGCGACGCGGGCGCGCGGGCGGCGAACACGATCCCGCTGCGCCTGCCGCTCGAAGTGTCAGCCCTGTTCCGCGACTGGCTGCAGGCGACGGCCCCGGACCGCGCTGCGCATGTCATGGGCCGGGTGCGCGAGCTGCACGGCGGGCGCGATTACGACCCTGAGTTCGGCACGCGCATGCGCGGCCAGGGGCTTTGGGCCGATCTCATCCACCGCCGCGCCGACCTTGCGCGCAAGCGGCTGGGGCTGGACGAAGGCCTTCCGGCCCTGCGGTGCGACCTGTTCAAGCGACCGCCAAAAGCTGGCGACCAGTTGTCGCTGTTCTGATCGGCATCCCCCGGAGCCAAATTTCTTGAGCAAGAAATTTGACAAAATCCTTCCTCAAGGATTTTGACCCGGCCCGACCAATCAGCCCCGCCGACCCCGACGTTCGCGCCGACCCGCGCCAGCGTCATCGCCCGTCCCGTCCGAGGCCGAGGAAAACCCGCCGAGTTTCGCCTGGATCGTCTCCAGCGACGGGCGGTTGCCCTTGGGTCGGCTTTCCAGCGCCACCCGCATCGCGCGCAGGTGTTCCGGCATCGTGCCGCAGCAGCCGCCGATGATCCGCACGCCAGCATCCCGCGCCATCACCGCATATTCCGCCATCAACTCGGGCGTGCCGTCATAGTGGATGTGGCCGTCGTGATACTTCGGGATGCCCGCATTGCCCTTGGCGATCAGCGGGCGCTCCGTGCCCGTGGCAGCAAAGCCCAGGACGGTGCGCATCAGGTCGGACGCGCCCACGCCGCAGTTCGCGCCAAAGGCGATCGGCGGGTTGACCAGCCGCTCGACCATGTCCGCCATCGCGGCCGAGGTCAGGCCCATCATCGTCCGTCCCGCGGTGTCAAAGCTCATCGTGCCGCACCAGGGCATGTCGGCCCGCAGCGCCGCATCCGCCGCCGCACGGTATTCTTCGGCAGCCGAGATCGTCTCGACCCAAAGGACATCCGCCCCGCCTTCCTTCAGCGCCTCGGCCTGCTCGTGGAAGATTTCCACGGCAAGGGCATGGGTCAGTGTCCCCATCGGCTCGAAGATCTCGCCTGTCGGGCCCATCGAGCCCGCCACCACAACTGACCGCCCCGATTTGTCGGCAATCTCGCGGCCAAGTGCGGCGCCGACGCGGTTCAGTTCGCGGACCTGGCCTTGGGCATTGTGCAGCTTCAGCCGCGCTGCATTGCCGCCGAAGGTGTTGGTCAGGAAGATGTCCGATCCGGCCGCAACGGCATCGCCGTAAAGCTTGCGGATGTTCTCCGGCTTTTCGATGTTCCAGAATTCAGGCGGCTCGCCAGACGAGAGCCCCATGTTGAACAGGTTCGTCCCCGTCGCGCCATCGGCCATCAGCCAGTCACGCGCGGCAAGCATGCGGCTCAGTGCATCGGTCATCGTCTCGTCCTCTCAGGCGTCGGGTCTCTTGCACCCTCTGCCATGCGAGGCGGTGTTACGCAAATCCATATTCCGCATGACGTGATGCGCCCGGCTTCAACTTCGCGCTGTTCTACCGCAATCAACCCGCCTGCTAGTGCGGTTCCGCCAGATCGACCGAAAAGCCGAAGGGCTCTGCCGCCTCCCGAAGCTCGCCGACAACCAGGTCGATGTCCGGCAGCGGACCCGACCGCACAAGAAGCCGCCCCCGAAAGCCGGCCTTGCCCAGCAGCTGGATCATTTCGATTGCGTCAAAGCCGGTCCCGATCAGCGGGGCAATGACAAGATCAAGGTTGGCCAGGTCCACATCCGGGGAAAACAGGTCGAGATTTCGGATGTCTTCGCTGCGACCGGCCGCAGCGGGCACGGAAATGGCAAAGGGAGACTTCGGATCAATCATCGCACGCCTCTCGGTCATGACCGGGTCCTTCCGGGCTGCACCTTGCTGCACCGCATCGGATGGATCGCCCCCGCATCCAAGACGGCGACTTGGCCGACAAATTTCCCAAGGATTGCGCAACCATTACTGGCGAGTCTCGTTAACAGCCCATTAACGCAGCATCCGGAGGCTCCGCATGGCGGGCCTGCCCTACCGCAAGCCCGCCGAGGCTCAGCGTCACGCCGCGCAGCCCAGATCGACCCGGAACCCGAACGCCCGTGCCGCCGCACGAAGCTCGGCTTGCACCATCAGGCGGTCCGGCAGGTACCCGGCCTTGACTTGCAGCCGCCCGCGAAATCCAGCGTCGCCCAACAGCTGGATCAGTTCGATCGCGTCAAAGCCGGGTCCGGTCAGCGGCGCGATCACCAGATCAACGTTGGTGAGATCGGTGTCCTCTGACAAGAGATCGGCAAAGCAGACCTCCTCGGGGGCAGAAGGGACAGAATGCACTGCGGGGGCAAAGGCGGTCTGTGGGGAAATAAACACTTGCGTCTCCATTGGTTGAGGACTTCCGACGAGCCCGCCCTGCGCGACCTCGCCGCTTCTGCAACGGCCTTGGGGACAACTCTCTCCGCCCCCCGACGACCTGCCCGGTCTTGGGCCTGGCAAGGTCACTTGGGGTAACGGACGCCGAAAGAAGTTATTCCATGCAGGGTGAAGAAATCTTCAGCTGCAGCCTCTCCGCCTGCGGGCCTGGCCCAGACGGAAAAACCCGCACCGCGCGATGCGAAAGCCGGTTGGCCGCATGCGTTAGGACAAGACAGGCTCCCGGTCCTGTAGGGAAAAGGTCCCTCCCGGAAAGACCGCGGCCGGCACCCGGATCAATCGCGCACCATCCGGGTCGCCGACACGGCAACGCCCGGTACTGAAGATGGCATGGCAGAATCCGGGAAACGGGCTAGTGCCGAACCTTGCCGGCGATCCGAAGTTGCCAGAGCCCATAAAGAAACCTGCGTACCGCTTGGGGCACGCAGGTCCTAAGATCTCACCACTGATTGGCCTGGTCTGGCCTCAGATCTCGCTCATGAGCTGCGCCTTGGCGACAGGAAGCAGCTCTTTCAACTTCGCGCGGATGTCGTCGGCGCTGGCCTTGCCCGCAAGATCGGCGACGACCTTGCGCACGACATCCTCGTCGCCGGCTTCCTCGAAATCGGCGCTTACGACTTCCAGCGCATATTCCGCGGCGGCGGCATCGGTCTTGCCCATCAGACCCGCAGCCCAAAGGCCCAAAAGCTTGTTGCGCCGTGCCTCGGCCCGAAACTGCATCTCGCTGTCATGGGCGAACTTGGATTCAAAGGCGTTTTCGCGGTCGTCGAACGTGGTCATGGGATCCCCCGACTGATCTGGCGTTTCTTCCCATATGCCCATCCCGACCGGTCCCCGCAAGCCCCTTTGGCCGCGGCAGGGAGTGGCTCGCGCCTTGCGAGTGTTGGCCCCTTCGACTATAGGCCAAGGAAGCTGGCCGGAAGGAGAGTCCCTTCCGCCGACACCCCCTGAACGAGTGAACCATGGCACGGCGCAAGAAGGTCTACGAAGGCAAGGCCAAGATCCTCTATGAAGGACCCGAGCCCGGCACGCTGGTCCAGTATTTCAAGGACGACAGCAGCTCACTGGTTGCCGCCCCCAGCACGCTGGAAGGCAAGGGTGTCCTGAACAACCGCCTGTCCGAATTCTTCATGGCCGGTCTGAACCAGATCGGGGTGCCGACGCATTTCATCCGCCGCCTGAACATGCGCGAACAGCTGGTCCGCATGGCTGAGATCATCCCGTTGGAAGTGGTCGTGCTCAACTTTGCCGCAGGGCCGCTGTCGTCCCGGCTGGGCATCCCCGAGGGCACGCAGCTGCCGCGCCCGATTGTCGAATACTATTACAAGGACGAAAAGCTGAACTCGCCCCTCGTGGCCGAGGAGCACATCGTCGCCTTCGGCTGGGCGAACCAGCAGGACCTTGACGACGTCGTTGCGCTCGCCTTGCGGGTGAACGACTTTCTGTCCGGCGTGATGATGGGGGTCGGCATCCGCCTCGCCGATTTCCGCATCGAGGTGGGTCGCATCTGGGAAGGCGACTTCATGCGCCTGATCGTCGCCGACGAGATCAGCCCGGATTCGTGCCGCCTGTGGGACATGCGCCTGCCGGAACGGCCCGACGGCACGCTCCCCGATCCTCTGCCCCTCGCGGATGTCTACAGTGAGCTTGCCCGTCGGCTGGGCGTCATGCCCTCGAACGTCACCCATCCGATGAAGCCGACGCTGATCAACTGACCCCTGCGCCCTCTTGCCCCCCGTCCTGCCCTTGATTAAGGACTGGCCAAACCTGCAGTGCCCGGAGGCCCCCGATGAAAGCCCGCGTCACCGTCATGCTGAAATCCGGCGTCCTTGATCCGCAGGGCGAGGCCGTGCGGCATGCGCTCGGGTCGCTTGGCTTTCAGGGCGTGACCGGCGTGCGGCAGGGCAAGGTGATCGAGCTTGACCTCGATGAGACCGACGCCGCCCGGGCCGAGACGACCGTCAAGGCGATGTGCGACAAGCTTCTGGCCAACACCGTGATCGAAAGCTACCGGGTCGAGCTTCTCTGACCCCGGGGGCAAGGTCGCGTCAGGCGCGCCCTACCGTACCGCTGGAACACGACAGCTGACTTTCAGTCCCCGACCCTCGGTCAACCCTTCGAACTGACAGGTCGCGCCGAACAGGTCCGCGATCTCGGCCACGATGGCCAGCCCCAATCCCGACCCCCCGGCCTGTGCAGCCCCGGTCTTCAGGGCCATGCGCTGCGGCAAGCCTCCGGCCTGCAGCGCCGCCAGCCGGTCTGGTGGCAAACCGGGCCCGTTGTCCTCGACTTCCAGCACGACCGCAGCATCGGCATCCGGCGTCACCCGGACCCTGACCGTCACAACCGCGCCGCGTCCGGCATAGGCCAGCGCGTTGTCCAGAAGGTTGCGCAGAAGTTCAGCCGCCAGCACGGGTTCTGCCCGGGCCTCGGCCCGGTCCGGCCCCTCGTAGCCCAGGTCGATCCCTCGTGCATCGGCCTGTGGCAGACTTTCAGCCGCAAGATCGCGGGCCAGTGCGGCCAGGTCGACCGGACCCAGTGCCAGGCCGGTTGCCGCCGCATCCACGCGCGCCAGCGCCAGAAGCTGCGCCAGCACCCGCTCGGCCCGGACCAGCGCTGCTTCGGCCTTGTCCAGCGCCGCCTCGCCCTGCGTCCTGTCGCCCGCCCGTCGCGCCAGTGCCAGCTGGGTCCGCAAGGTGGCCAGCGGGGTGCGCAACTGGTGGCTTGCGTTACCGGTGAAATGCCGCAGCGCTGCCACCGCATCCTCCAGCCGGCCCATGAAACTGTTCACCGCCCCGGCCAGAGGTGCGGCCTCCAAGGGAACCGCCTCGCGGATCGGGCGGAGGTCGTCCGGCGTCCGCTCGGCAATCGCGGCCCCCAGCCGGTCCAGCGGGCGAAACGCCAGCGTCACCGCCACCCAGACGATCGCGATGGTGCACAGCATCAGCGCCAGGATTCGCAGGGCGGACCGGATCAGGATCGTCCGCGCCAGTTCCGACCGCGCCAGAGTCGATTCGGCGACCGTCACCGTGAAAGCCACCGACTCCGACCCCGTCGACACCCGCCGCATCAGCGTCGCCGACCGGATCGGCACGTCTTCAAAGCGACCGTCGGCGAAGCCGATCCCCTCCTCATCCAAGGGCACCAACGCCAGCGCCTCATACCCGGTCAGGAACTGCCCCGCAGGGGCATCGACCCGGTAGAACACTTGATCCTCGGCCGCCGAGGCCAGCATCTCCAGTGCGGCAAAGGGGATGTCGACCTCCAGCCCCCCGCCCTCGTCCACCGTCACCCGTTCCGCGATGGCCAGCGCCGAGCCTTCCAGCACCCGGTCCGACAGGCCCTGCGCCGTCGCCACTGCCTCGCGCCAGGTATCGACCAGCGCCAGCACGCCCAGCGCCGCCGTGGCCAAGGTCAGCCACAAAAGCAGCCTGCGTCGCAGGGAATACCCCGTCACGGCGACTCCACCGGCTTTTCCAGAAGGTATCCCAACCCGCGCACGGTGCGCAGCATCAGCCCATAGGGCGCGATCCGGCGCCGCAAACGCGAGACATACTGCTCGATCGCATTGTCCGACAGAAGGTCGTCCAGACTGGTCAGCGACTGCACGATGGCCTCTTTCGCCACCACCTTGCCCGCACGCTGAAAGAACAGCTCCAGAAGCGCGCGTTCCCGGGGCGGCAGGTCCAGCACCGCGCCCTCGGCCGAAAACTGGCGGCTGGCAAGGTCCAGCTCCACCCCGCCCAGCCGCACGACCGAAGATTTCAGCCCCGCCTGCCGCCGCAGCAGCGACCGCACCCGCGCCTCGAACTCGCGCACGTCAAAGGGCTTGGACAGATAGTCGTCCGCGCCAAGGTCCAGCCCCCTGACCCGCTCCTCCGGTGCGCCCCGCGCGGTCAGGATCATCACCGCCGGCGACGGCTGCCGCGCCCGGATGCGGCGCAGAAGGCTCAACCCGTCCAGCCCCGGCAGGTTCAGGTCCAGGATCACCAGCTCGAACTGCTCGGCCAGCAAAAGCGCCTCGGCCCCGAGACCGTCATGCACGCAGTCGACCGCATGCCCCGACCCCGCCAAAAGCGCCGTCAGCGCCTCGGCCAGTGGCAGATCATCTTCGACAAGCAGCAGACGCATCGCTCCCCCCCGGGTCCAGCCTAAAGCACCACGACCCGCGACGGGAGGCGATTTCTTCGAAGAAATCGCACCGGAGCCTTCAAAGGCTCCGATCCGGAGTTTTCGAAAACTCCGGCCATGGGTTGAGCCGGTGCGCCACATCGGGCAGGCTTCCCCCATGTGGCGCCTCCTTCTGCTCCTTCTCGCCCTGCCCGCCTGGGCCGAGCCTGCGCGCTTTCCCGCTCCGGGCGTGGAAGAAGCTGTGCTCACGATCTACTCCACCCTCGACACCCCGCTTGCGACCCCGCTGATCGCCGCCTTCCAGACCGGACACCCCACGATCACTGTCCAGTACGAAGACCTTCTCGCCGCCGAGATCGCCCGCAGGGTCATCGCCGAAACCGATGCAGGCCAGCCGACCGCGGATTTCGCCTTTTCCTCCGGCATGGACCTGCAGGTGAAACTTGCCAATGACGGCTACGCCCAGCCGGTCGAGGTTCCCCTCGCCCGGGATTGGCCGGACTGGGCCAAATGGCGCGACATGGCCTTTGCCCTGACCTACGAACCCGGCGTCCTCGTCTGGCACAAACCCTCTTTCCCCGAGGGCCCGCCGCAATCGCGGCTGCAGATGATCGACTGGCTGAAACGACCCGAGGCACAGGGCCGGATCGGCACCTACGACATCGGTCGCTCGGCAGTCGGATATCTTTACCTTGCCCGCGATGCCGAACATTTCGCCGACATCTGGTCGCTTGTCGCCGCCATGGGCCGGGCGGGCCTGCAAACCTTCTCCACCAGCGCCGAGATCATCGACCGCGTGGCCGATGGCCGCCTTGCCCTTGGCTACAACATCCTCGGCTCTTATGCCGATGCCCGCGCCCGGGCCAACCCGGATCTCGGCGTCGTGCTCCTCAAGGATTTCACCGTCGTCACCAGCCGCGTCGGCCTTGTCCCGCGCGCTGCCGCCCGCCCCGATCTTGGCCGCGCCTTCCTTGCCTTTCTCATGGGCCGCGATGGCCAGACCATCATGGCCGATCGCCTGCGCATCGCTGCCGTCTCGCTGGAAGTGTCGGGCCAGAACTCGGCCCGCGCGATGGAGGCGGCCCTTGGCGACCAGCTGCGCCCTGTTCCAGTCAGCCCGGGCCTTCTCGCCTATCTCGACCAGTCGAAACGCGCCCGGATCTTGGCCCGCTGGCAGCGGGCGTTGCAGGACTAGGTCAGGGTGGTAGTTGACGGAGCGTACTATGCCAAGTCCGGCCCTTCCTGCCCGATTTGTCCCGCGACAAATCGGGCCGCGCCTGCCTGCCCCTGGCAGGCGCGTTACCGCGCCCGCCCAGGCAGCCGCGTCCCGATCATCTGGCGTCAGGCTTTGCACCGCGCCCCTTGGCTTTCGGCTTGCGCCTCCAGCCAACGGACCGGGCGACTGTCCACCGGACAGTCACCTGATCGGTCCGCGCGCCGGCTGATCAGCCGGTAGAATGGGTTTTGAGGTGTCACGATGATTCACCCAACTCTACCCCCACCACCGGTGTCAGCTTCCTGACAGCTTTCTGTGTTGGACTTGCGCTTGGGGAACGGCACGAGGAGGTGCCGCCCAGACCATTACGGCGCCCTGATGCGCCAAGGGAGGAGACAGACATGAAACACGCCCTTCTCGGCGCGGCCTTTGCCGTGGCCGCAGCAACCGCAAGCTTTGCCGAAGACTACATGATCATGGCCCCCGCTGCCCCCGGCGGCGGTTGGGATTCGACGGCCCGCACCATCCAGGAAGTCATGGTCGCCGAAGGCATCTCGGGCAATGTCCAGGTTCAGAACGTCCCCGGCGCGGGCGGCACCGTAGGCCTTGCACAGTTCGTCGCATCGGCCACCGGTGACCCGAAGCAGCTGATCGTCGGCGGCTACGTCATGGTCGGCGCGATCCTGACCAACGCCTCGCCGGTCTCCCTGGCCGACGTGACCCCCATTGCCCGCCTGACCGGCGAAGCCGTGGCCATCGCCGTCCCCGCCGCGTCCGAGCTGCAGACGATCGGCGATCTTGTCGAGAAGATGAAGGCTGACCCGGGTTCCGTCTCCTGGGCTGGCGGCTCGGCCGGTGGCGTCGACCACATCACCGTCGGCCTTCTGGCCAAGGCGGCGGGCATCGACCCGACCAAGATCAACTATGTCGCCTTCTCGGGTGGTGGCGAGGCTCTGGCGGCCATCCTTGGCAACCAGGTCACTGCTGGCATCTCGGGCGTGGGCGAGTTCCTGCCCCAGGTCGAGGCCGGGACCATGCGCATCCTCGCCGTCTCGACCGCCGAGAAATGGGCTGGCACCGATGCACCGACGCTGATGGAATCGGGCTACGACGTGAACGTCCAGAACTGGCGCATGATCGCGGCCGCTCCGGGCCTGTCGGACGAACAGAAGGCTGCCGTCGCGGCTGACGTGGACAAGCTGGTGAACTCGGCTGGCTGGAAAGCCGCGCTCGAGGCAAAAGGCTGGGCCAACACCTACCTGTCCGGGGCCGATTTCGACGCCCAGCTTGGCAAAGAGATCGAGGCAACGTCCGCGATCCTCAAGGACATCGGTCTGGTGAAATGACCGGACACCAAGGTCCCGGACAAACCGGAACCGGACGCCGCCCCGATGGGGCGGCGTTCATCGTGGCGGCGCTCCTTGCCGCCTTCGGGGCGCTCCTCCTTTGGGACGCCGGTCGCCTGCCCCAGGATGGCGGCTATGCCGGGATCGGTCCTGCGGCCATGCCCAAGATCGTCGGCTGGGGCCTGATCGTTCTGGCTGCCCTGACCGCAGGCTCCGGGCTGAAACGCCCGCTTGCCAATGTGCCGCGCCAGAATCCCGTGCCGCTTTTCTGGATCGGTGGCGGCGTCGCCATCCAGATCGCCCTTCTGCATGTGATCGGCTTTGTCATCGCCACCACCCTCCTGTTCGCAGCCACCGCCCGCGCATTCGGCGAACGCCGCGTCCTCCTGGCGCTTGCTGTCGGTCTGGGCCTTGCCCTCGTGGTCTACGGCATCTTCGACCGGCTCTTGCAGTTGAACCTGCCCGCAGGACCCCTTGAAATGCTGATCTTCGGAGGTTGACCGGATGACCACCTTCGATTTCCTCCTGCAAGGCCTCGGCACCGCGATGGAGCCGATGATCCTGCTCTATGCGCTGATCGGCGTGACCCTCGGCACTGCCGTCGGCGTCCTGCCCGGCATCGGCCCGGCCCTGACTGTGGCGCTTCTCCTGCCCGTGACCTACGGCCTCGATCCGGCCGGGTCGCTGATCATGTTCGCGGGCATCTACTACGGCGGGATGTACGGCGGCTCGACCACCTCGATCCTTCTGAACACCCCCGGCGAAAGTGCTTCGATCGTCACCGCGCTGGAAGGCAACCGCATGGCCAAGGCCGGTCGCGGCGGCCCGGCCCTTGCCACCGCCGCCATCGGCTCTTTCGTGGCGGGCCTGCTCGCGACCCTCGCGCTTGCGTTCCTTGCCCCGCATATCGTCAAACTCGCGCTGGTTTTCGGCCCCCGCGAATACTTCGCGCTGATGATGCTGGCCTTCGTCACCGTTTCGGCCGCCTTTGGCGATTCGGCGCTCAAGGGCCTCACGTCGCTCTTCATCGGCCTCGGCCTTGCCGTGGTCGGGATCGACAGCCTGACGGGCCAGACGCGGATGTCCTTCGGCGTCCCGCAGCTTCTGGACGGGGTCGAAGTCACCACACTCGCCGTCGCAATGTTTGCCTTGGGCGAGGCCTTGTTCGTCGCGGCCCAGACCACCGGACTTGCCGACAGGGTCGAGGCGATCAAGGGCTCGGTCCGCATGACCCGCGACGACTGGCGCCGCTCCTGGCCCGCCTGGCTGCGCGGCTCCGCCATCGGCTTCCCGATCGGGGCCATGCCCGCAGGCGGGGCCGACATCGCCAGCTTCCTGTCCTATGGCACCGAAAAGAAGATGTCGAAACACCCCGAGGACTTCGGCCACGGCGCCATTGAAGGCGTCGCCGGACCCGAGGCCGCGAACAACGCCGCCGCCGCCGGGACGCTGGTGCCCCTCCTGACCCTCGGCCTGCCGACCACCGCCACCGCCGCGATCATCCTCGCGGCCTTCCAGCAGTTCGGCCTGCAACCGGGGCCACTTCTCTTCGCCACCGCGCCCGACCTGGTCTGGGGCTTGATCGCCAGCCTCCTGATCGCGAACTTCATGCTTCTGGTCCTGAACCTGCCCCTGATCCGCTTCTGGGTCATGCTCCTGCGCATCCCGCGGCACTGGCTTTACGCCGGGATCCTCCTCTTCGCGACCCTCGGCACCATCGGCGTGAACCCCTCGCCGGTCGAGCTGACCATGCTCCTCCTCTTCGGCTTCCTCGGCTACGGCCTGCGCCTTTACGGCTACCCCATCGCCCCGGTCGTCGTCGGGCTGATCCTTGGTCCCATGGCCGAGCAGCAGCTCCGCCGGGCGCTCGCCATCGCGCAGGGCGACTGGACGACGCTGGTCGCGACACCCCTGTCGGCCAGCCTCCTCGGCATCGCCGCGCTGGCCCTGATCGTGCCGATGCTGATGCGCCTGCGCGGCAAGGGTCAGGTCCTGGCCCAGATCGCCGGGGACAGCGACTGAAACCTAGGGTGGGCGATCCGCCCACCCTACCGCCGGGTCACCCGCAACCAGATCCCGTCCTTCGCCCGCACCGTCAGATGTGCTGTCGGCACCGGCACGCGGTCCGGAAAGGCCTCGAACCGGAACGCCCGCACCAGATGCGCCAGCATCAGCGTGCCCTCCAGCATGGCGAACCCCGCCCCCGGACAGACCCTCGGCCCGCGCGAGAACGGCAGATACCCGCCCTGCGGCACCTCCCCCGCCCAGCGGTCGGGGTCAAACTCATCCGGCCGCTCCCACAGCCGCTCGTGCCGGTGGAGATGCCAGGGGCTGATCACCACCTGCGCGCCCTTCCGCACTTTA
>JBKDYO010000270.1:0-17607 GCA_046305855.1 Paracoccaceae bacterium
GCACCATTCGATCCACCGCGAGGAGCATGACAGCAATTACGGCTTTGCCCTGTCGGTTTGGGACCGGCTTTTCCGCACCTATGTGCCAGAACCGAAGGCAGGGCATGACGCGATGACCGTGGGGCTGGAATGGCAGGACGAAAGACCGGCGAGGCTGGGGTGGGCGCTGGGCTTGCCCTTCCGGCGCTAGAGGCCCGGCTGGCTGAGGAGCGGCTAGAGGTGCTGGGCGGCTTTGCCGTGGCCGAGGGCGAGGAGGGCTTTCCGGCGGGGACGCGGACCCTGCTGATGCTGGGGCCGAAGGAGCCGGGGTTCTGGGCGCATCTGCAGGCGCAGCCGGAGTGGCCCCAGTACTTGAATGACGGCACGCCAGACCCGGTGGACCGCTGGTCGCGGCGTGTGATCGGGCGGATTGCCTGCGATCTTGGGGCCAAGGCGCTGTTTCCGTTCGGGGGGCCTCCGTACCATCCATTCTACGCCTGGGCGCTGCGGACGGGGCGGGTCTGGGACAGCCCGGTGCGGCTTTTGGTGCATTCCGGACAGGGGCTGATGGTCAGCTTTCGCGGCGCGCTGGCCCTGAAGGAGGTGGTCGAGGTACCGCCTCCGGTCGCCCGGCCCTGTGAGGGCTGCGCGGCCCCTTGCCTTACCGCCTGTCCGGCGGCAGCACTGAACGTGGCGGGGTATGACGTGCCCGCCTGCCATGCGTGGCTGGACCGGGCAGAGGGGGTGGACTGCCTGTCCGGCGGCTGCCTTGTGCGCCGCGCTTGCCCGGTGTCGCAAAGCTATGCAAGACTGCCTGAACAGTCGGCCTATCACATGGGGCAATTCCACAAATGAAGCGGTTGATCCTGACGCGGCACGCGAAATCCTCATGGGACGATCCGCTGACCCCTGACCATGACCGTCCCTTGAACGAGCGCGGCAAGGCGGCTGCTGCGGACCTGGGGCAGTGGCTAGCCAGCCGCGATTACGTGCCGGGCGAGGTTCTTTGTTCCGATGCGCTGCGGACGCGGAAGACGTTTTCAGGCATTGCCCCCGCTTTGCCGGGAACACCGGTGCTGGAACTGAAGCCTGCCCTTTATCATGCCGGGCCGGACGTGATGATGGCGGTGCTACGCCACGCGAAGGCGGATGTGGTGATGATGATCGGGCACAACCCGGGCATCGCGGAATTCGCAGGCCGGTTGGTGGCGCATCCCCCGGCCAATCCGGAGTTCGCGCGCTACCCGACCGGGGCTACGCTGGTGGCGGATTTCGACGTCGCGGACTGGGGGGACGTGGCCTTCGGGTCTGGGGTGACGGTGGACTTCATCGTTCCGCGCGAGATCGTCGTCTGACCCCTGTCCACGCGGGACGGCCTGCGCGATTTCTGAAAAATCAACGGCTTGGATGCGCCCGTTAGGGTGGACTTAACCTTTTCCGGACGGGGAGCCGCCTCGGGGGCCATCGAGGCCCCGCTCGGCGGCGCTGCCGCGGAGGCTGTCCGACCAGCGATGTTCCGGTGGGAGCGGCGGAGCCTCCGGCGGGAGTATTTGGAAAAGGGCAAGGCATGGTCGCGGGCGGGGCGGGCGCTATCTCATGGCTCTGTTGTGGAGGGGTCATGCGGTCTTTGGTTGTCGGTGCTTCGGGTGGGATCGGATCGGCGCTGGTTGCGGCGTTGCAGGGGCGGGGCGAGGTTGTCGGGCTGTCGCGGTCGGGCGATGGGCTGGAGGTGACGGACGAGGCGTCGGTTGCGCGCGTGCTGGGAGCGGTCGATGGGCCGTTCGATCTGGTGGTGGTGGCGACGGGGGCGTTGGTCATTGACGGCGTCGGACCGGAGAAGACGCTAAGGGCGGTGACGGCGGAGGCGCTGGCGGCGCAGTTTGCGGTCAACGCGATCGGGCCTGCCCTGATTATGAAGCACGCGCTGCGGCTGTTGCCCCGGGACCGGGTGGCGCGGCTGGCCGTGCTGTCGGCGCGGGTGGGGTCGATCGGGGATAACCAACTGGGCGGCTGGTATGGCTACCGGGCGGCGAAAGCGGCCTTGAACCAGCTGGTGCGGACGGCTTCGGTCGAGGCGCGGCGGACGCATCCGCTGTCGGTTTTCGTCAGCTTGCATCCGGGGACGGTCGAGACAGGGTTGGCCCCGGCGCAGCGGGTGGGGCATCCGGCGGTGTCGGCGGAAGTGGCGGCGGGGAATATCCTGCGGGTGCTGGAGGGGCTGGGGCCGGCGGACTCGGGCGGGTTCTTCGACTGGAAGGGCGAGGTCGTTCCGTGGTGAGGCTGGCGCTGGTGCTGGGCGACCAGCTGACCCCGGATGTTGCGGCGTTGAAGGCGGCGGACAAGGCGCGGGATGTGGTGGTGATGGTGGAGGTGATGGGGGAGGGGACGAGCGTCCCGCACCATCCGCAGAAGATTGCTCTGATCCTGGCGGCGATGCGGAAGTTTGCGTCCGGGTTGGAGGCGGAGGGGTGGCGGGTCGCCTACACTCGGCTGGATGATCCCGGTAATTCCCAGACGATCTCGGGCGAGGTGTTGCGCCGGGTGGTGGAGTTTGGCGCGTCCGAGGTGCTCGCGACCAAGCCGGGGGAGTGGCGGGTGCTGCGGGACCTGGAGGCGCTGCCGGTTCCGGTGCGGGTGCTGGAGGATGACCGGTTCCTTTGTTCCGAGGCGGAGTTTGCGGCCTGGGCGGCGGGCCGCAAGCAGCTGCGGATGGAGTGGTTCTACCGCGAGATGCGGCGGAAGACCGGCTTGTTGATGGAGGGGGACCAGCCTGCGGGCGGGCAGTGGAACTTTGACCACGACAACCGCAAGGCGGCGAAGGGGGATTTGCTGCGGCGTCGGCCCCGGGACGTCGCGCCGGATGCGGTGGTGGAGGAGGTGCTGGGGCTGGTGGAGGCCCGGTTTTCGCATTTCGGGCGGCTGCGGCCGTTTCGCTGGGCGACGGATCGGTTGGGGGCCTTGGCTGCGCTGGCCGAGTTTGTCGAGGGGCGGTTGCCCCGGTTCGGCGAGGAGCAGGATGCGATGCTGGAGGGGGAGGCGTTTCTCTCCCATGCGGTGATTTCTCCGTACCTCAACATCGGGCTTCTGGGGCCGATGGAGGTGTGTCGGACGGTGGAAGCGGCGTGGAGGGCGGGGAAGGTGCCGATCCAGGCAGCAGAGGGGTTCATCCGGCAGGTGATCGGCTGGCGGGAGTATGTGCGGGGGATCTGGGCGCTGAAGGGGCCGGGGTATCTGGAGGGGAACTCGCTGGGTCATTCCCGCGCGCTGCCGGGGGTCTACTGGGGGGCAGAGACCGGGATGGCCTGCATGAAGGCCGCCGTTGGGCAGACGCGGGATCTCGCTTACGCCCACCACATTCAGCGGCTGATGGTGACGGGGAATTTCGCGCTGCTGGCGGGGGTGGACCCGGCGGCGGTGCATGAGTGGTATCTGTCGGTCTATGTCGATGCCTTCGAATGGGTAGAGGCGCCGAATGTGCTGGGGATGAGCCAGTTCGCGGATGGGGGGATGCTGGGGTCGAAACCCTATGTGTCGTCGGGGGCCTATATCGACCGGATGTCGGACCACTGCGGCGGGTGCCGGTATCGGGTGAAGGAGAAGGTGGGGGAGCGGGCTTGTCCGTTCAATCTTCTCTACTGGCACTTCCTGGTGCGGCATCGGGAGCGGTTCCGCGCGAACCCGCGGATGGGGCAGATGTACCGGGTCTGGGACGGGATGGAGGCGGGCCACCGGGAGGCGGTGCTGGCGGGGGCGGAAGGGGTGCTGGGGCGGCTGGACCGGGGGGAGGTCGTGTGACGTGTCCACGGTGGACAAACGCGGGGACGCTCGCGTTATCAAGGGGTTGGTCGCGGGCGTTAGGGAAGTCTTAAGGCATGCCCGGGGCAGGCGCGTATCGAATTGAGCGCGTTCCGCGCGCGCCTTTTGTCTCGCCGCCTTGCGTGAAGGACGCAAGGCGGCTCGGGTCGTCGGGGGTTTTCCACCCCCGAACCCCCGGAGGATATTTGCGGAGGGAAAGCCTGGGCGGATGGGGTGCGGGCAGGCCTCGGAGCCGTGATTCCGAGTGCCGTAACGTTTGACGAGCGCTGCGCCGAAGGGCAGGCTGCACCCAGTGTGGAGTGGGGATGCGATGGAGCGGGTTCGGGCGCATCGGCTGGAAGAGGCGGCGAAAGGGTTTCCGCTGCTAAGGGGGTGTCCGTCGACCTTCG
The DNA here is from genome assembly GCA_046305855.1 of Paracoccaceae bacterium. Classification (GTDB taxonomy): domain Bacteria; phylum Pseudomonadota; class Alphaproteobacteria; order Rhodobacterales; family Rhodobacteraceae; genus Tabrizicola. Next base: position 4,185 of record JBKDYO010000270.1, read on the forward strand.
TGCTGAGGCGGCTGGCGGCGCTGGACGGGCTGACCGAGCGGGACCGGGTCGCTTATGCTGACCAGCTGTCGGATTATGCCGCAGCCGATCCGTCCTTTCTGACAGCGCCGGACCGTGCGGCGCTGATGGCGCGGCTGCCGCTGGTGGCGGCGGTCGAGGCCGAGGGGCAAAGCCGGCCGGACCTCCGCTTTCAGAACGTAAAGAATCTGGCACGGCTGGTGGCAGAGCCGGGTGGGATTGAAGGGTTCATCCGCCTGCAGGGGTTGACGGGCGAGGCCGCCGGTCCCCCCGCGCCGAACGTGCCAAGCTTTGCCGAGGCTGTGCCGGTGGCGCCCGCGAAGCTGCGCAAGGCCATTGCCGGGGCGCTGGAGGGGCGGTTCGGTGGGAAGGTCGCGAAGCAAAGCTCGGACCTGGAGCAGCTGCGGGTCGAGGTGCCGCGTGGGCGGATGGTGCTGAACCTTTCTTTTGCGGGGAAGGGTTGGGGGGCGATGTCGCGGCAGTTCGACTACAGCCTGTGGGCCGATCTGGACGGGGTGCGGATGGTGCCGACGAGCTATGAGGCGATCTGGCTGTTGCCGGCGCAGTGGGACCTGCTGACCCCGTCGAATGTCGAAGCTGCAGCGACGCATCTGGTGCGGCTGGTGGAGACGCGGCTGGCGTTGGAGGGGTGACTTAGTGGAAGAAGTTCGGCCCGGCGCGGGAGAGGAGCTCTTCTGCCAGCGCACGGCCCACTTCAGCGCCTTGTCCGACGGGGCCGCGCAGGTTGCCTGCTACGTTGGCCGAGCCGTCGGGGCGGAGGAGTTCTCCCCTGAGCCAGAGGCTGTCGCCCTCGATCACGGCAAGGCCCGCGATGGGGGTTTCGCAGGAGCCGTCGAGGGTTGCGAGGAAGCTGCGTTCGGCGGCGAGGCGGAGGCCGGTCTCGAGGTCGTGGATGCGGGCGAGGAGAGCGGCGGTGCGGGTATCGGCAGTGCGGCGCTCGATGCCGATGGCGCCTTGGGCGACGGCGGGGAGCATTTCCTCGGGCGCGATGGCCGAGCGGGCGACCTCGGTCATGCCAAGGCGGGTGAGGCCGGCCATGGCGAGGAAGGTGGCGTGGGCCACGCCCTCTTCCAGTTTGCGCATCCGGGTCTGCACGTTGCCGCGGAACTCCACGAGCTGCAGGTCGGGGCGGCGGAGTGCCAGTTGCGCGCGGCGGCGGAGCGAGGAAGAGCCGACCGTGGCCCCCTGCGGCAGGTCGGCAATGGAGCCGAAGCGGGGGGAGACGAAGGCATCGCGCACGTCGGCGCGGGGGAGGTAGCAGTCGAGGAGAAGGCCCTCTGGCTGCTGGGTCGGCATGTCCTTCATCGAATGGACGGCGATGTCGATGGAGCCGTCGAGGAGCGCCTCTTCGATCTCGCGGGTGAAAAGGCCCTTGCCGCCGATCTCGCGCAGGGCCTTGTCCTGGATCTGGTCGCCAGTGACCTTGATCACCACGATTTCGAACGCCGCTTCGGGCAGGGCGAAGGCTGCCATCAGGCTGCGCCGGGTCTCGTGCGCCTGCCACAAGGCCAGGGGCGAACCACGGGTGCCGATCTTCAGCGGGCGGGCGGGGGTGGGCAGATCATCGCTCATGGCGTTAGGCTTAACGGTGTCAGGCGCGCCTGACAACTCTTGACAACGCGGCCCCCAGCGCCGACCCATGAGGCGATAAGAGGACAAGCGATGACCAAGACGATCCTGCGCGCCCTGAAGGGCGAGGTGCTGCCGACCCCGCCGATCTGGATGATGCGTCAGGCGGGGCGATACCTGCCGGAATACCGCGAGACGCGGGCGAAGGCGGGGGACTTCCTGTCGCTGTGCTATACGCCGGACCTTGCCGCCGAAGTGACGCTGCAGCCGATCCGGCGCTATGGATTCGATGCGGCGATTCTCTTTGCCGACATCCTGCTGCTGCCGCAGGCGCTGGGCCCGAAACTGTGGTTCGAGACGGGCGAAGGTCCGCGGATGGAGACGACGGACACCCCCGGGCAGGTGGCGAACCTGAAGCCCATCGAGGCGATCCACGAAACGTTGTCCCCGGTCTATGAGACGGTGCGGATCCTGGCGCGGGAGTTGCCGAAGGAGACCACTCTGATCGGGTTCGCGGGCGCGCCCTGGACGGTGGCGACCTACATGATCGCGGGGCGGGGGTCGAAGGATCAGGGCGCGGCGCACAAGCTGAAGGCCGAGGATCGGGCGACGTTTCAGGCGCTGATCGACCGGATTTCGGACGCGACGGTAGAGTATCTTTCGGCGCAGATCGAGGCGGGGGCCGAGGTGGTCAAGCTGTTCGACAGCTGGGCCGGGTCGCTGAAAGGGCAGGATTTCAAGGACTTCGCCGAGGCTCCGGCCGCAAAGATCATCGCGGCCTTGAAGGCGCGGCATCCGGGCATTCCGGTCATCGCCTTCCCGCGCGAGGCGGGGCAGGGCTATATCGGCTTTGCGCACCGGACCGGGGCGGATTGCGTGGCGATCGACAATTCGGTCAGCCCGGAATGGGCGGCGGCGAATGTGCAGATCGACGGCCCGGTGCAGGGCAACCTTGCGCCTGAGCATATGGTGACCGGCGGGCAGGCCTTGATCGCAGCGACGCAGCATGTGGTGAAGGCGTTTTCCAAGGGGCCGCATATCTTCAACCTTGGCCACGGGATCACGCCCGAGGCGCATCCGGACAACGTGCAACTGATGATCGACACGGTCAGGGGGACCTGAGGGTGCAGTGATGGCAGGGTTCGGCTGGGTCCTCGCCACCCTGATTGCCGCCGCCGCCCAGACGGCCCGCAATGCGACGCAGGCCAGCCTGACCCGTGCCATCGGGACTATCGGGGCCACGCATGTCCGGTTCCTGTTCGGCCTGCCCTTCGCGCTGGTCTTCCTTGCGCTTGTCGCGGGCCTGCACGGGCAGCCGGTGCCTGCCGTTACACTCAAGGCCCTTGGCTTCACTGTGCTGGGAGCGCTGTCGCAGATTGCGGCCACGGCGCTTATGCTGGTCTTGATGAAATCACAGTCCTTTGCCGTCACCACGGCCTGGCTGAAGACCGAACCTGTCCTTGTCGCGCTGATCGCCGCCGCCGTGCTGGGGGACCCGCTGACCTTGGCGATGCTGCTGGCCATTGCGACGGCCACCGCCGGGGTTGTCCTGATGTCCGTGAAGCCGGGGACCCCTGCCGCGATGTGGCGTGACAGCGGTCCGGCGCTGACCGGGCTTCTGGCCGGGGCGCTGTTCGGCCTGTCCGCGATCGGATTTCGCGGGGCCATCGTGGCGTTGCCTGAAGGAGACTTTCTGATCCGTGCGACGACGATCCTTGCGCTTGGGCTGACGCTGCAGGCCGCGACGCTTGGTGTCTGGCTTCTGGCCTTCGACCGCACTGCCTTGGTCGCTTCGCTGCGCGCCTGGAAACCCTCGCTCGCCGCTGGGTTTCTGGGCGCCTTCGCCTCGCAGTTCTGGTTCATCGGCTTTTCGCTGACCTCGGCAGCCAACGTCCGGACGCTGGCCCTGATCGAAGTGATCTTCGCGCAAGCCGTCTCGTGGTTTGTCTTCCGGCAAGCTGTCAGCGCGCGCCAGATGCTGGGCATGGCGATCATCGTGCTGGGCGTGGGCCTTCTTTTGCGCAGCCAGCCCTAGGGGTCGGGGCGACCGGAAGGCCGCCCCGAAGCATCGTTTCAGAACACCGTCGCCACTGACTCACCCAGAGCCAACGCGCCGGCATATTGCGACTGGGGGCCGCGCTGCATCGCGTGGTAGCGCGCGCCCTGGATGTCGCGGAACCGCCGCTCGAGCCCCGCCGAGCGATAGAAGCCCGCCCCGCTGGCCAGTTCCATTGCCAGTTCCACCGCGCGGATCATGTGGTCAGCACCCAGCACCTTGCCCTTCATGACATCATCGACGGTTTCGGCGGAAGGCGCGTTCCGGTCGACGGTGGCCAGCATCGAGGCGTGCGCCATTTCGGCCCCGCGGAGTTCGGTCATCATCCGCCCGGCCATCGCCCGCATGTCGTGGGTGACGGGTCGCTCCTTCGCCATGTCGAGCGCAATCCGGCAGGCACTGTCTGCAACCCCCAGATAGGCCGAATAGATCAGCGGGAAGGCGATGGTCGCGATGGTGTGAAACAGCGGGTGCCATTCCCCCGACTTGCGCTTCAGCGCCACGCCCGCGTCCGGCACGAAAAGATCATCCAGGACCACATCATGCGAGCCGGTGCCCCGCATCCCCATCGTATGCCAGGTGTCGAGGATGCGCACTTCGGCCGCCTTCATCGACGCGCCGAAATGCAGGACGTGGCGTTCGCCGTCTTCCTCCAGCACCGCGCCGGTCATGAAGACGTCGCCCGCCGCAGCACCCGAGGTGAAGATCTTGCGCCCCGAGACCCGGTAGCCGCCGTCGACCCGGCGGGCGACGCCCGAGCCCTTGATCCAATCCGACCCGCCACTGGACAGCAGCACGATCCGATCAGCCGCGATGCGCTTGAGCAGAGGCTCAACCGCCGCCACTTTCTGATGCCGCCAGCGCCAGGCCGGGATCGCCACTTGGTGCGTGTGCATCGCGAAGGCCAGCGCCGTCGAGCCGCAGGCCCGGCCCAGCACACGCAACATATCAGACAGCGCGCGCACATCCGCACCGCCCCCGCCCAGTTCCTGCGGAACCCCGGCCTCGACCAGACCCGCGTCCTTCAGGAGCGCGTAGTTTTCGGCGACAAACCGGTCCTCGGCATCTGCCCGCTCGGCACCCGCTGCAATCTTTTCCAACAAACTCTCTGCAATCGTCACGGCACCTGGGGTCTCGGTCGCCCCGATTTCTGCTGTCAAAGTCATGGTGGCACTCCCTTTTGTCGAATGCCCCATCGTCTGCCGTCTGACGGTTTCAGGCCAGTCCACGAACTGTACTAGGTCGCAGGTCCCCCCGGTGTTACCCTTGGCCGTCTCGGGAAGGAGATCGTGATGTCCGAACCCTCAAGCTATGGCCAGTTCTGCCCCGTTTCCATGGCCTCCGAGATCCTCTGTTCGCGCTGGACGATCGTTCTGTTGCGCGAGTTGCTGTGCGGGTCTACGCGGTTCAACGACCTGCGTCGCGGCCTGCCGCGCATGTCGCCGACGCTGTTGTCGAAACGCCTGAAAGAGTTGGAGCTTGCGGGCGTGGTCCGGACCGTTCCGACGGCGGGGGGTGCCCATGAATACCAGCTGACCGAAGCGGGGGAAGAGCTGCGCCCGATCGTTCTGGGCATCGGGTTCTGGGGGCAGCGTTGGGTCGAATCCCGGCTGTCGCTGCGCAATCTGGACCCGACGCTGCTGATGTGGGACATGCGCCGCAACCTGAGCACCAATCCCCTGCCGCCACGCCGCTGCACGATACAGTTTCTGTATCCCGAGCTTTCACCGACCCAGCGGAACTACTGGCTGGTCATCGAATCGGGGCAGGTCGATCTTTGCCACGTCGATCCCGGGTTCGACATCGATCTTCTGGTGACGAGCTCTCTCAAGACCATGACCGCGATCTGGATGGGATTGGTGCGGCTGGACGCGGAAATCAAGGCGGGGCATGTGCAGCTGGACGGCGACCCGGCCATTGGCCGCGCGATGCAGCACTGGTTGAAGCTGAGTGTCTTTGCCCCGACCGAGCGCAGGGTCGCCTAATCGGCGGCTTCTTGCGGATCGGCGGGTCGGGCTGAAGTCCGGGGTTTTGCAAATCCGTCATCGGAGCGTTACAGGAACGGCGATCCGATCCGTTGGAGCCCCCGGTGCCCGACCTCAACCTAGACGAAAGCCTGCGTCGCATGCTGGCCGAACCGCCCCGACGGGTGCGGCGGCTGGATCTGGCCGACGGGCGGCGGTTCTGGCTGAAGCGGGTCGAGCGGCTGTCGGGGCGGCTGCGGCTGCAAAAGGGCGATCCGGAACGGGCTTTCGCGGCAGAGCGCGACGGGCTGCGGGCGCTGAATGCGGCGGGTGTGCCGGTGGCGGGCGTGGCGGCGGAAGGGCCGGACTGGGTGCTGATGCCGGACGCAGGGCCAACCCTGCCTGAGGTGGTGGCCGATACGGACTGCCGCGAGGCTGACAAGCTGAGCGCCTTTGCCGAGGCCGGGCGGGCGCTGGGTCGGCTGCATTGGGCCGGGATGGCGCATGGTCGCCCGGCCGTGCGGGATGTCTGCTGGGATGGGCGTATGGCGCGGTTCATCGATCTGGAGCGGTTCCGGCAAGCGAAGCGGGCAGGGTTCTGGCAGGCAGCGGATGTTGTGATGTTCGCGCAGACGGCCTTTACGTTGTGGCCCGAGGACGGGCGCTGGCTGGAGGCGGCTCTGGGGGCCTATGCGCAAAACGCGCCCGAGGGGGCACTGGCCGGAGCGCGGCGGCTGGCCCGGTGGCTTGTCCCGGTGGGGTGGCTGGCGGGGGCGCTGTCGGCACTGAAACCGGGAAGCCGGGAACTGCGGGCTGTCGGGCTGACGCTGGGGCGATTGCGGGGGTAGCAGACTGCCGTCAAGGACGACGCCACTCCTCGCCAACGGTTTCGTGGCGAGGAGAAGTCGAACGGCGAGCGGGCGTCAGGCGTGAATCGCCCCGTCGCCGCAGGCGAGGGCGGCTTCGCGGACGGCTTCGCTGAAGGTCGGGTGCGCGTGGCAGGTGAGCGCGAGGTCCTGGGCCGAGGCGCCGAATTCCATCGCAACGCAGACCTCGTGGATCAGGTCGCCTGCGGCCGGGCCGATGATGTGGCAACCGAGGATCCGGTCGGTCGTGGCGTCGGCGATGAGCTTCACGAAGCCTTCGGCTTGGAAGACCGCCTTGGCGCGGGCGTTGCCCATGAAGGGGAACTTGCCGACCTTGTAGGCGCGGCCTTCGGCTTTGAGCTGCTCCTCGGTCTGGCCGACGTTGGCCACCTCGGGCGTGGTGTAGATCACGCCGGGGATGACGCCGTAGTTCACGTGGCCATGCTTTCCCGAGAGGACCTCGGCCACCGCCATGCCTTCGTCTTCGGCCTTGTGGGCGAGCATGGGTCCGGCGATGGCGTCGCCGATGGCGTAGAGGCCGGGGATGTTGGTCTGCCAATGGGCGTCGGTCTTGATGGTGCCGCGGGGGCCCATTTCTACCCCCAGAGCTTCAAGGCCAAGACCGGTGGTATAGGGTTTGCGGCCCGTGGCGACGAGGACGATGTCGGCGTCGATCTTGGCCTCGGAGTCGTCCTTCTTCAGCTTGTAGGTGACCGTTGCGCCCTTCTTGCCCTTGGTGACCGACTGGACGGCGGCGCCCAAGACAAATTTCAGGCCCTGCTTGGTCAGGATGCGCTGGAAGGCCTTGGCGATCTCGGCGTCCATGCCGGGGGTGATGGCGTCGAGGTATTCGACCACGGTAACCTCGGTGCCGAGGCGGGCGTAGACCGAGCCCATTTCCAGCCCGATGACGCCTGCGCCGATCACGACCATGGTCTTCGGGGGTTTGGCGAGGGTGAGGGCGCCGGTGGAGGTGACGATGGTTTCTTCGTCCACGGTGACGCCGGGGAGGCTGGAGGCTTCGGACCCGGTGGCGATGACGATGTTCTTCGCGCTGTGGACCTCGTCCCCGACCTTGACCTGACCGGCCGCCGGGATCGTGGCCCAGCCTTTCAGCCAGGTGACCTTGTTCTTCTTGAACAGGAACTCGATCCCCTTGGTGTTGCCGGAGACAACGTCATCCTTGTAGGCCTGCATCTTGGCCCAATCGACCTTGGGGGCAGCGCCCATCAGGCCCATCTTTTCAAAGTTCTCGTGCGTTTCGTGCAGCATGTGGGTGGCGTGCAGCATCGCCTTGGACGGGATGCAGCCGACGTTGAGGCAGGTGCCGCCCAGTGTCTCGCGCCCTTCGACGCAGGCGACCTTCTGGCCGAGTTGGGCGGCGCGGATGGCGGCGACGTAACCGCCGGGGCCAGCGCCGATGATGATGGTGTCGAAATCTGCCATTTGGTCGGTTCCTTGTGGTTCGTGTCGGAGCCGGGGGTTTTGCACCCCCGGACCCCCGCAGGATATTTTCAGACAGATGAAAGGGTCACAGGAGTGCGGCCACGATCATCGTCAGGGTTGCAAAGAAGCCTACGCCCCAGATGGCCGAGCGCCAAGGGCGCCAGCCGAAGGCATAAGCGGGGACATAGAGGATGCGGGCGCCGAGGTAGGCCCAGGCGGCGTATTGGGTGACAGCGGTAGACTGGTTGCCGAGGGTGACGACGACGACCGCGAGGGTGAAGAGGATCAGCCCCTCGAAATGGTTGTTCATCGCGCGTTGCAGCCGACCGGTCAGGATGGACATCTGCCGGGAGGGGGGGCGATCGCGCGGGCTGGAGGTGTAGCCGGTGCCAAGTTCCACGTTCGCAGGGACGGCGAAGGCGATGTATTGCACGGTCTGCAAGAGGCCGGCGAGGGCCAGAGCGGTCAGTTCGGGGGTCATGCGGATGTCCTTGCAAAGAAGGCTTTCGCCACGCCGATGAGGCCAACGACGTTCAATACGCCCATGACGTAGACGATGAGTGCGACGATCGGGTCGTCATCTCCCGGGATCACTTTTGCAAAGCCCCAAAGGCACCAGAGCCCGAACAGGGCCGCCGCAATCCGGCTGCCTTTCCGCAGGAAATGGACGAATGCAAAGTTTGCGAGGACTTCCGGCAGCAACCGGGCGGCGAGGCCAAAGCCTGCCTCGGCTCCGCGGCTGATTGCCCAAGTGCCGCCCGTGATCAGCGCCAGAAACAGCAAGCCCCAGGCCATGATTTTCGCCGCCAGCACGGCAAGCCAGAAGTCCGGGTGACCGTTCGGCGGCAGGGTCATCCATGGGGTCATGCGGCGGCCCTTTTCGTCCAGCGGGCGATGGCGGCGGGGGTCAGGCGTTGCGCGCAGGTGGCGGTGAACCAGTCGCGGCATGCGGCCTCGGCCTGCGCCACGCCGGAGAGGTCGCGGAGGCGGGCGAGTTCGGCGGCAACCTCGGGCCAGCGAGTGAGGATGGAGCGGTCCTGCGCCTCGTTCCGGTTGGCGATCCGGTGCCATTTCGAGCCGAGGTGATACTTGTCGGAGGGCGGGCCCATGCCGCGGCCGCGGTCGTTCTTCAGGAGGAACACGTCGGTCGAGCGGGTGGCGTAGTGGTTGACGATAGCGCCGCCGCAGAGGGCGCTCTCCACCGGTTGGTAGCGCGATCGGGGCGGGCCGTGGAGGGGGGCGGAGGAGAGGGGCTCGCCTGCGGCGTTGACGGCGAGGGGGGTCTCGATGACCGGAGCGGTCGGCATGTGGTCGGAGGCCGAGGCGAAGGCGCGGTGGCGGAAGAGGGATTTGAACTTGACGGTGGCGGGGTCCGGGGCGGCTTCGCAGGCGGTGAAGGCGGGGAGGGTTTCCCCGGGCCAGTCGCGGTGGCCGTTGTCGCCGAACATCCGCCAGGGGAGCGCGATGGTGTGGGCGTCTGCGGCGCGGGCGATCAAGTCCTGCACTGGCCCCGCGCCGGGAGCAATGTTGAGGAACTCGTCGCTGTCGAGATGGGCGAGCCAGTCCGTGTCGGTCCCGGCAAGGTGGTCCATGGCGCGGGCGATGCCGGCGGCCTGCGGCGGGGTCTCTGGGGGGAGGGGGTTGGGGAGGTGGGTGACCTCGCCTTGAGCAGCGAGGCGGTCGAGGAGGGCGTCCGAGCCATCCTCGCAATCGTTGGTGCAGATCACCACCGGGCCGAAGCCGATGACGCGATGATAGGCGAGCCATTCGAGGATGTGGATGCCCTCGTTGCGCATGCAGCTGACCAGCGCCACGGGGGGCCTTGGTTCAGCGGGGTGCGCGGCGAGGGGCATCGGTCAGCCAGCCTTGCGCAGCCGCGCGCGGTCGAGCGAGGCTTGCAGGAAGGCCTGGAAGCTGTGCTCGGCGGCGAAGGATGCAAGATTTTTGAAGATCTTGTCGGTCTTCTGGGCCGTTGGCTGGGCATCAAGGTTGAAATAATGCAAGTCCGGCTGAAGCGGTGGGGCGAGCGGCTCGGACTGGATGGGTTTGCCGCGCAGATAGGCCTTCAGGAAGCGGGGGTATTCGGAATACTGGCCCTCGCGGAAGTGCAGGTTCAGGACGGCGCCCTGTTTCGCGATCAGCGCGTCGAGCGGGCGGCCGAAGGTGCCGTGGGGGGCGACCTCGACCGGGCGTTTCGCCTGGAGGTCAGCCAGCAGGCCGCGGCGGCGGTCGTTCAGGGCGCCGAAGAAGACCGGGGCCTCGGGCTGGAAGTTCGGCGGGACCGGGGTGTCGGGGAAGACATGCGGGCCGAAGAGGACCTTGGCGCGGAGTTCTTCGGGCAGGAAGTCGTAGGCGGGGGCGTTGTCGGCGCTGAAATCGAGGAGGACGTCGTAGAAGGTCGCGTGGCGGAGGCGGAAGCGTTCCTTGGGGATCCGCCACATCGGCTGGCCGTTCTTGTCGAGGTACTGTTCGGTCTGGATGCCGATCTTGAAGCGCCCGGTATCCAGTGGGCGGTCGATGACATGGACGCCGACATAGACGTCGACGGGCTCGGACAGGGGCCCCGAAACACAGGCCGCAAGGTCGTTGCCGAAGTCGCGCAGGACGCGGTGGCCGGAGTAGAGGTCGACGTTGTGGACGGTGGTCTTCTGGATGTTGACCGGCTCGGCCGGGGGCGGTGGCACGGGGGCGACGAGGGGTTTTTCGGCTGGGATGTATTCGCGCGCGGCGGGGCGGAAGGTCTGGAAGCCGTCGTTGGCCAGCTGGACGGGATCGACGTAAGTGAAGCTGGCGTAGAACTTCTCCACCCCGTACTCGGCCAGGGTCAGGTCGGTGTAGCGGGCGAGGATCTTGTCGTAGGCCTTGGTCAGCGCCTTGTTCTTCGGGTCGAGGTTCGAGACGACGACAAGGCCGGTCGGCGCGCAGTCCAGGACCTGGATCGTCAGGTCAGGGCGGTATTCCTGCAGGATCGGGATCAGCTTCCAGACGTCGCCGGTCCAGGCGCCGCGCGGGATGTTGTCGATGTCGCGGGTGGTCATGCCGTGGCCGAAGGGACAGCAGTCGTGCATCGCGATGACCGAGGTGGGTTTGCCCGCAGCCTCGGCATTGATGAAATCGCGCAGGAGGTATTCGTAAAGGTGCATCCCGTCGAGGAAGCTGAAATCCGGCTTGGCCTTCAGGGTCTTCAGGTGCCCGGCGGCAAAGAAATCGTCGCTGGTGGCCTGGTAGAGGTGCAAGTGCGGCTTGTTGCCCGCGACGTCGTATTTGATGCGGAAGACCGGATCGACGGCGATGGAGGGGCTGCGCGACTTGGCGAGCGAGCGGCCGGTCTGCGAGCCGACCTCGAGATACCAGTCAAAGCGCAGCTGGCTGTGCAGGGCGTCGAGGAAATCGCGGTAATCGAGGCCCTTGGCAGGGATGAACATCAGGCGCTCCGGGTCATTGGCGTTGGGGATACCGGAGGCCGGGCTGCTGCCGGTGTCAAGAGCAGGGGCCGGAGGTTGGGCGGGTTGTGGGTCATTGGAAGGCCTGCGGGAGTTTCAGTTCGAGGAAGGTGGCGTTGAAGTCCTGGTAGGTCTTCAGCCAGTCGGGGTGGGTGTCGCAAAGGCCTTTGACCTGACCCCAGGGGGTGTCCTCGGCTGGCATCAGGGCGGCGGGGTCGGCGGCGGTGGTGAAGGCGGCGATCGCCTCGGGCGGGACCTGGTTGGCGGTCAGGATCGCGGCGGCGGCGGTGATGTCGCGCTGCCAGTTGGCAAGGATCAGGGCGTGGGTCTGCGGGTCGAGGGCCGAGCAGGTGAGGAAGACGCGGTGTTCGGTAATGGCTTGGGAGAGGAGGATGTCGGCGGCGGGGGTGCCGGTAGGGATGACCTGGGCGGCGGCGGGGGTGGTCAGGAGGAGGGCGGCGAAGAGAGGTGCGCTGTAGCGCACCCTACGTTGCCGGTTCGGGGTGCCCCCCACCCCCAACCCCTCCCCACGAGGGGGAGGGGAGGCGCTTGTCGCGGCGGTGGGGGTGGTGAGGAAGGCAGTCATGGAATAAGTCTCTGAAAGTAATCGAATATCCTTTCGACTAGCATGGCGATGAGTTCGCTTTGGGTGGCATCACCAGTCTTTCGAGCAGCATTCGCGAGCGCCTCGCCGATCGTCCTCTTTTCCTTGTCGATTGCTATGTTGAGTGCGGCAAGTGCTTTCGAAGACAAGACATAGTCATAGGGAAAGTTCGACACGGGGTCGCTAACCAAGTAGCCTTCTGCCGCCATCCACCTGAGCATCAGCTTTGTATAATGCTCTTGAAGCACCTGGTCTTCGGCGAGATCTGAGATGGGCAGAGTTCGATAGGACCGCTCTTGCGTCTTGATAGATACCGTTCCACCTGCCGCAACTTTCTCGAATTCGGGCCAAATGTTTTGAGCCGACAAGAAGATCGCAGCCGGAAAAGAGTCTTGAAGCTTGTTCAGGACGACCCCGAAAAACAACTTGGCAGTATCTACATTCGACATTCTCGGGCCAACCTTCGGCGATGCTACCGGCCTCAAACTAACTGCTCAATTGAAGGGTGACGGGCGGGTGCCCGCCCGCCCGGTCCCGACCCCTCACAAATCCATCAACAGCCGACGCGGGTCCTCCAGGGCCTCTTTCACCCGCACCAGGAACGTCACCGCGCCTTTGCCGTCGACGATGCGGTGGTCGTAACTCAGCGCAAGGTACATCATCGGGCGGATGACGATCTGGCCTGCGACGACGACCGGGCGGTCCTGGATCTTGTGCATGCCGAGGATGCCGGACTGCGGGGGGTTGAGGATGGGGGAGGACATCAGCGAGCCGTAGACGCCGCCGTTGGAGATGGTGAACGAGCCGCCCTGCATCTCGGCCATCGACAGTTTGCCGTCGCGGGCGCGGAGGCCAAGCTCGGCGATCTTCTTTTCGATGGCGGCAAAGCCCATCTGGTCGGCGTCGCGGACCACGGGGACGACGAGGCCCGAGGGGGTGCCGACGGCGACGCCCATGTGGACGTAGTTCTTGTAGACCACGTCCTGGCCATCGATCTCGGCGTTGACCTCGGGGACTTCCTTCAGGGCGTGGGTGCATGCCTTGACGAAGAAGGACATGAAGCCAAGCTTGACGCCGTGCTTCTTTTCAAACGCGTCCTTGTATTCGTTGCGAAGCGACATGATGCCAGACATGTCGACCTCGTTGTAGGTCGTGAGCATCGCGGCGGTGTTCTGGGCGTCCTTCAGGCGGCGGGCGATGGTCGCGCGGAGGCGGGTCATCTTGACGCGTTCTTCGCGGGAGGCGTCCTCGGCCGGGATCGGGGCGCGGGGGACAGTGGCGGGGGCCGGGGCGGCAGTGGGAGCCGGGGCCGGGGTGGCGACGGCTTTCGCAACGTCTTCCTTCATCACCCGGCCATCGCGCCCGCTGCCCTTGACGGCGTCGGCGGAGAGGCCAGCTTCGGCCATCGCCTTCTTGGCGGAGGGGGCGTTTTCCAC
>JBKDYO010000271.1:0-4327 GCA_046305855.1 Paracoccaceae bacterium
GAATAGCCGCCGTCGCTGTCACCGGGGCGGGGCTTCAGGCAGGGCATCAGGTGGACGTAGGTGATCCCGAGGTCTTCAAGATAGTCGAGCTTGTCGAGAATGCCCTGCAGCGTCCCGTTGAACCGGTCGATGTAGAAGACATAGCCAGCCATGTCGGGGCGCTGGAACCAGTCTGGCTCAAGGTCCCGGATCAGGTCCAGCCGCTTCAGGTCGTCCGGCCTCTCGGCCCAGCCCTTTTTCAGCGCTTTGACCAGTTTGTCGCGGAAGGCGGGATAGTCGGACCGCGCGCCGTAAAGCGACTCCAGCATCGGAAAAAGGTCAGGCGCCGACCGGGCAAGCCGCAGGTCGAAAATCTGGTCGTCTGCGCTGATCGTCTTGGCCATGGCTTCCCCCGTTTCGGGCATTTTAGGCCGGTCAAAGCGTTTTGAGAAGGGGTCAGAGCCGGATTACAAGCCGTGTCTGATGCGTGATGCGGGGCGCGATCCAATGCAGGTCGGGCCGCGCCAGTGCCACGCATCCTGCCGTGGGGGCACCGGGCCTGCGCCACTGATGGACGAAGATCGCCGAGCCTTTGCCCGGCTCTGCATCGGGCCAGTTCCAGTCGGTGATGATCACGAGATCATACATCGGGTCCGCCCGCCGCAGCCGCTCGTGGCTGAAGCCATGCGGGACGCGGACCATCAGGTTGTAGTCCTCGTCGCGGGGATCGTCGGACCACAGGTCCGAAGGGCCGATCGGCAGCGCCCAGTCGGCAGGCCGGGTCAGCCGGTCGGGGCGGTAAAGCATCCCCACCAGCCGGTGCACCCCGGCGGGTGTCGCACCGTCCCCCTCGCGCTTGGCCGAAGCCGGAACGATCCCGCCGCGCCCGATGGAACAGGGGAAGACCCGCCCCAGGAACCGCAGCCCTATCGGCGTCAGCACCAGATCCGTCGGCTTCACAGAAGGTGCCCTGACTTTGCGGCCTTGGTCGCAAGATAGGCCCGGTTTTCGGCGGTTTCGCCCACGCGCAAGGGTACACGCTCGGTCACATGAAACCCGAAGCCTTCCATCATCGCCATTTTCTTTGGGTTATTGGTCAGCAGCCGAACCGCGGAGAACCCCAGTTTGCGCAGGATGTCGGCCCCGATGCGGAAGTCGCGCTCGTCATCCTCGAACCCCAGCCGGTGATTGGCCTCGACCGTGTCAAACCCCTGATCCTGCAGCGAATAGGCGCGCAGCTTGTTCGCAAGTCCGATCCCTCGGCCTTCCTGGTTCAGGTACAAAAGCACCCCGGCACCTTCTTCGCCCATCTGCGCCAAAGCGCTGCGCAATTGCGGCCCGCAGTCGCATTTCAGCGATCCCAGCACATCGCCGGTGAAACAGGCCGAATGCAGCCGCGCCAGCACCGGCTTTGACCGATCCGGTCGACCGATCTCGATGGCGTAATGCTCTTCGCCGCCGTCATCGGGGCGAAAGACATGCACCCGGCCCGCATTGGAAGCGACCAGCGGCACCCGGGCCGAGACGACCTCATCCATCGCAGGCAAGGCGGCAAGAACCGTTGCAATCTCGTCAAGCACCAGAAGCGTCAGCCCGTTGGCGCCGGCCAAGGTCAGGGCATCCGACACGGGCACCAGCAGCGCCGCTGGCAGGAGATGCGCCGTCTTGGCCAGCCCCAGGGCAGCCCGGGCCAGATCGGGCGCGCCATCCCGGACCGATTGCAGCGGTCCCTTCATCGGTGTCCGCAGGTCATCCGCCGGGTCCGCCACGGATCGCAACCAGTCCAGCCCGGTGTCGGCCGGGGGCACGATCCGCGCCAGATCGCCATCATAGGCGCGGGCTTTCAGCGTCTCGGCCCGGCGCGCTGTGATCGCAAGGATGGGCGCCCCATAGCCGCGCAGGTCTGCCAGCCGTGCGGCGTCCAGCGTCTCGACCGCCGCCACAAGCGCCGCCCCTTCCGCACCGCACAACACGACCGGCACCCCCATGCGCAGGTCGGCGCGCGCGCGGGACAGGCGTTCGGGGATGGAGAGGCCAAGCGACATGCCCCCTATCTAGGCCGCAATCGCCGGGGGCGGAAGCCTTTGTGCATCGGTCTTGCCGATGATTCCCGTTGTCGCCCGCGCCATACCGCGCCAGTCTGGGGGCATCCAAGACAGGAGCCACGCCGATGAACGCCCCCTCCCGCCCCGCCCGCCGCCCGGTCTGGATCAGCCCCGACAGCGGTGATTTCGAGTTGTTCAAGGCGCAGGTCTCGCAGCGGACAAGGGCCGAAGACGTGCCTCAGGCCGTAGAGGTGCTGCAGAACATCCCGATCTACAATGGCCAGACCGTCGCCTCGGCGGCCCGCGATCCGCAGGCCCGCCGGGCGCTGACCGCCGAATGGGCCTGGGTCTTCGCTGATGGCCCGGGGATCGTGGTGATCCGCGACGCGCTGCCCGATGCCACCATCGTGGACCGCGCCACGGCGATCTTCGAGACGATCATTGCCGAGGAGAAGGCCGCCAATCTGGGCGGGGGCGACCATTTCGCCAAGCCGGGCGCGAATGACCGGATCTGGAACTCGCTGGAAAAGCATTGCCTGGCCGATCCTGCCAACTTCGCCGCCTATTACAGCGCCGACGCGCTGGCGCTGGCCTCCGAGGCCTGGCTTGGCCCCAACTACCAGATGACCGCCCAGGTCAACCGGGTGAATCCAGGTGGTGCGGCGCAGGTGGCGCATCGGGACTATCACCTCGGTTTCATGTCGGCCGAGCAGATGGCCCGCTTTCCGGCCCATATCCACGGCATCTCGCCGCTGCTGACCCTGCAGGGGGCGGTCGCGCATTGCGACATGCCGGTCGAGACGGGGCCGACAATGATGCTGCCCTTCTCGCAAGCTTTCCACGAGGGCTACCTGGCCTTCTCGCGGCCCGAGTATCAGGACCACTTCGCCAAGCACCACGTGCAACTGCCCTTGTCCAAGGGCGACGCGCTGTTCTTCAACCCGGCCGTGATGCATGGCGCGGGGACGAACCAGACGACGGACCGCTTCCGGATGGGGAACCTGCTGCAAGTCTCATCCGCCTTTGGCCGCGCGATGGAGTCGGTGAACCGCGCCCGTATGAGCCGCGCGGTCTTCCCGGTTCTGCGGCAGGGCGGGGCGGGGATTGACGTGGCGAATGTCATTGCCGCAACGGCCGAGGGTTATCCTTTCCCGACCAATCTGGACCGCAACCCGCCCGTCGGTGGCCTGGCGCCCCGCACGATGGCCGACTTCCTGGCGCAGGCCGTGCGCGAATCCTGGACCGACGCGCAGCTGGATCAGGCGCTGGCCGAGCTGGAAGCAAAGAACGCCACCTGAAAGGTTTGAAACATTGCCCGCGGAACCGACACGTCCGCGTGAGCATTTAGTAGCAAATCTTGCGGCCTTCGTGATTGGGGCGCATCTCACCCCTATAGCAATGGAGGCACTCATGGCCGGACTGCGGAAAATCCTGCTCGTCGACGACGACGACGACCTGCGCGAAGCACTCAGCGAACAACTGGTGATGACCGAGGACTTCGACGTGTTCGAGGCCGGGACCGGTGCCGATGGCATGGAACGGGTCAAGGCGGGTCTGTTCGACCTGGTGATCCTGGACGTCGGCTTGCCTGACACCGATGGGCGCGAGCTGTGCCGCCGGATGCGCAAGCAGGGCGTGAAGTGCCCGATCCTGATGCTGACCGGCCATGACACCGACAGCGACACGATCCTGGGTCTGGACGCTGGTGCCAACGACTATGTGACGAAGCCGTTCAAGTTTCCGGTCCTGCTGGCCCGCATCCGGGCACAGCTGCGGACGCACGAACAGTCGGAAGACGCGGTGTTCCAGCTTGGGCCCTACACCTTCAAGCCCGCGCAGAAGATGCTGCTGGACGAAAAGGAAAAGAAGATCCGCCTGACCGAGAAAGAGACCAACATCCTGAAGTATCTCTATCGCAGCGCCTCGGGCGTGGTGGCGCGGGATGTTCTTCTGCATGAGGTCTGGGGTTACAACGCAGGCGTGACCACGCATACGCTGGAAACCCACATCTATCGTCTGCGGCAGAAGATCGAGCCCGATCCGTCGAACGCGCGGCTTCTGGTCACCGAAAGTGGCGGGTACCGGCTGGTGGCGTGAGTCCTGTGGTTCCGTTGCAACGGCACATTGCGTCCGCCTTGCAACAACCACGAAATCTTGCCGCTTAGGGCTTATTGTTGCCGGAATCGCTTGCTACCTTATTCACATGCACCGGTTGTGCAGCAAGTTCCCCTGGTCGCGTCGGGGTTATGGCGCGGCATCCTCCCTGTTGGACCTGGCCGGGCTTCTTGCCCGGCCTTTTTTTG
>JBKDYO010000272.1:0-14386 GCA_046305855.1 Paracoccaceae bacterium
ATGTCGGTGATCCGGTCCATCATGAGCATCGGCGGGGCGGGCAGCTGGGCGTTGCCGGGGCCGAAAAGCTCTCCTCTGGAGCAGGCCAGAAGTGCTTCCTTGTCGAAGAAGGTCGGATACGACGCCATCCCTAGTGGTCCCCCATTTGCCCCGTTACCCTCCCTAGCATTTGGGGGCGAAGACTGGCAAGTCTGACGGGGACAGGAGACAGGCATGACAGCGTTCCAGCGGTTCATTGCGGCCAGCGGGATGACGAACCTCGCGGACGGGGTCGCGGTGGTTGCCTGGGGGTGGATCGCCTCCTTGCTGACGCGGGATGCGCTTTTGGTGGCGCTGGTGCCGGTCGCGCTGCGGCTGCCCTGGGCGTTGCTGGCGCTGCCCGCGGGGCTGGTGACCGACCGGGTGGACAGGCGGCGGCTGATCCTGGCGATGGACGGAGTACGGGGGCTGGCCTTTGCCGGGGCGGCGCTTGCGCTGTGGCTGGCCTTGCCCTTGGGCGCGGCCCCGACAGAAGGGGTATCGGCCCTCGGGCTTTATGCGGCGCTGGTCGTTGCGGCCATGGTTGTGGGCGGGGCCGAGGTCTTTCGCGATAACGCGGCGCAGACGATGCTGCCCGCGTTGGTCCCGGCGGAGAAGCTGGAGCGGGCGAACGGCCAGCTGTGGAGTGCGGAGCTTTTGACCAACGCGCTGATCGGCCCGGCGCTGGGGGCGTTCCTGATCGGGCTCTGGTTGCCGCTGGCCTTCGGGCTGAATGCGCTGGCTTACGGGTTGGCCATGCTGCTGGTTGCGGGATTGGCGGGGCAGTTCCGGGCGGTGCGGACGGATCGGCGGGGCTGGCGGGCCGAGTTGGGGGAGGGGTTCGCCTTCCTGCGCGGTATGCCGCTGCTGCGGACACTTGCCTGGACCACGGGTTTCTGGAACCTGTTCCACCAGATGATCGTCATCGGCCTTGTCCTGCATGCGCAGGAAAACCTGGGGCTTTCGGCGCAGGCCTACGGGTTGACGCTGGCGGGTGGAGCGGTGGGCGGGATCGCGGGCAGCCTGATGGGTGAAAGGATCGGCCGCGCCCTGGGGTCTGCGCGGACGATGCAGTGGATGCTGGCAGTCTCGGGCCCGTGCTTTGTTGCGATGGCGCTGGCGCCGGGGGCCTGGACGCTGGGCCTCTGCTTTGCGGTGATGGAGTTCTCCGGCTTTGTCTGGAACGTGGTGTCCGTCAGCACGCGGCAACGGCTGATCCCGGATGCGATCCTGGGCCGGGTCAACAGTCTGTACCGGCTGCTGGCCTGGGGGATGATGCCGCTTGGGCTGGTCCTGTCGGGGCTGGTGGTTTCGGCAGGAGAGCTTTTCCTGTCCCGCGGGACGGCGCTGGTGTTGCCATTCTGGGCGGCGGGACTGGGGTCCATGGTCGTCACCGGGCTGGTCTGGGGCGCAATTGCACGCGGATTTGCAGGGATTTCGCGCTGAACGCCACGATTCCGCATTGAAACGGTCGGGTTTGCGGCCCTATATCGGGGAACGCATCCAATGAGGCGGCATTTGACCGGCACGGAACGCAGCGCAGAGTGGTTGAAGGCGGGGGGCTTGCGTCCCACGCGGCAGCGCCTGCTGTTGGCGGAACTTCTGGTCGGCGACGGGATGAACCGGCATGTCACTGCCGAAAGCCTGTATGTGCTGTCGGCTGATGCGGGCGAAAAGGTCAGCCTTGCGACCGTCTACAACACGCTGCGCGCCTTCTGCGACGCAGGGCTGATGAACGAGGTCGTGGTGGACGGGTCGAAATCGTATTTCGACACGCGGACCGATGACCACCCGCATTTCTACTGGGAAGACAGCCACGCGCTGACCGATGCGTCCGCCGAAGAGCTGGAGATCGCCCGCCTGCCGCAAGCGCCCGAGGGCATGGCCGTTGCCCGGGTGGACGTGGTGATCCGCCTGCGCAAGGCGTGAAAAAGGGCGGGGTTGCCCCCGCCCGCCGGTGCTGAAAAGCCGCTTACTTCGGGACGAGAACGGTATCGACGACGTGGATCACGCCGTTGGACTGGTCGACATCGGCGATCGTGATGGTGCCGATGCTCTTCGATTCCGAATAGATCATCGCCGTGTCACCCTTGAACTTCACCGACAGCGCGTCGCCCGACAGGGTCTTCAGGTTGGCAAAGCCGTCCGAGCCCACCTTGGCGCGCAGATCGGCAAGCTTGAGATCTCCGGCCACGACATGGGCGGTCAGGACCTTGGTCAGCATGTCCTTGTTTTCCGGCTTCAGCAGGGTGTCGACGGTCCCGGCAGGCAGGGCGGCGAAGGCGTCGTTCACCGGGGCGAAGACGGTAAAGGGGCCGGGACCCATCAGCGCATCGACAAGGCCCGCGGCCTTGACGGCAGCGACCAGCGTGGTGTGGTCGGCCGAGTTCACCGCATTCTCGACGATGTTCTTGGTCTCGAACATCGGGGCGCCGCCGACGTCGGGGTTTGCGGCGAAAGCGGTTGAGGCAAGGGCGGTCAGGGCTGCGGCGCCCAGGAGGGACTTCAAGGACATGGTTTGCTCCGTTTCAGGGACCAGCCGGCCGATCCGGCTGTCACATCGGGAAGAACGGGGCAGTCAGGCGCGAAGTTTCGCGATGCCGATCACGGCTGTGTGAGCGGGTTCAGAACCATTGGCCGGGCTCCATCAGCCCAAGATCCATCAGCTGCTGGCTGTGCCAGTCGAATTTTACCGAATTGGGCCAGTGGAAACTGTGGATCGCGTGGCGCGAGCCGGGGTTGGTGCGCAGGGCCTTGGCGGTGCGGAAGGAACAGACTGCCGCCGTCAGGTTGTTATGCCAGCGGCAGGCATAAGTGTTCATCTCTTCGTCCGACAGCGTGAAGTCGGGCAGAAGCTTGAGGCCGGGCTTGGCGCGGAACAGCGCGATGCGGTCGATCCGGCGGCGGGCATAGGGGATGTGCTCTTCAAAGCGCCAGCGCAGCCCGCCGAAGAAGTCGAGCTGCCGGTCCTTGGGTTCCCATTCGTTCGCGGGATCCTGCCGGGCCAGCGCGTAATAGCCCGAGCGGTCAAGCCAGGCATCGCCGATTGCGACCGCGTCCGGATGCGCGCCAAGATCGCCGGCATAAAGATCGATGACGTAGGTCAGCATCGCCTCGCGGCGTTCTTCGCCGTGGAAACTCAGTAGCTCGCCCACCCTGCGAGTTTCGCGGAAGGGGTAGAACAGGTATTCGGCGTTGTAGCCGTAGTAGATCCAGGTGCCCGGGAATTGCTCGATGGCCTGGTTCACTGCTGCGACCAGCGCGCCCTCGGCATAGACGTCGTGGCTGACGACATGAACCAGCGCTTCGTGTTCCGGAGAGATCTGCGCGTCCCGTGGGGCCAGAAGCACGATGTCGCGAAAGCCGCAGGCAAGGTGGTGGGCAAGGGTCGAGTCCAGCTCGACCTCATCCTCGGCCATGATGAGCGCAAGCGGGCCCTTGCCGAAACCGGCGGCCTTGCGGTCGAAAAGGGCAGAAAGGCTGGGATAGCGCATCAGGGGGTCCGGTCGGGGTCGGGCGGCAGTTGAGGCGATCCGGCAAGGCGATGCAAGAGAGCTTGGCGGCAGTTGAGGCGGAAAGCATGTTGCGGTAAGACCCGCCTTTGCCGGGGGAACTGCCCATGACCGACGCGAAGAAGCTTTTCGTCAAGACATATGGCTGTCAGATGAACGTCTATGACAGCGAACGCATGGCGGAAGCGCTGGGCGCGTCGGGCTATGTGACGACCGATGTAGTCGAAGATGCGGACATGGTGCTTCTGAACACCTGCCACATCCGGGAAAAGGCGTCGGAGAAGCTGTACTCGGACCTTGGTCGGCTGCGCGGGCTGAAGGCGGCAAAGCCGGGGCTGAAGGTGGGTGTGGCGGGCTGCGTCGCGCAGGCCGAAGGCGCGGAAATCCTGCGCCGCTCGCCCGTCGTCGATCTGGTGGTGGGGCCGCAGGCCTATCACCGGCTGCCCGCGATGGTCGAGGCCGGAGGTCGGCAGATCGATACCGACTTTCCGGTCGAGGACAAGTTCTCGCTGTTGCCGAAACGCAAGGCGCTGCGCGGACCGACCGCGTTCCTGACCGTGCAGGAAGGCTGCGACAAGTTCTGCGCCTTCTGCGTCGTGCCGTACACGCGGGGCGCAGAAGTGAGCCGCCCGGTCGCGCGCCTGCTGGATGAAGCACGGGGGCTGGTGGCGCAAGGCGTGCGGGAGATCACGCTTCTGGGCCAGAACGTCAACGCCTACCACGGCGAAGGCCCGGGTGGGGCCTGGGGTCTGGCGCGGCTTTTGCGGGAGCTGGCGACGATCGAGGGGCTGGCGCGCCTGCGTTATACCACCAGCCACCCGAACGACATGGAAGACGACCTGATCGCCGCGCATGGCGACCTGGCTGCGCTGATGCCGTACCTGCATCTGCCAGTGCAGTCTGGATCGGACCGCATCCTGAAAGCGATGAACCGCAAGCACACCGCCGAGGCCTATCTGCGCCTGGTCGAGCGGATTCGGGAAGCGCGGCCGGACATCCTGCTGTCGTCGGATTTCATCGTGGGCTTCCCGGGCGAGACCGAGGCCGATTTCCGCGCGACGCTGGACCTGATCCGGTCCGTGGGGTTCGGGCAGGCCTTCAGCTTCAAGTACTCGGCGCGGCCCGGTACTCCGGCGGCAGAGAAGGCCCCGGTCCCGACCGAGGAAGCGGATTCGCGGTTGCAGGAGTTGCAGGCGCTGATCACCGCGCAGCAGCATGCCGCGCAAGAGGCGATGATCGGCCGAGAGGTCGAAGTGCTGTACGAAAAGCCGGGTCGAATGCCGGGCCAGATGGTTGGAAAATCCGGCCATCTGCATGCCGTGCATGTGCAGGATCACGCGGGCCGAATCGGCGAACTTGTGCGCGCACGCGTTTCAGCTTCAACGTCCAACTCACTGGCGGGAGAGCTGGTTTCCCGGATCACTTGATCATTTTCAACTGTGGCAGAATGGCAATAAAGCCGCAGTTCAACCGCAAGTACGCGGGAAAAACCGGTTCTGCCCGATGAATACCTTCTCTCTGACAGGTTTCGACGGCATTATCGCCCGCAACAAAAGCATGACTCTGCCAGGTCAGTTACGAGGAGTGGGGCATTGATGAAACAGGAAAGCATGCTTCGGCGCGCGCTTTCGGTATTGGTCGCGGGCATTTGCCTTTCTGCCGCGCACATGGCGATGGCGCAGGACCAAGCGGTAACCGGCAAGATCGAGTGGGGCGTCTGGGTTGACCGCGACGGCTGCCAGCACTGGTGGGCGGACGGCGGGACCGAAGGCTACATGGTGCCGCGCCGCAACCCGAAGACCGGCAAGCCGGTCTGCCTGAAGCAGGTCAGCTGCCTGACTGAAAGCACCGACACCTATTTTGCGACCGCAAGTGCCACGCTGACGGCCTCGGGTCGGTCGAAGCTGGAGACCTACTTCCGCCAGACCGGGGCGTTCTCCTACGCCATTGCCGGGCACACTGACAGCCGCGGCTCGGACGCCTATAACCAGGGCCTGTCCGAAGCGCGCGCTGCTGCCGTGGCCGCGGTGGCGCAATCGGTGGGCGCGGTGGTGGACAGCGTCGCGGGCTATGGCGAAAGCCAGCCTGCCGCGACCAACGGCACCGCGAAGGGCATGGCGAAGAACCGCCGTGTCGAAGTTCTCTGCAAGAAGGGCTGATGATCATGACGCTTGCAGGAAAACTGGAAATGGCGCGGCTCGGGGCTTTGTCGCGGGCGGGTCTGGTGCTGGGGCTTGGCACGCTGCTGTCGGGCTGTGGCGGGTTCTTTGAAGGGGTCGAGGGTACGGTACCCTATTCGGGCCCGGACTCGGTGATTGCCACCGGACAGGACTACGGTCGCGACGATTCGAAGCTGACGGATGGCGAGGCCGCGATTGCCTATGATCCGGACGGCTGCCAGGTCTGGATCATCGACGACGGTCTGGAAGGCTATTCCACGCCGCGCTTCGACCCGACGACCGGCCTGCCGATCTGCGATGGCAAATACCCGCCGGGAACCGTGATCGGTGTCTACGAGACCGCCGATGCGGGCATCCCGGACCGCGTTTCGGGTCCGGCGAAAAGCCACAGCGCGCCCTAAGAGCCGCTTCGTTGCCAGAACCAAAGGCCCCGGCAGTGCCGGGGCCT
Source organism: Paracoccaceae bacterium (assembly GCA_046305855.1). GTDB lineage: Bacteria > Pseudomonadota > Alphaproteobacteria > Rhodobacterales > Rhodobacteraceae > Tabrizicola. The sequence continues at coordinate 6,159 of JBKDYO010000272.1, forward strand.
TTTTCTTGGGCTGCAGCACAGCGGCTGTCATGAATTCGGCATGATTCACCACAACACTTTGTGCAGGCATCGAGTTTCACTTGCCAGATGCCGTGTCCGGCTGCAGACTTTCTCGTGTGGCCCTGAATGAAGGAGACCCCGTTTGGGCATCAGCGCGCTGACCCCCCCGTCCGCCGAGGACATCGTGGAAACCGTCCTCGAATTTCCCGACAACCGATTGCTGATCGATCTTTGCGGCGAGTTTGACCGCAATCTCGCGCAGATCGAACACCAGATGGGGGTGCATATCCTGCGGCGCGGCAACCGTCTGGCCGTGGTCGGCGACAAGATCGCGCGTGAACAGGCTGCGGCAGTACTGCGGTCGCTTTATGCGCGGCTGGAATCGGGGCGCAACGTGGCCGCAGGCGATATCGACGGCGCGATGCGGATGGGCCGCCCCGTAGACGCCGAAAGCGCCGAACAGATCGAACTCTTTTCCACCGGCATGGAACTCCGGACCCGGAAAAAGCCGATCGAGCCGCGGACCGAGGCGCAGAAGGCCTATGTCGCGAACCTCTTCCAGCATGAGTTGGGCTTTGGCATCGGGCCTGCGGGCACCGGCAAGACCTATCTGGCGGTGGCGGTCGGGGTGACGATGTTCATCTCGGGCGCTGTGGAGAAGATCATCCTGTCGCGTCCTGCCGTGGAAGCGGGCGAACGGCTTGGCTTCCTCCCCGGCGACATGAAGGAGAAGGTCGATCCCTACATGCAGCCCTTGTACGACGCGCTGAACGACTTCCTGCCGTCGAAACAGGTGGAAAAACTGCTGCAGGAAAAGCGGATCGAGATCGCGCCCCTGGCCTTCATGCGGGGCCGGACGCTGTCGAACGCCTTCATCGTCCTGGACGAGGCGCAGAACGCGACACAGATGCAGATGAAGATGTTCCTGACCCGTCTGGGCGAAGGCAGCCGCATGGTGATCACCGGGGACCGCACCCAGGTCGACCTGCCGCGTGGCACAGCCTCGGGCTTGGCCGAGGCCGAGCGCATCCTGAAAGGCGTGCGGGGTGTCACCTTCAACTACTTCACCTCGAAGGACGTTGTGCGGCACCCGCTGGTCGGCCGCATCATCGAGGCTTACGAGGCCGACGAAGCGCATGGGTAGAGGGCGGCTTTACGAAAGGAGCGCTGGCGCGCGAGGCTTTTGTCTCGTCGTCGGCCTTCGCCTCCTCCTCGGCGATGGGGGTTTCACCCCCAAACCCCCAGAGTATTTGCGAAAAGAGCAAGCTGCCTTTGCCCTTTTCCGGAAATACTCCCGCGCGGCGCGCTTCCCGAGGAGGAGGCGAAGGCCGACGACGAGATAAAGAGTCTTCGCGCCGCAAGGCGCTCGATTTGACTGGCGGTTCGCTTCGCGCTAGGCGCAGCGCATGGATCTGGTCGAGACGGTGATCGAAGACGCGCGGTGGGAGGCCTTTGGGCTTGCCGCGCTGGGCGAACGGGCGGTCCGCGCCGCGCTGACCGGTGTCGGGCTGGCCGGCGAGGGCTTTGCCGTCAGTCTGATGGGCTGCGATGATGCGCGGATCGCGGTCCTGAACGCCGATTTCCGCGGCAAGCCGCAGCCGACCAATGTGCTGAGCTGGCCGTCAGCAGAGCGCGGGTCGGAGTTTGCGGGCGAGCCACCCGAGCCGCCGGTTCCGGGGTCGACCGAGGACCCCGAGTCCTTGGGCGACGTCGCAATTGCCTGGGACACCTGCGCGCGGGAGGCCGAGGCGCAGGGCAAGCCGATGGCCGACCACGTCACGCATCTGGTCGTGCACGGGGTCTTGCACCTTCTGGGTTACGACCATGTGGACGACGCTGATGCGGCCTTGATGGAAGGGCTGGAAGTGCAGATACTTGCCAGCCTTGGGGTTTCTGACCCATACTAGACGCGCATCCGCAGGACGGGTGGATTCTGGACAAAGGACCGATGGGCAGTAGCACCGACGGGTCTCCCGCCGCGCAGGGCGCGCCGCTTGAGACCGAAGACCCCGCATCTGACCAGGGCCAACGCGGCTTTTTCGGCAGACTTCTTTCCGCTTTCAGCCAGGGCTCCGAGCCAGCCGACGCCGCACCGGTGGCGGGCGCACCTGCTGCGTCGCAGGGCCTGCATGCGCTGCGCCGGATGCGGGTTGATGACGTGGCGGTCCCAAAGGCCGAAATCGTGGCGGTGCCGCTGGACATCGGCAAGGACGAGCTGGTCGAGGTCTTCCGAGAGCACGGGTTCAGCCGGGTTCCGGTCTACAAGGGTACGCTCGATCATCCGCAGGGGCTGGTGCTTCTGAAGGACCTCGCGCTGCAGCACGGGTTCGGGGCCTCGGGGCGGTTCAGCCTGAAGCGGCTCTTGCGGCCGATCCTTTACGCGCCGCCGTCGATGCCGACCGGGGTCCTGTTGCAAAAGATGCAGCGGGAACGGGCGCACATGGCGCTGGTGATCGACGAATATGGCGGCGTCGACGGGCTCGTCACCATCGAGGATCTGATCGAAACGGTGATCGGCGAGATCGAGGACGAGCATGACGAGGTCGAGGGCGCCCTGTGGAAAGAGGAGCAGCCCGGCGTGATCCTGGCGCAGTCCACCGCCCCGCTTGAGGAGATCGAGGCGGCGCTGGGTCTTGCCCTGCGCACAGGGGAAGAGGACGAAGAGATCGACACCCTGGGCGGTCTGGTCTTCCTGCGCTCGGGCCGGGTGCCTGCGCGGGGCGAAGTGGTCGAGCATGAAAGCGGCGTGCAGTTCGAGATCGTCGACGCCGATCCGCGCCGGATCAAGCGGCTGCGGGTCAGGCTGCCCGTCCCGGCGGCCGGGTGATGCATGGCTGACGTCTGGCTGCGCGGCAAGCGCCGCCTGGGGCTGGCCTTCGGCCTCGGCGCGGTCGCAGCCCTGGGGCAGGCACCGCTTGGGTTCTGGTGGGCGACGCTTGCAGGGCTGGCCGGGCTGATCTGGCTTCTGGACCAGGTTCCCGACCGGCGCGGCGTGTTTCTGACCGGTCTTTGCGCGGGCGCGGGGCATTTCGCGTTGAGCTTGAGCTGGATCGTCGAGCCCTTCCTGATCGACATCGCCCGGCATGGCTGGATGGCCCCGTTCGCGGTGGTGTTGCTGGCCTTCGGGCTTGGCCTCTTCTGGGGGGCGGCGGCTTTGGCGGCGCGGAGCTTTCCGAACCGCATCCCGGGCTTCGTTGTCGCCTTCGTGGCGCTGGAATGGCTGCGGGGCGTGATCTTCACTGGCTTCCCCTGGGCGATGGCGGGACATGTCTGGATCGGCACGCCGCTGGATCAGATCGCGGCCCTTGGAGGGCCATCGCTTCTCAGCCTTCTGACGCTGCTGGTGGCCGCTTTGCCGGTTCTGTGGCGCGGGGCGGGGGTGGCTGGCGCGGCCGTGCTGCTGGTCGCCGCGCTGGGGTTCGGCCTCTGGCGGCTGGCAGAACCGCTTCCCGACCCTGGCGCGCTGACGCTGCGTCTGGTCCAGCCCAATGCCGAGCAATCCGCCAAATGGGACGCCGCGCGGGCGCGGGAGTTCCTGGACAGGCTTTTGTCGCTGACCGCGGAAGGCGAGGTCGCCGACCTGACGATCTGGCCGGAAACCGCGGTGCCCTACATGCTGGAATATGCTCCGGAAGTGGCGGGGATGGTTGTGGCGGCCTCGGGCGGCAGGCCTGTCGTCGTCGGCATCCAGCGCGAGGAGGGCGAGCGTTTCTACAACTCTCTGCGCGTGCTGGAGGGCGAGGGGGCCGAGACCGCGCGCTATGACAAGGCGCATCTGGTGCCCTTCGGGGAATACATCCCCTTTGGCGATCTGGCCTATCAGTGGTTCGGCCTGCGCGCCTTTGCGGCTCAGGCGGGCAACACCTATTCGGCCGGGCCGGGGCCGCAGGTGCTGGACCTCGGTCGATTTGGCAAGGTGCTGCCGCTGATCTGCTACGAGGCGATTTTCCCGCGTTTTGCCGCCAGCGCACCCGAACGCGCCGACTGGATGCTGCAGATCACCAACGATGCCTGGTTCGGGACGCTGACGGGTCCGTTCCAGCATTTCGCCCAGGCCCGCCTCCGTGCCGTGGAACAGGGCCTGCCGCTGATCCGGGTGGCGAACACCGGGGTCACGGCGGTGGTAGACGCGCGGGGCCGGGTGCTGGATCAGTTGCCGTTCGGCACGATGGCCGCGCTCGACACCCGCATTCCCGGCGCGCTTCCGTCGACGCCCTACAGCCGCTGGGGCGATTTGCCGGTCCTGTTGTTGCTGGTCGGTCTCGCACTGGGCGCAATGGTGCGGCGGCGACAGTCTGCCCATTGACGGGCCGGGTCCGCCCGTCTAGTCAGGCGCATCTTGAACCCCCTCCACAACGGCTTCCTGGCGTGGCGGGGTGAACCCAACGGAGCACTTCCCATGAGCCGCCAAGACTACGTTTTCACCTCGGAATCCGTTTCCGAGGGCCACCCCGACAAGGTCTGCGACCGCATCTCGGATGCCGTCCTGGATGCCTTCCTGAAGGAAGAACCGAACGCCCGCGTCGCCTGCGAGACCTTTGCCACGACGAACCGGGTGGTTGTCGGCGGCGAAGTCGGCCTGTCCTCCAAGGAGGCGACGGCCGCGATGATGAAGCGCGTCGACGGGATCGTCCGCGACTGCGTCAAGGACATCGGCTACGAGCAGAAGAAGTTCCACTGGGACAAGATCAAGATCCACAACTACATCCACGAGCAGTCCGCGCATATCGCGCAAGGCGTCGACAAGGATGGTGCGGGCGACCAGGGGATCATGTTCGGCTATGCGACGCTGGAGACGCCGGAATACATGCCGGCACCGATCCAGTACGCCCACGCGATCCTGCGCCGTCTGGCCGAGGTTCGTAAATCCGGCGCCGAACCGACCCTTGGCCCGGACGCCAAAAGCCAGCTGACGCTGCGTTATGCGGGCGGGAAGCCGGTCGAAGTGACCTCGATCGTGCTGTCGACCCAGCACACCTCGAAGCGCCAGACCTCGAAGGTCATCCGCAAGATCGTCGAGCCCTACATCCGCGAAGTCCTGCCGGAGGGCTGGATCACCCGTAAGACCGAATGGCATGTGAACCCCACGGGCACCTTCGTCATCGGCGGGCCGGACGGCGACGCGGGCCTGACGGGCCGCAAGATCATTGTCGACACCTATGGCGGTGCTGCTCCGCATGGCGGCGGCGCGTTTTCGGGCAAGGACCCGACCAAGGTCGACCGCTCGGCCGCCTATGCGGCGCGCTATCTGGCGAAGAACGTCGTCGCGGCGGGCCTGGCCGAGCGCTGCACGCTCCAGGTGTCCTACGCTATCGGCGTGGCAAAGCCGCTGTCGATCTATGTCGACACCCATGGCACCGGCCAGGTCGACGCGGCCCGGATCGAGAAGGCCGTGGCCGAGGTCATGGACCTGACCCCGCGTGGCATCCGCACGCATCTGGATCTGAACCGCCCGATCTACGCCCGCACCAGCGCTTACGGCCACTTCGGCCGCGCACCGGACGCGGATGGCGGTTTCAGCTGGGAGCGCACGGACCTGGTCGAGGCGCTGAAGAAGGCGGTGTGACCGTCGTTTTCCCCTGCTTTGACAAAACACCCCCTGTGTGAGATCGTAAGGCATTGATCTCGCCAGGGGGCGAAAAATGGATACCAGAACGGTACTGGGTCTGGCACTTTTGGCGGCCGCAGCCTTTGCAATAGCCTCACCAGTGCGACCGTTCCCGCCGCTGTCTTTCTCGAAGCTGGTTTACACTGCCCTTCTAATTGGCGGCTCTTTTCTCTTATTGCGGGAAGTCGGCAGCGTATGGGGTCGTCCGACGACGTCGCTGGGCGTATTTAAGCTGACTGTGGAAGGGACGTCTGACGAGGTCAGGGCCGACGCATTGCGGGTGAAGATCCTTCAGCGCTATGTGCAGCTGAATGGATACTTCGCGCAATTGGACAACCAGCTTAAGGCAGAGGCGGAAGCAGAGAACACAGCCCAATCTGACAGTCGCATTGAAATCGTCCCTTCGGCCACAAGTGATCTGGGACTTACTCGGGATCAGTTGGCGGAGATCGAACTCAAGATACAGGGAGTCAATTTCGGACAAATCCTGGGAATGCTGCGTCGTTCTGTTGTCACGCCGGACGAGGTGACCGGATATGTCGTTCTGCATTCCGGCAATGGGAAGCCTTCGGCCGTGGTCAGGTGGCCGGGGGCACCGAAGTTCGAGGCGATGCCTGATGAATCAAACAAGCTGATGAGTTTCGATGAAGTGGAGAGCGAGGCGGACCTTGCGACGCAAATTGCGTGCTCGCTCATCTGGGCACAGGTGGCCGGCATTAAGGATAGCCCGTTGATCGGAATGCGCCGCGCTCAGTATTGCGACTGGGCCGAAGCTCTTCTCATCTGGCGCGACCTCGCCGAGCGAAGTGCGGCGCAGCTTGAGTTTCGGGATGAGGACAAGGTCCGATTGAAGATCGGGCGGGAAAAGATCGAGCGCTTGGTTGCGCAGGGGGTGGCTTATCGCGACGTCTACCGACTTCGCGCCGCCCTGATCTCGCTGGATAGCGAAGCGAGCAAGCTGGACCGCGAAACCGAAGACCTGAGCAGGCTAATCTATGCACAGCTAATTCAAGGGGTGCCCTTACAAGTCGCTAAGGAGAACGCGCAGCAATCCAAGATCGATCTAGCACTTAATGAACTGGCACAATCAACTTCAGAGCCAGGCCTTGAAGCAGTAGTGCGCCTTCCCAATGCTTATGAAGGAAGATCGGCAGACTTTACATCAAAGATTGACCCTAGCACGACGATTGCAATTGGCGAAGTGACGGGCGCTGTTTTGATGCCCGGCCGAAGTGAACCGTTTATAGGCACGGGCTTCATCGTAAAGAAGGGGTGGGTTCTCACAAGCTCTGTAGTGGCAAATGTTATGGCCAAATCGACAGACCCAGGCCAACTTGGCGTATTTTCTTTGGATAGTGATCCCCGATTCAAAGAGGCCGAGTCCTTTCCGATTAGGGAGGTTCGGCAGGTGCGGGGAAGTGACGATCTTTCCTTGCTCCTTGTTCCAGGGTTGAGTGGCGAGTTGTCAGTCTTACCGTTGATTGGCCAAGACAGCGTACCCCTGGATATCCCAGTCGGAGTGGTCGGATATCCTGTGGGACAGGTTCCCGTAAGTGAGTCTATTCGGTCCATTCTTGGTGGCAGATCACCTGCCAAACGAACAATGTTCGGGGTAGTGATTGAAGCGCAACCTGCTGATCCGATGAATCTTGGACATGATGCGCCGACCTTTCCAGGCACCGCAGGCGCACCTGTTTTCGACCTGCAAACCGGTCGCGTTTTGGCCGTCCATCAGGGTGGTCGTGTGACGGAAGACGGTGGAAAAGTGAACTTTGCCACGCGTATTACTCCGGAAATCGCGGAATGGATTTCCGGTTTGTAGCCACCGAGCCAAACGAAGGCATCGAAAGGTGCCACCTTGCTTGACCCCGTCAATTCCGAGAGATACAGGCCTTTGCTCCTGCCAGAGGCCTTTATGTCGGATACCAACTCTCTTCGCCGCAACTTCTACGGCCGCATCCGGGGCAAGACCCTGCGGGCGAGCCAGAAGGATTACCTGGCCGAAGACCTTGGCCCTCTCACCCTGCGCAGCGTGACGCGGGACGAGAACCCGACGCGCACCCCGCTGGACCTTGGCTTTGCCGCCGGAAAGCCCCTGTGGCTGGAGGTTGGCTTTGGCGGGGGCGAACACCTGGTGCATATGGCCGCATTTAACCCGCAGGTGACCATCATCGGGGCCGAACCCTTCGTGAACGGGATCGCGATGCTTTTGGGCAAGGTCCGGGGCGCGGATGTGACGAACCTCTGGCTGCACCCGGGCGACGTGCGCGACCTGTTCGACGTGCTGCCGGACGCTTGTCTGCAGAAGGTCTTCCTCAACTACCCCGACCCCTGGCCCAAGGCCCGCCACCACCGCCGCCGTTTTGTGACGCCCGAATACCTGACCGCGCTTGCCCGCACGATGGCCCCAGGGGCGGAGTTCCGCGTGGCGACCGACATCCCGGACTATGTCCGCCAGACGCTGGAAGAGGTGCCGCCAGCAGGGTTCTCGTTGGTCTCGCAGACTGGCGAGGGCGCGGCCTGGGAGGATTGGCTTTCCACCCGCTACGAACAAAAGGCCCTGCGCGAGGGGCGGGACCCGCATTACCTGACCTTCCGGCGGGGGTAACCGGAGTTTTCG
>JBKDYO010000273.1:0-13060 GCA_046305855.1 Paracoccaceae bacterium
AGCATATGTGGACACCCCCTTCGTCAAGTCTTTCCTCAAAGTGCGTCGAATCCGGTTGGGTGCTTGCATATGTCCGGCCTCGTAGTGCGGCCGGTTGGCCGCGGGCCCTGATGATATCCGCGGATCATGGTCCCTATCAAATCATCGCGCTTTTGGGCGCTGTCTCGCGAACGGGTTTTCCTGATCCCCGGCAAAACCGGTAGTCATCACGCTTCTTGGGCAGACCCTCCGAACTGTTGCGACGCCAGTGCGTCGTATTCTATGCGGCTGCTTCTCCGTAGACGGTTTTCCGTGCCATAACGGCCCAGCAGATCCGTGCCATCTTGTTGGCTAGGGCCACCGTTGTAAGGCGTGCCGATTTCACCTGCAGGAGCTTTCTGACCCAGCTCATCAATGGCCCTTCGGCTGTGCGCCTCGAGAAGCCGACGACGGCTGTCGCCCCGATGACCAGCAAGGTTCTCAGATACCGATTTCCGGCTTTCGTGATCCGCCCAAGTCGCTCTTTGCCCCCAGAGGAGTTGGATCGAGGCGTCAGGCCGAGCCATGCGGCAAGATCTCGTCCCGATCTGAAGGCAGCAGGGTCCACGACACTGGCCGCCATTGCGGATGCGGTAATCACGCCGACGCCGGGGATCGTCGCCAGCCGTTGGCTGGCTTCGCTCGTGCGGTGCCATTCCAGGATTTTCCTCTCGAGCTCCTTTATCTCGGCATTCAAGGAGCCGATCTGTCGGGCAGAGGACAACACGATGTCACGCACGAGCGGCGGCAAGTCGATCTCGTCTGCGCCGTGTGCAAGCACCCGCTCGACGAGATCGGCATGCCGTCTGATCCCCTTTGGCGCTACGACGCCCATCTCGGTAAGATGGCCTCGCAGGGCGTTCACAAGCATTGTTCTTTGGCGGACCAATAGGGCGCGGGTCTTGTGGACCATGAGAATGGCCTGCTGCGATTCAGATTTGATCGGGACAAACCGCATGGTCGGCCTGGTCACCGCCTCGCAGATGGCTTCGGCGTCGACCATGTCGTTCTTCTGGCGCTTGACGTAGGGCTTCACGTAGGACGCGACCATCAATCGGACTTCGTGGCCTAGGGCAGAAAGTTCCCGCGCCCAATGGTGCGCGGAGGGGCACGCCTCCATGCCAACCAAGCACGGATCCAACCTCCCAAAGAACTCGAGCATCTGAGAGCGCCGCACCTTTCTGGTGATGACAACTTTTCCGTCAGCATCGACAGCGTGGACCTGGAAAACGCTCTTCGCGAGATCGAGGCCAATGATCATTCCGGACATATCCAACCACTCCTTCTTCCCGGGGAACCGTTGAAACCAGATTCGACGGTTGGGGTGGGGGTGTCCACATCATCAAATCAGCCGCCCCCCGTCCTCCTCCACATCCGTTCCGGCCCCGAAGGCGGCGTGAAGGGTCGTCCCCCGTGACGGCTTTCGCGAGCCCATGAAGGCCGCGCGGGAGAACGCGCGGACCGCCAAGAGCCCGGAGGCAAGAAGAAGATGACGTTCCAGACCCGCGACGACAGCTACGAGCCCACCCACACCGCGTCCCAGACCGCCCATGCGCTGGAGGAGTTGCAGCTCTACGGCTACCGCCCCTTCGAAGACGAGCCCGATCCGCGCCCGATGCCGGATGCCGACCGCCTCCGGGGTGCCGTCGCCGATATTTTCGACGCTCTCGTCGCGAGCCTGGCCGACACCCGCATGGAACCCGACCTCGAAGAAGTGCTCTGGGGCCAGGTCAACCTCTTCCACCGCGCGACCGTCCGGATCGAGCGCTCGCTCGATGACAACGAGCAGGGCCAGCGCCGCCTCCAGCGCGAGCAGGACGGCTCCGAGGTGAAATCCACCGAACTCGAGCGCCTGGTGGCCGAGGGTCTGACCCTGACCGAACGGCGGAACTGCATGGACATGATGCGCGATCACGCCGCCACCGAGTTCTGGCACCACACGGGGTCAACCTGGCGGCCCCGCACCGGCTCGATGGTGAACCATCAGCACCTGACCGCCGCGCTGATCGACAGCCGCGATTTCCTCGCCGCCAAGCGCCGCACCGAGGCCGAGGTGATGCTGCCCGTAGGTCCCAAAGTGGCCCTCACCGGCGGGACCGACTGCAACGATCACCGCCTGATCTGGGGCAAGCTGGATCAGGTCCGGACCAAGTACCCCGACATGGTCCTTCTTCATGGTGGCAGCCCCAAGGGCGCCGAGCTCATTGCCGCCAAATGGGCCGAGGCCCGCGGCGTGACCCAGGTCGCTTTCAAGCCTGACTGGACCAAGCACGCCAAGGCCGCACCCTTCAAGCGCAACGACGCCATGCTGGACGTCCTGCCGGTGGGCGTCCTCGTCTTCCCGGGCAACGGCATCCAGGAAAACCTCGCCGACAAGGCCAAGAAGCTCGGCATCCCGGTGGTCAAGTTCGAGAGGGGGGCGTGAGCCCCCTTCATTCAATCAGAAGATCAGCGTCGGGCGAACGGTACGACTTCTCCTGCAGGCGCGTCACCATGCGGCTTCGCGGCATCTTGCTTCAACGACAGTTGTACAATGCTGGCTTCTTGCCGGTTGAACCACCCAGGTGGAAGCCCGGTCAGGTTCTCGATGTCGCCTGGATGCATTGTGAATTCGACCGCAAGCAAATCTTCTTTGGTCCGAGTTCCGGATTCGACGATCAGGGTGAGCGCGTTGCGCAAGACCGCCGGCTCGGGAACCGGCCACTCGCGATCCAGCGGTTCCACCTTGTTCCAGCCGTTGGCTGAATAGCTCTTGTAGAGCTGCGTGCCGTAGTGCTCTGGAATGACTTCGAGATCCAGAAGCCGCCTGATCTGCGCCTTCACTGAAACCCGCCACCGCTCCTTTACGGACAGGAATCCGGCCAAAGAATAATGTTGCACTTCATGCACATAGGTCGTCTCGGGCAGCAGGAATGCACTGGCAAAACGGAAAGCCTGACGTTCAATCTCTTTAAGATCCGACTTCAGTTCGTCGTGGCTAACCCCCTTGTGCAGGATTGCGTGGCCAAGTTCGTGGGCAGCGTCCATTTGACGGCGGGGCAGGGACATCTTGTCAGTCGCAAGCATGATATGCGGGCGTTCGTCACCCCCTGACCAGCTGCAAAGCCCGTCCAGCTTCGAGGTTCCCATCTCGATGGAGCCAACCACACAGCCGACCCGTTCAAGCAAAGCAACCATGTCGATGATCGGACCTTGGCCAAGCCGCCAATGGGATCGCAATTCCTGAGCGATGCCCTCGATGTCCTCATCACGCAGTTGGCGATAGGTTAGACCCTTCATGACATCAGGAATGTCGACCGCCGGAAAATCCACATAGTGCTGCAAGACCGCAGAGATTTCCTGCAGCCACTGCATCTGAGAGTCCTGGTACGACGTGTCGCGCTTCAGGGCACTGGACAGCGATCGAGAAAACATCGGGTGTTCACTGGCATGGACAGGCCGCAGAAAATACTCCCTGCGCACACGAAGTTCACGAGCCAGGGCGGCGAGCGCCTCTGCATCGGGAGCATGGGTCCCGCTTTCCCAGCGTGATACCGCACTGGGGGAAACCCCAATCATTTGTGCAAGCTCTTTCATACTCAGAATTCGCCGAGCAGCCCGCACTTCCGCTAGGCGTTCTGGCACGAAGCCAGGCGTTCCTACGCGCATTCAATCCTCCCGTCGGTATCAAATGATACCGATCACGCCTTGCCTGTTTCGTCGTCTACCTCCGGCGGCGACTCGGGGGGGACAAACGGTTTCACCTTCGCCTTCAAGCGCACCAGCCCGGTCTCGGACGGCGACACACTCGAAGCGGAGACCGGATCCGCAGCATCGGCATCATCAGCAAGGAACTTGTCAAGGCGTTCGTAGAACAGGAACTGCTCATATGCCGCATCGATCACGCCAATCGCAATCTCATCTAGTTTGCCGGACTGTTCGCGGTCACGTGCAACCAAGAAGAGGACGAAGATGTCCCCGGGCTTCGGGCCACTGCCGTCAAAGTCAAAACTCGGGGTCAGATTGAAGTTCAACGTCACACCGGCCAGACGCGAACGGTTCTTGCTCGGCAGCTTGCTGCGTTCAGGCATCGCGGCCAGGCCAAAAATGACACCCGGGCCATCACCGCCGAACCGCATGAATGGCTGGAAGATCTTCAGGCTGCTGTTCGGGATGACACCACCGACAAGCGGCTGACCGCCAAAAAGGGCACAGACCTCTTCGAAGCCTTGCTCCACCATTCGAAAACGCGCTTGGCCTTCGAGCTCGCGCCCGCGCTTCTTGTCTAGGTCAGCATGGTCGCGCACCAGCAGGGAAGCCTTCAACGTTTCCGCCCGCGTCCGATCCTCCAGCGCGAGGATCAGGCCGCGTTTCAGAAGATGTTTCCAATCGAAGTCTGCCATCCGAGCACCCGTCCGCGCGATTCGGTGATTGCGTTATGACGGAAATGTATGCCGTTTTTTTGCGCAAAGCAGGGGAGCGCACAGGCAGGTCGCACATCAAGTCTGAGCTTGGCGCGTCTAAGGTGACAAGATGTAGGCATCCTTGTGAGATTTGCGCTATTTGCAGTGCTCTACGGTGTGTTTCCGCGCCTTCAGTTTGGTTTTGGGGGCTGAGGCTGACTTTGGAGCGGCCAGACTGCACATCTCCAGTCATGTCACCAGTCCGTCGGCCGGGCTGAAATGAACACTGCGCCGACGCGTTGTCGGCAAGTCCTTTGAACGGGAGCAGCATATCATTAGAGGTAGTCTGACAGCCCCCCAGCTGGTTATTGTCAGCCGAGCAGGTCATCGGGGTCTTTGCCTGCATCGACGTGGGCGGCAAACCAGCCCGGCTTGCGTCCCCGTCCTGACCAGGTGAGGGTCGGGTTCTCCGGATGCCGGTAGATCTTCGTCGAGGGCGCCCGTTTGCGCTTCGGCTCCTCGAGTTCCGCCAGTTCGGCGAGGGTGAACCCGAGGTCCTTGGCGAGCATCTCGACCTTTTCGCGGGCCTCCGCCTTTTGCCGGGCTTCGAAGGTGGAAATCGCCTTGGCGACGGACTTCTGCAAATCCCGCAGTTCGGCGAGCGACATGGTCGCTAGGTTGAAATCAGGCATCAGGTGCTCCGGTTGATCCAATGCGTCTGCCGTACTCGTGCAGAGAACGCGCGGCAAGAGACGAGCGGGCAGGGGGCTCGGGTGGGGGGCGCAGTGATCCCTTCCTCCCTTCCCGGGTTCTTTCCCCCTGGTCCTGACATTGCCGGATGAGACAGGTCTGAAGGTGTCTGCTTGGGTTTCTCCCCCAGAGATCCGGCTGAGGCACCTCCCCTTCGACTGACAATCCCCTAATCCTGTTCGGTCTCCTGCCCGCAACCCCAACTCCTGCCCGGGCCGTGTTGCCCTGTGCCAAGGCTGCCCGCGCCACCCCGGGCCCTCGGGGGTTTCCGGTCGCCTCGCGTCTCCCGTGCGGACGTCTCCCGACAGGCTTCTGTCGGGTCTTGTCGAAGGGATGGTCCCTTCAGCGAAATCTCAGGAGAACCACCATGCAGAACATCGTCATCCTCGCCGGCAACATCGGTCAGGCCCCGGAGGCCCGCACCACGCAAGGCGGCACGAAGATCACCCACTTCACCCTCGCCACCTCGCGCCCCCGCCTCTCGGAAGGCCGCGCGGTCCGCGACGAGCACGGCTACCGCGTTATGGACACCGAATGGCACCGCATCACCTGCTTCAACGGGCTCGGCAAGTCGGTCGCCGAGAACTGCGAGAAGGGCATGAAGGTCCTGTTGCAGGGCCGCATCCACTACACGAAGTGGACCGATGCAGCGGGTGTCGACCGCTACGGCTGCGAGATCATCGCCGAGAAGATCGACTTTCTCAGCCGCCCAAAGGCGGCCGAGGGCGATGCGCCCGAATTGGTCGATCGCGACGACGAGATCCCGTTCTGAGGAACAGACCCACCACCTGGCCCGACGGGGATAACCCGCCGGGCTTTGAATTATCCGAAGCTGTTGCAGTCGATATATAGTAGCTAAATCTTAGCTACTATTTACTTGACAGATGTATGCGAAACAGCTAGAAAATGAGCGTTCAATGAGGATCGCCATGAGCAAGAAGACCATGACGCTCAACCTCACAGAGGCTGAGATGAGCGCCCTAGAGGCCTTGTGCGCCAAGAAGGATCTCAGCAAGACCGGCCTGATGCGGCAGGCGCTTCGACTTTACCAGATGGTCGACACCCGGGTAGAGCGCGGCGGCAAGCTGTACTTCGAGGACGACCAGACCAGGGAGAAGTCGGAGATCATGATGCTATGACATCGTATCCCGTCTTCATCATTGATGTGTCGACACGGCAGCCAGTCGAGGCTGAATTGCTTGATACGATCGGCGAACGACAGCTGTTGGATTGGCAATTCCAGTGGCGAAGAACCCTGGAGGGCTATCTCCGGCGACTTGCCGACAATGGGGTAACCCGGCAGGGTCTCGACTGGCCGCAGAGCTGGCATTGGGACTGGCGCGCAAAGATCGACGAAGTGCGCGGCCTGCTCGGCCACACGGGTTACAGCGTCGTATGCCGGGATGTGACCCAGGGCATGATGCGGCTCGATCTGGCGAGCCGCATGGCGCGCATCGACGATCAGATGGGCAAGCCACTGGTTTATGTCGACTACCTCGAAATCGCGCCCTGGAACTGGAACGAACCCTATGCCGATCCACCGCTTTATCGCGGCATTGGTCAGGTGCTGATCCGAACCGCAATCCAGAGGAGCTTCGACGAAGGCTTCCACGGTCGTGTCGGCCTTCATTCCCTGCCGCAGGCGGTCACCTTCTACGAGCGCTGTGGCTTCATCAATCTTGGCACCAATCCGAATGAATATCGTGGGCTGCTACCCTATTTCGAGATCACGACGGATCGAGCCAAGACGTTCTTATGAGGAGAAGCGCAATGACCTACAGCACAACTGCTGACTGGGCCCTCGCCCGGGCGGCGCTCGATGAGACGTCGACGCCTGGCGCAGGCCCCCTTTCCGCACGTCCCCATGTGCCGGGCGAAGCCTTTTGGCTCCGCGGCGAAGAAACCCGTCTGGCCTTCGCCCGCTTTGTCAACATGGCGCGCCGCCAGCGTGGCTGGTCGATCGAAAAGCTCGCCGATGACGCCCATATCGAGGTCGGCGAGCTGATGAGCATCGAACAAGACGGCGGTCACGAGCCGGAGCTGCGCACGATCTGGCGGCTGTCCGAGGTCTTCGATGTATCGCAGGCTCGACTGATGGAGCTGGCGGGGTTGGCTTCGCCAAAGGACACACATGCCATCGAGGAAGCTGTCCGTTATGCGGCACGGTCTACGGCCATCACAGCCCTGACAGCCGAGGAGCAGGCCGCCTTTGACGGCCTCGTTTCCGTGCTGCGCGACAAGGCGAAGTAACGGGCGGTCAGCGGCCTGGGGAGTTCACGATGGCTCGGAATTACATCCTGAGACGCAAAACCCAGCAGGAAATCGACGAGCGCGTCGAGCGTGTCTTGGCGCGTCTCGGGAATCCCGAACCACCGCTCGACCTCCGGGTCGTCCGCGATCTGCTCTCGCTCGATCTGACCTATTTCCGGAAAGACGATCCCTCGCTTGCCGATGAGGTTATCAGCCGCATGCGCATGGCGAGCAAGCAGATCATCCGGCGTCCTATGCTCTTCTTCGAGGCTGTCGCCAAATTCGATTTGCGGGCACTCTATCTACCTGATAACAAGCGTATTCTGCTCGATCAGTCGCAACCCGAACTGAAGCACCGCTGGCACGAGGCGCACGAGATCGGCCACAGTATCATCCCCTGGCATGAAGGGGCCATGCTCGGCGACGATCGTTTCACCCTGAACCAGAACTGCCATGACCAAGTTGAGGCCGAAGCCAATTTTGCGGCCAGTCGACTGCTTTTCCTCCGGGACCGCTTCACCGTCGAAGCCCGCGACCATGCACCCTCCATCGAAGCCGTGCGCGCGCTCAAGCCGGTCTTTGGCAACACCTACACCACGACCTTCTGGCGCTCTATCGAGACCTGGGGCGTGTCTGTGCCGATTGTCGGCATGATTTCCGACCATCCGCACCCGGCCCGTCGATCGGCCGAGTTCGATCCGGCCACTCCCTGCGAACATTTGGTGCGCTCGCCGGCATTTGCCGCCGGCTTCAGCGGGGTCGGCGAAGTTGAGGTTTTCGGGCTCGTCTCCGGCTATTGCCAACCACGGCGGGCCGGTCCCCTCGGCGAAGCCGAAATTGTGCTCACCGACGACAATGGCGATGCCCACGTCTTCCGCTTCGAGAGTTTCAGCAACAGCTACCAGGCGCTCACCCTCGGGGTCTATCAACGTCCCTACGCGCCGCTGGTCCGTTTCGGCACCTGACGGTGACCGCTATCGCGACACCATTGGACCTGGCCCCGCTTGACCCAAAAGTGGCAGCGGCAGGCATTGAGCTGGCGCACTGAGGGTTCGATGGTCGGCCGCAGCAGCCAGTCGAAACGCACCGCCCAACGGGGTCGCCGCGCCTGGTTCAGCGAGAGCTGAATCTTCTCGCCGCATCCTCCCGGACAGCGGAAACAGGCCCACTTGTCGAGGGTGCCGTCACGCACGACGACCAGCGACCCCGTCTGGAGCTGGTCCGGTGACGGATGCCGGCGGCTGACCCGCGCGACGAGATCGGTGCGACCGATCAACCGGCACCGCTCGGCAGTCCAGCGGCAAAGGTGGCTAAAGACGCGCATCAGCCGATCCGATCCATGAAGGGGCCCATGTCGCCGCGGCCCCAATAGTCCTCGCGCGCGCAAATTGGACAATGCGGCGACTGGATAGCGCCGCGCTTCCGCTCGATGCCGCGGTCCAGCCGCCGAACCCGCTCCCAGGCCCAGCCACCTTCCCCGCGATAGTCGGTCAGGCCCTGCAGCAGCTCATTGACGGCAAGCGTCGCTGTTTCGGTCGTGAAGGTTACCACGGCTGGCGCCGGATTCTGACTGCCGCGGACATAGGCCTCACGCTTCTGCCGCTCGTATTCTTCCGGCGCTTCCCGACGCAGCGCCTCCTCGCTCGCGGCTTTGGGGTCGACAACGCCCCGGCATGAGAGGCAGGGCGCGCCCGGTGTCAGCACAGTGACCCGCGCCGACATGTCCCGCATGCCAGCCGACGCCGGCTCGATGGCAAGTCCCATGTCGATGACCGGGATCAGATAGAAATGCGAAAAGCGATTGAGAAACAACCGGCCGGCATGGTCATCCGTGCAGCCAAAGATCACGTCGCAGGCTTTGAGCGCATCCCGAGCGGCTTCTTTTTCGATCCAGCCACGATGGGTGTGGACACGCACGCCGAGGCCTAATTCCGTGATCTCGCGCGCGAGCACCTCGACCTTTGGCCGCATGGCGTCGGCGTCTGCCCGGCGCGCGCCATGGAGGCGGTTCAGATTGGAAGTTTCGACGATATCGTCGTCAAACAAGGCGAGCTGACCGACGCCGAGGCGGGCCAACAGCATCGCCGTGGCGCTGCCTGTGCCGCCGCAGCCGACGACGCCTACCCGCATCGATGCCAGACGGTTGTTGACGGCTTCGCCGAACAACAGTGCTTGACGCACCAGTGCCGCGTTCGAGGCGCCGGACTCGCCGCCGAAATGGAGCAGCCGGGAGCCGACGCTCCGGACGATTTCGGCCTCGACGGGTTCCTTGTCATCCAACCAGGCACGCGCCATGAAATGATCGCCGCCGGCGAGCAACACGCTCGCCAGAATCGCGTCAGTGCCATTGCGCTTGCGCAGCAACCGGTAGAGATCTCGCTCGTTCGCGTCGTCCTGCCGCGAGAAGACCCGCATACCGGCAGGATGGCTGTGCACGATCGCTGGCACCAGGTCCCGTTCGGCCGCCTGCCGGCACAGACTGACAAAGGAGGCAGTCGACCAGGTAACATGGCGAGCGCTCGCCGAAATCACGTCGCCCGCCGGCACCGGAACGACCTGATGAGAAACCAGCCGGAGCCGCCGGCGACGGGTCCAGGGGTCAATCCCTACGAGGTTGCGCCCGAACATGACGTAGGCCGAGGCCTCGATCCCGTCCGGGCGCTCGAGCAGTTCGCGCAGCGCCATTGCGTGACGCGCCTGCAGAGTTACATCGAGCTGCATCACGCGGCCTCCTGCAGCGCCTGTTCGACCCGCTTGAGCATGGTCCAGATGCCGTCGATGCCCGGCCGCCAACTATTATTATGCCGGGACCATCGCTGCCAATTTTGGCTCTCAAACTGCTGGGGCTGATCCGCGCAGTTGGGATAGCGGCTGGATCGCACGAGGCTCAGCCAGGGCAGCGAGTAGAACATGTCTGGCGCCGTATCGGGATAGCCGCACGGAAGGAGGATCAGGAT
The DNA here is from genome assembly GCA_046305855.1 of Paracoccaceae bacterium. GTDB lineage: Bacteria > Pseudomonadota > Alphaproteobacteria > Rhodobacterales > Rhodobacteraceae > Tabrizicola. The sequence continues at coordinate 10,358 of JBKDYO010000273.1, forward strand.
ATCGGCTGCGACTACCTGAAATTTCGCCGCCGGCAGGGCGAAGCCGGGAAGGATGACGCCCTTGCGGCCGCCATCGTCCACTTCCCGGAAGGCCAGCCCCCGTTCCTCAAGATAGCGCCGGTCGGCTGTCGGGAGGAAGCTCATGCCCCGCCCTCCGTCGTCTGGCTGATGCCCGTGAAGAAGCGTTCCAGCCCCTTGCCATCGAGCCGCACCAGCTCGGTGTCGCCGATCGGCCGATCCTCGGCGCCGCGCACTTCCAGCCAGACGCCGTAGGTCTTCGGATCGACCTTTGCGATCGTCTTCAACACCCGCCCGCTGATCGCGCAGGCACCCCATTCCAGCACCTGGCCGTCCAGTTCGATCCGAAAGGACTCGGCCCCCGGAAAGATGAGGAAGCGCTCAGCCCGACCGCCGCGCAGATCGGTCGTCTCGTCCTGGCGCAGCTCTTCGAGCTCGCCGTCCCGCAGGATCTGGAACACCAGATGTTCCTCGGGGATGCGCACGCCGGCGGCTTCGAGGATCTGCCGGCCGGTCGGAACCGGATCGTCGATCCGCACCGGCCGGAAATTCAGCTCGGCATCGCCCACGCTGATGTGGAAGGCGCCGTTGTCGTGTCCGTTCTGCTCTGCTGCCATATTGGCCTCCTATGCCTGTTAGGCAGTGAGGCCCTTGCCATTGGCGGCCTCGACATGCCATGTATGTCGGGAATATAGGAGGACGTTCGCAAGACGGCAAGATCAACATGTCGAAATCGCCATGACCATCGAACACGAGAAGCCATCGGACATCTTCAGGGAACGACTGCGCGCTGCGCGGGAGAGCCTGCGCCAAATGAGCCAAGCAGCCCTGGCCAAGGACAGCGGCCTGCCGCCCAGCTCCATCGCACATTTCGAGGCCGGTACCCGTAAGCCGTCGTTCGACAGCCTGCGCAAACTGGCCAACGCACTCTCCGTGACCACAGATTTCTTACTTGGGCGCACAGACCATCCCGAGGGCGCGGCCGAGGCTGATCCGCTTTACCGCGACATGCAGAAGCTCAACGACGAGAACCGACGGCAGGCCGCCGACTTCATGCGCTTCCTAGCCGAGAAGCATGACAGGGAAGCCGGGAAGAAATGACCGGCAACCCCGATCTGAAACAAAAGCAGCTTATGCGTCGAGCCGAACTCGTGCTCCAGGAACACGGACTGTTGACGCTTCCGGTCAATCTGGACGCTTTGGCTCAGGCCGTCGGCATCCATCTGCGTGAAATGGACCGCAGGGCCGAGGGTGTATCGGGCATGCTCATGCGCTACGGCGATCAGTTCGGCATCATGTACGCCACCCACACCGACAACAAGGGCTTCGAGCGGTTCAGCATCGGCCATGAATTCGGGCACTATTTTGTCGATGGGCATCTCGACCATATCCCCTTCGATGGTGGAGTGCATCGTTCAAGAGCCGGGTTCGTCTCGGAGGAACCCTACGAACGCGAGGCAGACTATTTTTCGGCAGGCCTTCTGATGCCGACCTCGCTAATTCGCCCGATCTTGAAGCAGGCGCGAGAAGGGTTGCCGAGTGTGGAGGCAATCCGCAGCGAGGCAAAAGCCTCGCTTACGGCATGTGCCATCCGGTACATTAACGAGACGGACGATGCCGCCGCCATCGTCGTCAGCCGTCAGGGCCGGGTTGACTACTGCTTCAAATCCGAGGCCTTGAAGCAGCTGAAGGGCCAGAACTGGCTCCGCAAGGGCGCAGCTCTGCCTACGGGCACGCTCACCGCATCGGTCGCCGCACGGCCAGCCGCCGAACGGCAAGGCCGCCGCGAAGAAGCCGAGACCGATATTCTCGACTGGTTCGGCGGGGATCGCACCGTGCGCACGGTCGAACAGGTCGTTGATCTCGGCCGCTACGACCGCGTGTTGACCGTTCTTTCCTGCGCGCAGATCGTCGACGACACCTACAAGGATGCCGACGATTTTGAAGAGTCCGACGAAGGCATGGAGGCGCGCTGGACGCCACGCTTTCGTCGATGACCGAACTTGATGAGGCTCCTGGCGTCGGCGGCTTTGGCAAATGGTCAATGCATGGCGTTCCCCATAAAGGCTGGACCTGTGTTGACATTGAAGACCTTGGCGCGCCTGAGGCCGTTTGCGAGATGTGCGAGCGGCAGGACATTCGATATGTCCATGCCATGCAGCATCCGGACTTTCCCGAAATTCTGCACTGCGGCTGCATCTGCGCCGGCCATATGGAACAGGATGTCGAACGCGCACGGCGGCGCGAAGCGTCGATGAAGAATGCGGCCCGGCGGCGTGCTGGTTGGCCTGACCGCAAGGCGTGGCGCCGGTCGCGACAGGGCAATTTGGTCATCAGTGAACGTGGTTTCCACGTCACCATCTTCGAGCGTGACGGTGGATGGCATGGCCTTATTCAAAGGCCAAGCACTGGATACAAGCGGTTCTCCAAGCGGACCTATGCAGGCGAACGCGAGGCGCAACTCGCATCGTTTGACGCAATCCTCTTCCTAGAAGAGTTCACAAACAGTGCAAGGACTACGTCCATCAAGCGCTCGCCTGTTCAGGACTGAGCAATTGGCGAGGGTGTCGGGGTTGCGCAGATTTCGCGCTCCACTGAAGGGCAACGTTTTCCGTTGCGAGGTGTCCACTCGGTCCCGGACGTAAACGTCAGCTTTCACGCCCGGCGTATCTTATGTATGACATA
>JBKDYO010000274.1:0-5788 GCA_046305855.1 Paracoccaceae bacterium
GAAGATGGGGAAAAGCCAGTCAGGCGCGGTCTGGCTGAACGGCGATCTCTTCAGCTCCTACGAGTTCTGGCAGTTCTGGCGGAACGTGCCGGATGCTGACGTGGGCCGGTTCCTGAAGCTTTACACCGAGCTGCCGGTCGAAGACTGTGATCGGTTGGGCAAGCTGGGCGGGTCCGAGATCAACGGGGCGAAGATCCAGCTGGCCAATGCGGTGACGACGCTGCTGCACGGGGCCGAGGCGGCCGCTGCGGCAGAAGCGACGGCGCGGGAAGTGTTCGAGAAGGGCGGGATCGGGGACGATTTGCCGACGGTTACCCTTGAGGCGGCAGAACTGGCCGAGGGCGTGGGGATTGTGCAGCTGTTCGTGCGGGCGGGTCTGGCGGCGTCGGGCAAGGACGCGAAACGGCTGATCGCCGAGGGCGGGGCCAAGGTGAACGACGAGATCGTCACCGATACGGCTCTGCGCTATGGGGCGAGCCATCTGGTCGAGCCCATGAAGCTGACGGCGGGCCGGAAGCGGCACGCGCTGGTGGTGCTGGGATAAGGGGTAAGGCGGGCAATATTGCCCACCCTGCCGAATGTCAGCGTCCAAGCATCCATTCGCCTTTCGGGTGGAACGCGTGGAAGGCGAAGGCAAAGGGCTGATCGTAGACCACGGCCCGCCCCTGCGCGTCAGTCACGCGGACGGTCCCGACCTCTTGTCCTTGGGCGATCTCGGCGCTGTCCAGGGCAGAGGCCTGGCCTTCTTCCCAGGTCAGGATCAGGCCGGCTTCTTCCAGCCGCCCGGCCTGACGCAGCCTTTCCAGCGGCCAGGCGCGGTTGCCAACCCGGACCACGCGGGCCAGCGGCGAGATGCCGTGCGGCGGGTTCTCGCCGTCATAGAGAAACGGACGATCAAGGCTGTCGTAGCCGGCGTAGGGATTGGCCCCATACTGGCGCCGATACTCCGGCTGGGCCATCACAAGGCCGTCGGGGTGACGGGTGCGAAACTGGGCCCAGCTTTCCATTACCGCCGGTATCTGGATCAGCTGCGCGCCGGAGTAGGTGCCGACGATCCCCTGACCAAGGGCCTGCTGCCACCAGCTTTCCGTCTCGCGGTCATACATCACCATGTCCGAGGCGCGCAGCTTTCCCGAGACGCCGAACGACAGCGTCGCACCGTTCAGGCGGCGGTCGAAGACCATGGCCGTATTGCACAGGGGGCAGAAGGTTACGGCGACGGGAACGCCCGCGACGGTGTCGTTGGCGATCTCGTGCCACATGAGGTAGCGGATCGGATAGGTGCGGACCTCGTCGCCAAGTTCCAGCGTCAGGACGGGTTCGCGGTCGTCGAGGGCGGTTTCGTCGGCGGCGGGCAGAAAGGCGGGGGCATCCAGCGCCGGGATGCCGTCTTTCGGTGGTCCGCCGGACAGGATTTCCGCGAAGTCGACCGTGCTTCGAGAGAAGTCCGTTTGGGGCCATTCCTGCGCCCAGTCGAGAGGGTCAGCGGAAACCGGGCCAAAGATCAGGGTCGCGACAAGCGCCGCGAAGGCAAGGCATCTGGGCATCGGGTGCACCTCCGCCTGGCATCATACGCAAAAGAAAAGGCCCCCGGACTTCACAATCCGGAGGCCTTGCAGAATGGTGAGGCGGTCACTCCTGCACGGTGACCTTGGTCATCACGTCCGGCGTCGCTGGCGGCTCGCCGCGCTGGATCGCGTCGACAACCTCCATCCCCGAGACGACGTTGCCGAAGATGGTGTACTGGCCATCAAGGAAGCTTGCATCGGCGAAGACGATGAAGAACTGGCTGTTGGCCGAGTTCGGGTCCTGCGCCCGGGCCATGCCGACGACACCGCGCTGGAAGCTGATGTCGTTGGTGAACTCGGCCGGGATGTCGGGCAGGCTGGAGCCGCCCATGCCGGCTGCCGAAAGGTCGGCCCCGGCCTTGCCGTTCTGGACGTCGCCGGTCTGGGCCATGAAGCCGTCGATCACGCGGTGGAAGACCACGTTGTCATAGGCCCCTTCCTTGGCAAGCGCGGTGATCTGCGCGACGTGCAGCGGGGCGACGTCGGGCAGAAGGTCGATGACCACGGTGCCGTTTGCGGCACCGGCGACCTCGATCACCAGGTTCGGGCCGGGGCCGTCGGTGGCCTGGGCCTGTGCCGGGCTGGTCTGGCTGATGCCGTAGCCGACGACGACGGCAAGACCGGCGGCGAAGAGGCCGCCTGCGAGGACGCGATCAAGCCTGGACATCGGCAGCCACCCTTACAGTGATCATGCGGTCAGGGTTGGCCGGAGGCTCGCCCTTCACGATCTTGTCGACATGCTCCATGCCCGAAATCACCCGGCCGTAGACCGTGTACTGGTTGTTCAGGAAATGGTTGTCGCGGAAGTTGATGAAGAACTGGCTGTTGGCCGAGTTCGGGTTCTGCGAGCGGGCAGCACCCAGAGTGCCGCGGTCGTGCGGCAGCTTCGAGAATTCCGCCGGAAGGTCCGGGTACTGCGAGCCGCCCGTGCCTGCGCGGCGCGGGTTATAGTTCGGGCTGTCCATATTGGCGTTTTCCACGTCGCCGGTCTGGGCCATGAAGCCGTCGATGACCCGGTGGAACGCCACGCCGTCATAGGCCTTGTCGCGGGCGAGCTGCTTCATGCGCTCGGCATGTTTCGGGGCCACGTCGGCCAAGAGTTCGATCACCACTTCGCCGTCCTTCAGCGTGAGGATGATGGTGTTTTCCGGGTCCTTGATATCGGCCATCGGGGTCTCCTTGGTTTTGCATCGGGCAGGACCCTACTGGCGGCGTCCCGCCAAGGGAAGGGCAAAGCGCCCAAAGCGGTTGACGCGCGCGTGATCGCCGGGCCAATAGCGGGCAGGCTTTCACCAAAGGAGACTGCGATGCCCTGGAAAACGCTGGACGACATGGACCTTGCCGGAAAAGTGGTTCTGACGCGTGTGGACATCAACGTGCCGATGGAAGGCGACCGGGTCACCGACACCACGCGGATCGACAAGATCGTGCCGACGGTGAAGGACATCCAGGCCAAGGGCGGGAAGGTCGTTCTGCTGGCGCATTTCGACCGGCCGAAGGGCAAGGTGGTCCCCGAGATGAGCCTGCGCCGGGTGCAGCCCGCGCTGGAGGCGGCCTTGGGCGAGAAGGTCACCTTCGTCGAGCGTCCAGATCGGGCGATGATCGATGCCTTGCCCAAGGGCGCGGTGGTTCTGGTTGAAAACACGCGGTTTTCCCCGATGGAGGAAGCTAACGATCCGCAGATGGCGCAGTTTCTGGCGGGGCTTGGTGACGTGTTTTGCAACGACGCATTCTCGGCCGCGCACCGGGCGCATGCCTCGACCGAAGGCGTGGCGAAGCTTCTGCCAAACTGCGCGGGGCGGCTGATGGCGGCGGAGTTGAAGGCGCTGGAGGCGGCACTGGGCAACCCGGAGCGGCCGGTGGTGGCCGTGGTTGGGGGGGCGAAAGTCTCGACCAAGATCGAGCTGCTGGCCAACCTCGTGACCAAAGTCGACCATCTGGTGATCGGCGGGGGGATGGCGAATACGTTCCTTGTGGCCGAAGGGATCGAGGTCGGCAAATCGCTGGCGGAACGCGAGATGGCCGAGACCGCGCGGGAAATCCGGCACCGGGCGCAGAAGGCCGGGTGCAAGATACACCTGCCGGTCGACGTGGTCGTCGCGCGCGAGTTCAAGGCGGGGGCGGAGAGCCAGACGCTTGATGTTCACAAATGCCCTCCGGATGCGATGATCCTGGATGCGGGGCCGAAGACGGTGGCCGAACTGGAAGGCGTGTTTGCCTCGGCCAAGACCTTGATCTGGAACGGTCCCCTGGGCGCTTTCGAGATCGAGCCGTTCAACGCGGCGACCAATGCGGCGGCACTGGCGGCAGCGCGGTTGACCCGTGAGGGCAAGCTGATTTCCGTGGCGGGTGGCGGCGATACCGTGGCCGCGCTGAATGCGGCGGGGGCGGCGGTTGACTTCACCTTCATATCCACCGCTGGCGGGGCCTTCCTGGAATGGATGGAGGGCAAGGAATTGCCGGGCGTGCAGGCGCTGATGGGTTGAGTGGCGGGGCCGTCACGGCTATGCCAGCGAAGACATTCGGGAGACGGACATGACCAACGCGAAGATGACCGAACAGGTGAAGAACGGGCGGGGCTTTATCGCCGCGCTTGACCAGTCGGGCGGATCGACCCCCAAGGCCTTGAAACTGTATGGAGTTTCGGAGAGCGAATATTCCGGCGAAGAGCAGATGTTCGACCTGATCCACGCAATGCGGGCGCGGATCATCAAGTCCCCGGCCTTTACCGGCGACAAGGTTGTGGGCGCGATCCTGTTCGAGCAGACGATGGACCGCACGATCGACGGTATCCCGACGGCGACCTACCTGTGGGACAAGCGCGGCGTGGTGCCGTTCCTGAAGATCGACAAGGGGCTGGAGGCCGAGGCGGACGGGGTGCAGCTGATGAAGCCGATCCCGGGTCTGGATGCGCTTCTGGCGCGGGCGGCGAAGGCGGGGATCTTTGGCACCAAGGAGCGGTCGGTCGTGAATGCCGCGAATGCCAAGGGGATTGCGGCCGTGGTGGCGCAGCAGTTCGAGCTTGGCCGTCAAGTGGCGGCGCATGGGCTGATGCCGATCCTGGAGCCGGAAGTGACGATCTCGATCGCCGACAAGGCCGAGGCCGAGGTGATCCTGCAGGAAGAGATTCTCAAGCATCTTGAGGGGCTTGAGGGTCAGGTGATGCTGAAGCTGTCGCTTCCGACGGTGCCGGACTTCTACCAGCCGCTGGTGAAGCACCCCAAGGTGCTCAAGGTCGTGGCGCTGTCCGGCGGGCATTCCCGTGACAAGGCGAACGAGATCCTGGCGCAGAACCACGGGATCATCGCGAGCTTCAGCCGGGCACTGTCGGAGGGGCTGAGCGCGCAGCAGTCGGATGCCGAATTCGACCGGGTGCTGCAAGGCGCGGTGGACGGGATCTACGCGGCCTCGATCACCTGAAGCCTTGGCTCAGAGCGATCAAAGGGGGGCCGATTGGCCCCCTTTCCCATTCAAGTCGTTGAAGCCCGCGCATTTTCGGGATTCCCAAGCGAATCGGCCTGTGCCATGATTCGGGCCACGCCCCCAGCAAGAGGGGTGGAATGAGGACGCATGTCGGCAGCACACACGCAGCGGGGCCTTGGCGGGCTGGCCTATCTGGCTTTCACCTGTGCCCTTGGGGTCTATTTCACCTTTGCCGCCGTGCAGGGTGACTTCGGCATGTTCGCCCGCGTTGCCATCAACGCCGAGGCCGAGACCCTTCGGGCCGAGCGTGACCGGCTGTCCGCCGAACTGGCCGAGATGCAGAATCTGACACACCGGCTGTCGGATACCTATCTGGACCTCGACCTCTTGGACCAGCAGGCCCGCGATGTGCTGGGCTATATGCGGTCGGACGAGATCGCGATCCGCTGAGGCAAGTGACGCGGTCGGGCTGTATCGACCGGGCACCGTCTGCTTTCCGGCTTCCGGTTACCGTCCCGATTGCGCCGTTGTCTGCGTGTCTGCTTTGATGTCAGCGCATAGGTGCCATGTCGCGCGCCATGGTCGGACTGACGAGAATCCTTTTGACCCAATAAACACCGATGCTGTATGGATGGTTTAACACTAAACCATTTTGCCGACGCAAACCCATGCTCTGGGAGGAGCCCGATGGCCAAGAAGCCTGACGCGAGACCGAATGTCTCGAAGGACGAACTTCTGAAGTATTACCGCGAGATGCTGCTGATCCGCCGCTTTGAAGAGAAGGCGGGCCAGTTGTA
>JBKDYO010000275.1:0-14453 GCA_046305855.1 Paracoccaceae bacterium
CGAAGTAACGTGACCCACAAGACAGTGAAGCTGACACCTAGATCATCGGGCCGAAACCCTACTAGGCCGATATGCTGCGATTAGACGCCGATGCGCCCAAACCGCCCGCATATCCCTTCAATTCCATCAATGTCAAAGAGCCATCGTCAGACAAAAAACGTGCGATCCGCCAGCTTCCTGGCGTATCCCTTCGCGCCTTGTCTTCAGATTTTCCAGACTTCCGCTTCGATCTACCGTCGCTTCCGTCCGTCACCGTCGCGTTTCCGTTTCGGTGAGCGGGTATTTACGGAGCCGCACCGGAAGCCGCAAGAGCAAAAAACACCTCTGTCGCAAATATTTTGCTCGGGCCAGAAAACTCTACAAAATCTGGTGGTTGACGCAAGAAGTCACACAATCTGGCGAAGCTGCGGCAATATTCTTGCCCTGTGCCCCGGGTTTGGGACCACCTCAGGCCGAGGCTCGATGCCGCTGCATCGGCCTTGGCAAGAGCCGCACGGCCAGAAGCCCCAGTCCAAGGCCGACATAGACCAGCACTTCGACGGTCCAGACCTTCGACAACAGCGCGAGATGCACAACTCCGGCCAGAATCGCCAGATAGGCCAGCTTGTGCAGCCGGTTCCACGCTGCGGCCCCCATCCGTCGGATCGCCCCGTTCCACGAGGTCGCCGCCAGCGGCACCAGCGCCAGAAATCCGATCATGCCGACAATCACGAAGGGACGCTTGGTCAGGTCAGCCAGCATCTCTGACCAACGAAGCCCCATGTCGAGCCAGACCCAGGCGGTCAGGTGCAACGCAACATACAGGAACGACAGCAACCCCAGCGCCCGGCGAAACCGGATCAGGTTCAGCCCGACCCGCCGCAGAGGCGTGATGGCAAGGGAAGCCAGCAGGAACTGCAGGCCCCGCTCGCCCAAGCCCCGTTCGATCGCCTTGACCGGGTCAGGGCCAAGCCCGCCGAAGACCGCGCCCCAGACCAGAAAGGCCAGAGGAACGAGCCCAAGCAAATACACGACCCAGGTTGGAACCCGGCGAGCGAAAGCGTTGATCCGGTCCATCAGAAATCGACCGCCAGATCCTGCCCGGCGTACAACGACGCCACCTCGGCCTCATAGCCGTTGAACATCAGCGTGTCCTGCCGCCCGCCAAAGAGGCCCGAGCCGATGCGGCGCTCCGAGGCCTGGCTCCAGCGCGGATGATCCACCGTCGGGTTCACGTTGGAATAGAAGCCATACTCGGACGGCTGCAGCATGTTCCAGGTCGTCGGCGGCATCTTGTCCACCAGGCTGATCCGGACGATCGATTTGATCGACTTGAACCCGTACTTCCATGGCACGACCAGCCGGATCGGCGCGCCGTTCTGCTTTGGCATCGCTTCACCATACAGTCCGGTCGCCATGATCGTCAGCGGATGCATCGCTTCGTCCAGCCGCAGGCCCTCGCGGTAGGGCCATTCGATGAAGGGCGAGGATTGGCCCGGCATTTCCTCAGGCCGCACCAGGGTTTCAAAAGCCACAAACTTCGCGCCCGGCTGAACGCCCACGCGGTCCAGAAGGCCCGAAAGCTGGAACCCGATCCAGGGGACGACCATCGACCAGGCCTCGACGCAACGGAAGCGGTAGATCCGTTCCTCCAGCGGCTGGTCCTTCATCACATCGGCCAGATCATAGGTGCCGGGCTTGTCGACCATCCCGTCAATCACGATAGACCAGGGGTCCACAGTCAGCCCGCCGGCATAGGCCGCAGGGTCACCCTTGCCCGTGCCGAATTCATAGAAGTTGTTATAGGTAGTGATGTCTTCCAGCGAGTTCGGCTCGTCCGTGGTCGAGAACGTGCTCGGCGCCGCCTCGATCCGGGCCATGGCCGGGGTGGCCGCAAGGGCCGCAGCACCAGCGATCAGCTGGCGACGGTTCAGCCAAAGGGGCTTTGGCGTCACATCGGACCAGGTCAGGCGCATGGCGGGTTCCTTTCGGGTTTTCTCAGACTTGTCTCAGCTAACACAAGACGCAAAGCAAACCGTCTCACTTGTACGCCAGAGTCCTGAAATATTGCGTCACTGCAGTCACGCCAGATGAACTGTGCTCACGGCAGCTTTACTGGAAATGCGGGAGAGGCCCGGCTTAGCCCGCGCCTTCCCCCTGTCAACCGTCGCTCACGGAAATGTCGCACTGATCCGATGTCGCATCCCATCCCTATCACCCTCGCCAATGACGGCATGACCGATCAAACGGAGTGACCCAATGATCCGCAGAACCTTTCTTGCGCTGACCGCCGCCACCGCCTTTGCGATGCCCGCCTTCGCTGGTGGCCATTCCAAGGACATCGTCGACACCGCTGTCGCCGCCGGTTCTTTCAACACCCTGGCCGCCGCGCTGACGGCCGCTGGCCTGGTTGAGACGCTGAAGGGCGAAGGCCCGTTCACCGTCTTCGCACCGACTGATGCCGCCTTCGCCGCGCTGCCCGCTGGCACCGTCGAAGACCTGCTGAAGCCGGAAAACAAGGACAAGCTGGTTGCGATCCTGACCTACCACGTCGTGGCAGGCAAAGTGATGTCGACCGACCTGACCGAAGGCATGAAGGCCGCCACCGTGAACGGCGCCGAGATCACCATCACGCTCGACGGTGGGCCGAAGGTCAACGGCGCAGTCATCTCGGCTCCGGACGTTGCCGCCTCGAATGGCGTGATCCATGTGATCGACAGCGTCATCCTCCCGCCGATGTAAGGCCAAGTTCGGGGGGCGCCTAAATGCCCCCCGATCCACTCTGGGCAAAGCCCGTTTCTCAACCGACAGGGAACCACTACATGAACCGCCGCACACTCTTCCGTATTGCAGGAGCCGTTTCCGTCGCAGCCCTGCTTTCCGCCTGCGTCGCCACGCCGAAAGAACCCGATATCGTCGATATCGCCTCGTCGAACGAAGACTTCTCGACCCTCGCCGCCGCAGTCAGCGCCGCCGGGCTGGTCGACACGCTGAAGGGCGATGGCCCCTTCACCGTCTTCGCCCCGACCAATGCCGCCTTTGCCGCCCTGCCCGCAGGCACGGTCGAGAACCTGCTCAAGCCGGAAAACAAGGACCAGCTGATCAAGGTGCTGACCTATCACGTTGTCCCGGGAGCCGTGACTTCGGACCAGCTGGCTGGCAAGCGGATGGATGTGGCGACCGTTCAGGGCCAGACCGTCCACATCGACGGACGCCACGGCGTGAAGGTCAACAAGTCCCGCGTGACGACGGCCGACATCATGGCCTCGAACGGGGTGATCCATGTCATCGACAAGGTGCTTCTGCCCAAGTGATCGCTCAGGCCGGGGTTCCGTACCCCGGCCCCACCATCCCGGCAGATGAATGCCGTTGCGCTCCTGTGTCAGGAGCGGCACCCTCGACGGGACAGTCGAGGTACTCATGACCCAGAAAACTGCCCTCATCACCGGTGCCGCGCGTGGCATCGGCCTTGCCACGACCCGCCGGTTTCTTGCAGACGGCTGGTCGGTGGCCATGATCGACCGCGATGCCGAGGCATTGCACGCCGCCGCCGCTGGCCTGCAAGGGGTCCTGCCGATCGTCGCCGATGTCTCGCTGCCCGATCAGGTTAAGGCAATGATGCGGGAAACCGAGACCCGTCTTGGCCGGATCGATGCGCTGGTGAACAACGCAGGCGTGGCCGATTTCGGCCCGGTGGAAGAAACCGACTTCACCCGGTGGCGCCGCGTGATGGAGACGAACCTTGACGGGGTTTTCCTTGTCTCGCAGGCCGCCATCCCCGCGCTGAAGGCGTCCCGCGGGGCCATCGTCAACATCGCCTCGATCTCGGGCCTGCGCGCTTCGACCCTCCGCGTGGCCTATGGCACGTCGAAGGCCGCCGTCATCCAGCTGACCCAGCAACAGGCGGTCGAACTGGGGGAACACGGTATCCGCGCGAACTGCGTCGCGCCGGGTCCGGTCCGGACCAAACTGGCCATGGCGGTCCACTCGCCTCAGATCATCGCCGCCTATCACGACGCAATCCCGTTGAACCGCTACGGCAGCGAAGACGAGATTGCCGAAGTGATCCACTTCCTCTGCTCGCCCCGCGCCTCTTACGTCACGGGACAGACCATCGCCGTCGATGGTGGGTTCGAGGCGACAGGCATCGGCTTGCCCGCCTTGCGCGGCTAGGGCAAGGGACTATTGAAACGGGCGGGAAATCCCGCCCGTTTCAATCTTCCGTCTTAGTGTACGACCGCCGACTGCGGGCGCTCGCGACGGCTTTGCACCACCCGGTCGCCGATGATCAGACCTTCCGGCCCTGCCGTCACCTGGATCACGCTGCCGTCCATGATTTCCCCGGCCAGCAGCATCTCGGAAAGCGGGTCCTGCAATTGCCGCTGGATCACCCGCTTCAGGGGCCGCGCGCCAAAGACCGGATCATAACCTTCATCGGCCAGCCAGGCTTTCGCCGTGGCATCAAGGTCCAGCACGATCTTGCGTGCCGCAAGCCGGGCCTCCAGCCGCTTCATCTGGATCTCGACGATGCCCGACATATCCGCCCGGTTCAGCCGGTCGAAGATGATCTGCTCGTCCAGACGGTTCAGGAACTCGGGCCGGAAATGCTGCCGGACCGCTTCCATCACCTCCGCCTTGGCCCCGCTGGCATCCACCCCATCCGGCAGCTCGGACAAGGCCCGCGCCCCAAGGTTCGAGGTCAGGATAATCAGCGTCTGCTTGAAGTCGACCGTCCGGCCCTGGCCATCGGTCAGGCGACCGTCGTCCAGCACCTGCAGCAGCACGTTGAACACGTCCGGATGCGCCTTCTCGACCTCGTCGAACAGCACGACCTGATACGGGCGACGACGAACGGCTTCGGTCAGCACCCCGCCCTCGTCATACCCGACATATCCCGGAGGCGCGCCGATCAGTCGGGCGACGGAGTGTTTCTCCATGAACTCCGACATGTCGATGCGGACCATCGCGCTGTCGTCGTCAAAGAGATACTCGGCCAAAGACTTGGTCAGCTCCGTCTTGCCGACACCGGTCGGGCCCAGGAACAGGAAGCTGCCCAGCGGCCGGTTCTCGTCCGACAACCCGGCCCGCGACCGCCGCACAGCACGGCTGACGGCTTCGACCGCCGCCCGCTGCCCCACGACGCGCTTACCCAGCTCCTCTTCCATCTTCAGAAGCTTTTCCTTCTCGCCCTCAAGCATCTTCGTGGTCGGGATGCCGGTCCAGCGCTCCACAACCTCAGCGATCTGCTCAGGCCGCACGGCTTCGGCGACCAAGGCCTGACCCTCCTTGGCTTCCGCCTCGGCCAGGTCCTTCTCCAGCTGCGGGATGCGGCCATACTGCAGCTCGCCCGCCTTGGCGAAGTTGCCATCGCGCTTGGCCCCTTCCAACTCGGCCCGCGCCGCGTCCAGCTGTTCCTTCAGCGTCCGCGCCGCCTCAAGGCTGGCGCGCTCCGCCTGCCATTTCGCCGTCACTTCCGCCGATTTCTGCTGCAGATCGGCAAGTTCGCGCTCCAGCTTCTCCAGCCGGTCCTTCGACGCCGCATCGTCTTCCTTCTTCAGCGCCTCCGCCTCGATCTGGAACTGCAGGACCTGCCGGTCGAGCGCGTCCAATTCCTCGGGCTTGGAATCCACCTCCATCCGCAGGCGGGAGGCGGCTTCGTCCATCAGGTCGATCGCCTTGTCCGGCAGGAAGCGGTCGGTGATATAGCGGTGCGACAACGTCGCCGCCGCCACCAGCGCCGCGTCGGTGATCCGCACCCCGTGGTGCAGCTCGTACTTCTCCTTGATCCCGCGGAGGATGGAGATCGTGTCTTCCACCGTCGGCTCAGACACAAACACCGGCTGGAAGCGACGGGCCAAGGCCGCGTCCTTCTCCACATGCTTGCGGTATTCGTCCAGCGTGGTCGCCCCGATGCAGTGCAACTCACCCCGCGCCAGCGCCGGCTTGATCAGGTTCGCCGCATCCATCGCGCCTTCGGATTTCCCCGCGCCAACCAAGGTGTGCATCTCGTCGATAAACAGGATCACCTCCCCCGCCGCCGACTCGATCTCCTTCAGGATGGCCTTCAGCCGCTCCTCGAACTCACCCCGGTACTTCGCCCCGGCGATCAAGGCACCCATGTCCAGCGCCATCAGCTTCTTGTTGCGCAAGGACTCCGGCACGTCACCATTGACGATCCGCAGGGCAAGGCCTTCCGCAATCGCCGTCTTACCAACGCCCGGCTCACCAATGAGAACCGGGTTGTTCTTCGTGCGCCGCGACAGCACCTGCATCGCACGACGGATTTCCTCGTCCCGGCCAATGATCGGGTCGATCTTGCCGTCCCGCGCCGCCTGGGTCAGGTCGCGGGCATATTTGTTCAACGCCTCCATCGTGTCTTCGCTGGAAGCACTGTCCGCCGTCCGCCCCTTGCGGACCTCGTTGATCGCCGTGTTCAGCCCTTGGGCCGTCACCGCCCCAGCGGTCAGCGCATCCTTCGCCCGCGTGTTGACCAGCGCCAACGCGGTCAGCAACCGCTCCACTGGCACAAAGCTGTCGCCAGCCTTCTTCGCCACGGCCTCTGCCTCGTCCAGCACCCGGACAAGCTGCGGGTCGACATAGGTCTGCGCATCGCCACCGGTCACCTTGGGCAGCTTGGCAATCGCCGCATTGACCGCCGCATTGACCTGCTCGGGCGAGCCGCCCGCCTTGCGGATCAGGTTCGCCGCCAGGCCCTGGTCATCATCCATAAGTGCCTTCAGAAGATGGTCGGGCAGCACACGCTGGTGGCTTTCCCGCATCGCAATGGTCTGTGCGGCCTGAAGGAACCCGCGCGACCGCTCCGTGAATTTCTCCAAATTCATCGGTCATTCTCCTCTCGTGAAGCGCCCCGCCTGCGGTGCCCGGTCATCCAGCACACCCCGTGAAGGCCTTGTCGCTGATCTGGGCGCGCTTTGGGCGCTTTGCAATCCCTGCTGGCGCAAAAACCACAACCGGGGAAAACCTTCCCCGACGCCCGGACATCGGCCTTTCCTTGCCGATGCCGGGCCTTGCCATCGGCGGTAACGGGCTGGCCGGTCTGGCAAAAGCCACGCCGAGCTTGCATCCGTCCGAACCCGGCTCACATGGTCAGCACTTCCGAACGCGAAAGGCCCGGCCCATGAGCGACGCCAAACTCCCGCTGATCCACAAGGCCCCGGTCGAGGGCCTGGCGATCCACGTCGCCCGCACCGGCCTTGCCATCGGTGATCAGGCCTGGCTTGACCGGCTGTCCGATGGGCGGATCGGTGTCTTCGCCCGGCTGAAAAAGCCGATCCTGGGCCTGATCCCGTACCACCGCGATGGTCTTGTCGGCCATCTTGGCCCGGTGGCCGAGGAAATCATCGCCCCCAGCCTCGCGCATGGCGACGATCTGCGCGTCCGGATCATCGACCTCACGCCGGAACACCTGGCCAATGGCTACCCGCCCGAAGTCTACATCTCGGTTTGGGGCGACCCGCGCCACCTGCGGCCCGTGCTGGCCGCTGTCGGCCTGCCGCTGCCCGAGATGCCGAAAGCCAAGGCGCCGAAGGGCCTCAGCGGGTTGCGGCCCGCCTAGGGCTCATAGCGGACATAGGCAAAGGCGCTGCTGTCCGGTGCCCAGCACGGCACGTTGATCGAGCCCTGCCCCCCGGTGAACTCGCGCAGCCGGCGGCGATTGCCGCCCTCGGGGTCGCACAGCACCAATGCCACCTCAAGGTCTGCCGGATGCCCGGTCGTGCCCGAAGGATAGGCCAGATACAGCAGCTGCCTCCCGTCGGGCGAGGGATGCGGAAACCAGTTGACGAAGCCATCCTCGAACAGCTGTCGCTGGCCGGACCCATCGGCCGCCATCACCCAGATCTGCGCATGCCCCGTCCGGTCGCAGTTATAGTAGATGCGGCTCCCGTCCGGGCTGAAGTCCGGCCCATCGCAATGCCCCTCGCCATGGGTCAGCCGCTTCTCGCTCTGCCCCGGCACCAGCGTGTAGACGTCGATGACCTTCCGCTCGCCCCGCGCCGCCACATAGGTCAAGACCGTCGCGTCCGGCGACACGCCATGCCACCAGCTCGGGCTCTCGGGTGAGACCTTCACCGGCTCGCCCCCGTCCACCGGCATCACATAGACCTGTGACCCGGCCCCCTCGTGATGCGAGGACAGGATGATCGTCCGCCCATCCGGGCTGATCCCATGGTCGTTGTTGCATTTCACCGCCGCCCCGGTCGCCACCGGCACCAGCGCGGGCTTGTCCAACGGCACCCGGAACAACCGCCCGTCGCCATTGACCAGCAACCAATCCCCCGACGGAGCCCAGTTCGGCGCCTCGATCCGTCCCTCTGCCGCCAGAACCTCAGTCACGCGACCCGAAGCAACTTCATAGATCTCGATGATGCTGCGCATGGACCAACCCCTTCAATTCAATTCAATTCAAATTTTCGCTTGCTCTTTTCCCAAATACTCCGGGGTCCGGGGCAGCGCCCCGGCGGCCAGCCAGAGGCCCTAGTCCCGGGACTTTGCCACCAAAAGCTTCTTCGGCCGCAGGGCTTCCGCTGCCTTAAACAGCGAAAACGTCTGGTTCACGTAATTCACCACCCCCGTGATCTTCTCCAGAAAGGCCTGCAGCTCTGCCGTCCGCTCTGCCTCCACCACCTGCACGGACCGCGCGGGGTCCATCCCCTCGAACTGCACATAGAACAGCGGCTCGCCCCGGCGCAGGATCAGGTCCTTCTGCGGCTCGTGCCACTCGAAGGCCCACATCAGGGGACGCGGCCAGATCGAAATCGGGAAGCGCCCGCCGAAGATCGTGCCCGGAAGCGGATCAGGCCGGTAATGCGCGAAGGCCGATAGCTGCGTCAGGTAGACCATCTCGTCGGCGATGAAGTAGTAGGGCAGGTGCAACTGCACCGTCGGCCGGTCCGGAAACCGCCACTCGGCCTCCGACACCAGCGTCAGCACCTCGTTCAGCTTCGAAGACCGGATCGGGCTCGACGCTCCTGCCTTGTTCACCAGCACCGGCTTGCCCTTGTCGTCACGCTGAAAGCCGATGTGCAGGTCGAACGGGCATTTCACCATGAAATACCGGCTTTCCAGCTGGATCACGGCCGGGCAGCGGCTCGCCGATTTCGCATGCGCCTTGTTCGGCGGCCGGATGGAAACACGTTCCGGCGGGTCATACATGACCGCGCCCTTGTCCTGCGCAAGGAACCAGCCCACCACAAGCGGCCCCGACTCTGGCCCATCCTCGGGGCGCTCGTAGTTAAGGGTGATGTCCATGTCGCACTCCTACTCCAGCGCCCGCCGCAGGGCCCGCACCCGATCCGCCGCGGTCTGACGCCGAACCGAAGCGGCAAAGCCCATCTCGACCACCCGTCCCGTCATCGGGGTCGAAACCGAACATGACGCGTGAATCTCTGCGATGCCAAGCCCCTTCAGCATCCCGGCATTGTCCGGGGTAACCCCTGACCCCGGCATGATCGTGATGCGACCAGCAGCCTGCGCGACCAGCGCCGCGATCCGGGCGGCACCTGACTCTGCGGTCGCCTCCCCACCCGAGGTCAGGATGCGGTGAAAGCCCAGTGTCACTGCCTCTTCCAGCGCAGCCCCCATGTTGGGGGTCAGGTCGATGCAGCGGTGCAGGACCAGTTCGAGGGTCCCCGGACTTTTCGAAAAGTCCGGCTCGGAGCCTTCAAAGGCTCCGGTCCGATTTCTTCGAAGAAATCGGTTTTCCACTTCCCCACGTGTCGCCGCCACCAGCCGCTGCAGCACCGGCACGTCCAGCCGCCCGTCTGGCAGGCTTGCCCCGAGCACGACGCCCGCCAGCCCCGCCGCGCGGGCCGCAGCAATCTCGGCCTCCATCATCGCGACTTCGGTCTCGGACCAGACGAAATCCCCCGCCCTTGGCCGGATCATCGCCACCACGGGCACCCCGCAGCCGGCCGCCAAGGCGATCAACCCGGCCGAAGGCGTCAGCCCGCCAAGCGCCAGGCCTGCGCAAAGCTCGATCCTGTCCGCCCCGCCCGCGACCGCTTCGGCCAGACCCTCGGCGCTGTCGACGCAGACTTCCAGCCTCACCCCCATTCGGCAACCCCCGCCATCGCCGCGCCCAGAAGCCCCGCATCGGCCCCGCATTCCGCAGGAACAAGCAGAGGCCCTTTCGTCCGCCGCAGAATGCGCACCCGCACGGCTTCGTCCAGATAACTCACCAACCCTGTCGCGCGCGACAACCCACCGCCAACCGGCACGACCTCTGCCCCGGTCACGTTCACCACCATCGCCAGCGGCCCCGCGACCAGTGCGCGCCACAGCGCCATCGTTTCGCCCGCCTCGAATTCCCCCGCCATCCAGTTCGCGATGATCGCTTCTGACCCCAGAAGCTCCGCCGTCCGCTTGCGGTGCAGCCGTTCTAGCCCCCGCGCGCTGCCGACCGTGTCGACGCAGCCCGTCTGGCCGCAGCCGCACAGAAACGCGAACTCGCCCTGAATCACCGGCCCGTGGCCCCACTCGCCGGCATACCCGCCCGCGCCCGTCACGACCCGCCCACCAAGGACAAGCCCGCCGCCGACGCCCGAGCCAAGGATGACCCCGAACACCGACCTCCGCCCGCGCCCGGCGCCGTGAAACGCCTCTGCCAGCGCAAAGCAATCCGCATCGTTCAGCACAAGGACGGGCAGTCCGGTCGCAGCCTGCACCTCCGGCCCCAGCGCCAGCCCGTCAATCGCCGGAATGTTGGCGACTTTGCCGACCCCAGTCGCCGGATCGACCACCCCGGCGATCGAGATCGCAATGCCGGTCTCACGCCCGGTGACAAACCCGGCAATTGCCGCAGTGAAGGCCGCCTTGTCCCCCAGCGGTGTCGCAACTTCGCCCAAAGGCCGCAACGCCCCGTCCCAGACCGCCGCCTTGATCCGGCTGCCCCCGATGTCGAATGCCAGGATCATCCCGTCCCCATTTTTCGCCAGTCTTGACAGCCCTTCCCCGCCCAGTCAAACCGCCCCGACATCCAGATGGAGCCTCCCATGCCCGCAGATGACCGCCTGATCGTGGCGCTTGACGTGCCGAACGTCGTGCAGGGCCTCGACCTCGTCGCCCGGATCGGGGACGCCGCCAGCTTCTACAAGATCGGCCTCGGCATGCTGACTGGTGGGGGCCTCGCGCTGGCGAACGAGCTGAAGCACGAACAGGGCAAGCGCATCTTCCTCGACATGAAGCTTTTCGACATCGGCGCGACGATCGAGGCCGCCGTGCGGGGTTTGGCGCAATACGATCTCGACTTCCTCACCGTCCATGGCGACCCCCAGGTCGTGACCGCCGCCGCCACGGGCAAAGGCGGGACCGGGCTCAAGATCCTCGCCGTAACGATCCTGACTTCGCTGGACCGCGCCGATCTGGACGCCAACCTGATCAAGCCCGGCGACATCCATGACATCACGCTCGAACGCGCCGCCCGCGCCCTGCGGGCCGGGGCGGATGGCGTCATCGCCAGCCCGCAGGAAGCCGCAATGATCCGGGCGCTGCCGGAGGCGAAGGGCAAGCTGATCGTCACCCCCGGCGTCCGTCCCGCAGGGGCAGCGACCGGCGACCAGAAGCGCGTCGCCTCACCGCAGCAGGCCATCGCCGACGGGGCCGATCACATCGTCGTCGGCCGCCCGATCTGGCAGGCCAAGGACCCGGCTGCTGCGGCACGTGCGGTGATCGGGGAATTACCCAAGTAAAAGAATCAGGTTTACAAAGCCAAGTGTTTTAGTCAGATATTCGGCAACGTCATTGCCGAAGGTCTGCCCATGCGTCTCTTCCCCGCCCTCCTCCTTAGCCTCTCGACCCCAGCTATTGCCGCCACGCCCGAAGAGGTGACCCGGCACTACGCCGACATGGCACAGGCGACCTACATGGACAGCCTCACTACCGCCCAGACCTTGCAGCAGGCCGTCGCCGATCTGATCGCCGCGCCCTCTGACGCCACCCTTTCAGCCGCCCGCGAAGCCTGGAAAGCGGCCCGCGTTCCCTACCAGCAAACCGAGGCCTTCCGTTTCGGCAACGCGATCGTCGATGACTGGGAGGGCCGGGTGAATGCCTGGCCCCTGGACGAAGGCTTGATCGACTATGTCAGCATCGACTACGGCAACGAGGAAAATGCCCTTGCCACCCTCAACGTCGTTGCCACCCCGATCTTCACGCTCTCCAGCACCGACATCGACGCCACCACCATCACCCCCGACCTGATCTCCACTGCCCTGCACGAAGCTGACGGGGTCGAAGCCAACGTCGCTTCCGGCTACCACGCCATAGAATTCCTGCTCTGGGGCCAGGACCTGAACGGCACGGACCCCGGGGCAGGTGCGCGGCCTTACACCGACTATCTTCAGGGGGAAGGCTGCACCAACGGCAACTGCGACCGCCGCGCCGCCTATCTGCAGGCCGCAACCGACCTTCTCGTCGCCGACCTCGGCGAAATGGTGGACAACTGGGAGGGCGACGGCCTCGCCCGCGCTGCCGTCATCGCCGACCCCGAGGCCGGGCTTCTGGCGATCCTGACCGGCATGGGCAGCCTGTCTTATGGCGAGCTTGCAGGCGAGCGGATCAAGCTTGGCCTGATGCTGAACGACCCCGAGGAAGAGCATGACTGCTTTTCCGACAACACCCACAACAGCCACTACTACGACGGCCTTGGCATCCGGAACGTCTACCTCGGCACCTACACCCGCACCGATGGCTCTACCCTCGCAGGTCCCGCGCTGGCCGATCTGGTCGCGGCCGCCGACCCTTCCGCCGATGCCCAGCTTAGGACCGAACTCGACGCCTCGGTCGCCGCCCTTCAGGCGATGAAGGACGCGGGCGACGCGGGCCGCACCTTCGACACCCTCATCGCCCCCGGCAATGCCGAAGGCGAGGCGTTGATCATGGCCGCCGTCGATGCTCTCGTGACCCAGACCGCCTCCATCGACCGCGCCGTCACCGCGCTTGGCCTCTCCAAGGTGGAATTCGAAGGCTCCGACAGTCTCGACAGCCCCAGCGCGGTTTTCCAGTAGGCCGCAAGATTGGCCCTGCCATCGGTCCACCCGTCCGGTAAAGTCGCGAAACGGAGTCCCGCTATGCGCCTTGCCCTACTGTTCGGTCTCACGGCCTTCCCCGCCCTGGCGCAAAGCCTCGACGACCGCCACCTCCCCGTGATCCCCCGCACGCCCGATGACACCGCAAAGATCGCCACTGTCCTGGCTCCCCCCACCGACTTCACCAAACCCGAACCGTTCGAGGCCAAACCCGCCGGCGCCGCCACTGTTCGCGCGATCACCACCGCCGACGCGTTCAGCCAGCACTCCGCCAACATGCCATTCGAGCGCGAGATGGACTTCAAACTTGGCAACGCCCTTTTCCGCAAGACCTGGGTCGCCGCCCCCGCCTCGACCAAAGCCTCCGACGGCCTCGGCCCCCTCTACAACGCCCGCGCCTGCCAGGACTGCCACCTGAAGGACGGCCGCGGCCACACCCCCACCACTCCCGATGCCTCCCGCGTCTCCATGTTCCTCCGCCTCTCCATCCCCGGCGGCCCCTCCCCCGAGGGCATCGCCGACTGGATCGCCACCTCCCCCGACCCCACCTACGGTGGCCAACTCCAGGACCTCGCCGCCCCCGGCCACCCCGCCGAGGGCCGGATGGACATCACCTGGACCGAGACCCCCGTCACCCTCGCCGATGGCACCACCGTCTCCCTCCGCGCTCCGACCTACGCGTTCACCGACCCCGCCTATGGCGCCCCGTCCCCAGACCTTATGATCTCGCCAAGGATCGCCCCCCAGATGATCGGCCTCGGTCTCTTGGAGGCCATCCCCGCCGCCGACATCCTCGCCCTCGCCGACCCCGATGACGCCAACAACGACGGCATCTCGGGCCGCCCGCAGATCATCCCCTCGGTGGAATTCGGCACCCCCATGCTCGGCCGCTTCGGCCTCAAGGCCGGCGCCCCCACTGTCCGCGAACAATCCGCTGGGGCCTTCGCCGGTGACATGGGCCTGTCCACCCCGCTCCATCCCGACCCCTGGGGCGACTGCACCGAAGGCCAGCCCACCTGCATCGACGCCCCCCACGGCGAGGAACCCGGCATCCGCGACGGGTTGGAAGTCGACGGCCCCTCGCTTGACCTCGTCACCTTCTACTCCCGCAACCTCGGCGTGCCCGAACGTCGCAACATCGACGACCCCCAGGTCCTGAAGGGAAAAGAGGTGTTCTACACCACCGGCTGCCAGTCCTGCCACACACCGAAACACGTGACCAACCGGCTGACCGACCAGCCCGAACAAAGCTTCCAGCTGATCTGGCCCTACACCGACCTCCTCCTCCATGACATGGGCCCCGGCCTCGCCGACAACCGCCCCGAAGGCCGCGCCACGGGCAGCGAATGGAAGACCCCGCCCCTCTGGGGCATCGGCCTTTCCCCCCAAGTCTCCGGCCACACCGAATACCTCCACGACGGCCGCGCCCGC
>JBKDYO010000276.1:0-15353 GCA_046305855.1 Paracoccaceae bacterium
GGTGTGGACCATCCCCCCGACCGCGATCCCGAAATTCGCCGCCATCGCCGCGCGGCGGCCGGACTTCAGGCCCTGCCCAAGGCAGAACATCATGTCCGCCCCCGGAGTGAGGTTCAGCGCCAGCCCGGCGGGGATGAAGGCAAGGAGGGTGAGGGGCTCGACCGGAAGCATCAGGACCGCAACCTCGCCTGCAGGGACAGAAGGTCTGCCCAGGCCTCGCGCTTGGCCGAAGGGTTGCGCAGAAGATAGGCTGGGTGTGTCATGGGCAGAAGCGGCTTGCCAAGGGCTTCGGTCCAGGTCCCCCGCGCCCGCAGGATGCCTTTGGCTCCGGTCAGGGCGAAAAGCGGCGTGTTTCCGACGACGACGATCACCTGCGGATCGACCAAGGCGATGTGGCGCTCGACGAAGGGCAGCATCATCGCGATCTCGGCGGGCTCCGGATCGCGGTTGCCGGGGGGACGCCAGGGCAGGACATTGGTGATGTAAAGCGCGGTTTGGGCATCGGGGCCGGTGCGCGACAGGCCGATGGCGGCGAACATCCGGTCGAGAAGCTGGCCCGCGCGACCGACAAAGGGGCGGCCTTCGCGGTCCTCGTCCGCGCCCGGGGCCTCGCCCAGGATCAGGACGCGGGCGGCCGGGTTGCCATCGGAGAAGACTGTGTTCCGCGCGCCCTTTTTCAACTCGCACTGGTCGAAGGCCGCCATCGCCTGCTGAAGCTCCTCCAGCGTGGCCGCGGCCAGTGCGGCGGCTTCCGCCGCGGCGACAGGGTCGGCGCTTTGGGCGACGGCGGGCAGTTCGGCCGGGCGTGCGGCGGGTCGGGGGGCCTCGGCCGTCAGATCATAGCGGTTGATCGGGGCGTCCGCGATGACCTCGTCCGCCCCCGCTTCGACCTGCCAAGCCAGGGCGGCCAGCGCGGCGTGCCAGTCTTCAGCGATGTCTGCGGCGATTCCCATCCGGCAAGACTAGGGCCGGGCCGGAAGGCCCACAACCCAAGTCGGAGCAGGCCCGGTCAGGGGGCAGGGCAACCCTTGACCTCGACGGCCCCGCCCGCGGCGAGGATGGTCATCGTGACCTTCGATCGATCCAGCGCGAATGGCGCACCGTTCGGGGGCACAAGCTCGGTCATCGCCACCAGTTTGCCGCCCTGCCGTTCGGTCACCGCAGCGGCGACCCAGACCTCGTGGTCGGCGGTCTCGAAGGCCACAACCTCTGTGAGGCCCGGGTCCGGCAAGTCCACGCGGGCGGTCAGGCGCAAGCCGTCGGTGATCGGGTCCACCTGACAGCTGACGCCAGTGACGCCTGCCTCTTGCGCGGATGTGGCCCGCTGGTCGAGGGCCGAGCGGATGCTGGGATCGGGGGCCCCGGGGGAGGCAAGGTCGGAGGCGAGGTCTAGGGCCGCGGGCAGACAGATCTCGTCGCAGACGCCCAGCTGCATCCGGACCTTCAGCCGGATCGGAAGGCTGGGGTCCTTAGGCGTGATTTCCACGGGCAGAACAAGGCGGTCGTGATAGCCGATGGTCTGCATGCCGTTGGTGTGGAATACCTGCGGCGCGGGCCAGTGCAGGCGCACCGACTTCACGTTTTCGGACCCCGACCAATCGAAGCTGGGCGGGATGCCCGCGTCGCCCGGGCTGCGCCAATAGGTCTTCCAGCCCGGCGCAAGCACCAGGTCCAGCGCCGCCATGTGGCTGCCATTTTCCGTTTGCCATCCGGGCCTTACCGTAGCCTGCAGGACATCATCCTGCGTGGTTGCAAGTGCCGGGGCGGCAAGGAGCAGGGCAAGGGCAGCTGTACGGATCATGCGGCGAACATAGGGACTGCGGGGGCGGAGGGAAATCACATTGCGGCGAAGCGCCGTGAGCGTGGCGTTTTGGTCATTGCCCGGGGGCTTGCCCGGCGCGGCCAGGGGGTCCATGTTCAAAGGGGTGGATGGGGGGCTTGGGATGGACCTTTCCGGACAGATCCTGATCGCGATGCCGGGCTTGGCCGACCCTCGGTTCGAGCGGAGCGTCGTCCTTCTTTGTGCGCATTCGGCGGAAGGCGCGATGGGGCTGATCATCAACAAGCCCTTGGAAGATCTAAGCTTTTCAGGCCTGCTGGACCAGCTGAAGATCCCACGGGCCCAGTCGGGCCGCGACATCCGCGTGCATTTCGGCGGGCCGGTGGAGCGGGGGCGGGGGTTCGTGCTGCACTCTGCCGACTGGGAGCGGGAGGGCGAGGGCACGATGCGGGTGCCGGGCGGCCTGGAGATGACCGCGACGATCAACATCCTGGAGGCTTTGGCCAAGGGCGGCGGGCCGGGCAAGGCCTTGCTGGCGCTGGGTTATTCCGGCTGGGGGCCGGGTCAGCTGGAGGCCGAGATCGCGCGGAACGACTGGCTGACCTGTGACGCGCCGGAGGGGTTGGTGTTCGGCTCGGACGACCGGGTGAAATGGTCGGCGGCGCTTCGGGGGATGGGGATTGATCCTTTGACTTTGAGTGCTGCGGCGGGGCGGGCTTGAGGCGGCCGCAAGGGACTGCGGTAAGGGGTTGGGAACGCTGGGTTAATCCGGGGGATTTCCGGGAGGTTAGTTGTCTTCCGTCCGTCTTCCACGCGTCTTCCTTCCGTCTCTACGCGCGGGGAGACGGGAGGGCGTTAGCCATAGGGGGCGAATCGGAGAGATCCATCGCCATAATATCATCACACTCCGCGCGTCTGAAGCCGACGAAGTATCTCCGGGGGTGGTGAACCTAATTGAGGCGCTTCAGGTTCGATGTCGAAGAGAAATTCAATCAATTCAGCGAACTGAATTTGGTCAAGATCGTAATTGACGGCTCTAAAATTGTATCGCCCTCGAAGGAACATCGGTACGCATTGATCTGCATCGCTGTGAACCTGAATACCAACGTGCCTTCGTTCCGTTTGGTGGCGATAAATATCTCCAAGTATCATAGTTGCTTCCCACGATGCGCCGCCAGTTCGTCCCTCAAATTTTTGATAGTAGACGGTATCGCAGATGATGATCACTTTATCCGCAAGCGTAAGCTCTCGATTCATCCAGTTTGCGATTTCGTCGGCCCTACTCAAATGAAACTGATCGATCCTCGCATCTATTCCATGCGTGCGAAGCTTTGTCGCTAGTTCCTTTGTCCACTTCTTATGATCTTCACTCGAATGGCTATAACTGATGAATACTCTCGGGGGCTGGATCGCTTTTCCGTGAGCCTCAGTTGTCTCTATTAGTTGAGGAAACTTGACGCGGGCCTTTGTGACTCTGACAGGACCATTCTTTCTGGGCTCCTTGAGCAAAGAAAGCCAATCCTCTGGTATGTCCATCAAAGAATAAACATTGAGCTTTGCGTCAGTTTTGCACTCCTGCAAAAACACCTCTGCCATCGCAATTAGTGAAAGTTTGTGGTCAAGTCCTCCAGCGCCCGTTCCCAAAATCGGAGTCGACACGTCAGTGAGCCAGCGGTTTTCATTGCAGTGCTTTGCAATACAAATGATCACGTCTCTAATGGCGTCGTATTCACTTGCTGCGCCTTGAACTGTTGCCGCGTAAGCAATCTGTGACGATACCTGCTCAATGCTGTGTGTTTCAACAAATAAAACTTGTCCGAGTGCCATTGAGCTGCTTGGCATAGGTAAATTGAATTGCTCAAGTCGTTCGTACACGAACTGAGAAATAGTTGGGACGGTAGAACAGGGGATGACTATCAAGTCACAAGGACGCGCGAACATATCGCCGCGAAATATGTTCACCGTTGCCATTTTTCCTCATCAACCATCGATGCGAAACCAGCTAAGAGAGCCGTTTACCAAACACAACCTTTCCGAATAGGAGCAGTCAGTCAATATGTAGAGCGATGTCAACGCAAGCACCTGAGAAGGGTGTCGTGGAGGACGGCGCAGAAAAAACGTGCAACCAAAGGGAGTCGGGGCTAGCCCCGACCTACGGATCACTCCCCATACGGCACCCAGACCGTCTTGATCTCGGTAGCCTGGGACAGGAACGTCCGGCCTTCGCCCTCCGGCCCCATCCAGTTCCGCGCGCGGCCGTGGTTGACCCAGGTGCGTTTGAGGTTGGTGGCGGCTTCGCGCTCGATGAGGGCGGAGAGGGGGTGGGAGGAGAAGCTCCACACCGCGTCGACGTCCATGTGGCCGGCGAGGCTTTTCGCGAGGTCGGGGGCGGGGCCGGTGACGATGTTGACGACCCCGGCAGGGACGTCGGAGGTGTCGAGGATCTGGTAGAAGTCGGTGGCGGACAGGGGGTGCTGGCCGGGGACGAGGATCACCGTGTTGCCCATCGCGATGGCGGGGGCCATGACGGAGATGAGGCCGAGGAGGGGGGCCTCGTCGGGGCAGAGCGCGCCGATCACGCCGGTGGGTTCGTTCATCGCCAGCGCGATGCCGCGGATCGGGACGGATTTGGCGTGGCCGTCGTATTTGTCGGCCCAGGCGGCGTAGGTGAAGAGGCGCTGGATGGAGGCGTCGACTTCGGCCTGGCCGGGCTTGCCGGTGAGGTCTTGCAGTCTGGTGGCGAACTCGGCGGCGCGGGCGGAGAGGTTTTCGGCGATGAAGTAGAGGACCTGGGCGCGGTTGTAGGCGGTGGTTTTGGCCCAGGATTTGGCGGCGTGGGCGGCCTCGACCGCGTTGCGGATGTCCTTGCGGTTGCCGATGCCGACATGGCCGAGGAGTTTGCCCTTGGGGCTGAAGATCGGTTGCGAGTAGCCGGAGTCCGGCCGGGCCTGTTTGCCGCCGATGTACATCTTGGCAGTGCGGTCGAGGGTGTCGACTTGGGGTTCGGCGGGGGCCGGGATGGGGGCGGCGGGTTTCAGGGCCACGGATTTGGCGGCGGGTTTGAGGTAGGCCATCAGGCCCTCCCACCCGCCCTCACGCCCGAAGCCGGATTCGCGGACGCCCCCGAAGCCTGCGGCGGCGTCGAAGAGGTTGGTGGCGTTGACCCAGACGACTCCGGCCTTGAGTTTGGGGGCGATGTCGAGGGCGAGGTTGATGTTTTCCGTCCAGACGGTCGCGGCGAGGCCGTATTTGGTGTTGTTGGCGAGGGCGACGGCTTCCTCGGGTGTGCGGAAGGTCATGGCGACGAGGACGGGGCCGAAGATTTCCTCTTGCATGAGGGGGGAGGCGGTGCCGAGGCCGGTGATGAGGGTGGGGGGGTAGAAGGAGCCGTGGGCGGGGAGGGGGCAGGGGGCGTGGTAGTGGTCGCCCTCGGGGTTTTCTTTGACGAGGCGGGTGATGGTGTCGAGCTGGATGGGATCGACGATCGCGCCGATGTCGATGGCCTTGTCGAGGGGGTCGCCGACGCGGAGGCCGTCCATCCGGTGTTTGAGTTTCGCGTAGAAGCGGGGGGCGATGCCTTCCTGGACGAGGAGGCGGGAGCCGGCGCAGCAGACCTGGCCCTGGTTGAACCAGATCGCGTCGACGAGGCCTTCGATGGCGCTGTCGAGGTCGGCGTCGTCGAAAACGATGTAGGGGGATTTGCCGCCGAGTTCGAGGGTGAGGGATTTGCCGGTGCCTGCGGTGGCTTCACGGATGCGCTTGCCGACCGAGGTGGAGCCGGTGAAGGCGATCTTGTCAACTGGGCTGTCCACGAGGGCTGCCCCGGTGGTGCCGTCGCCGGTGACGATGTTGAGCACACCCTTGGGTAGGCCCGCTTCGCGGGAGATTTCGGCGAAGAGGAGGGCGGTGAGGGGGGTGTATTCGGCGGGTTTGAGGACGATGGTGTTTCCGGCGGCGAGGGCCGGGGCGACCTTCCAGGCGAGCATCAGGAGCGGGAAGTTCCAGGGGATGATCGCGCCGCATACCCCTAGCGGTGTCAGGTCGGGGTGTTCGGAGGGGAGGAGCTGGGCGAGGCCCGCGTGGTAGGAGAAGTGGCGGGCGACGAGGGGGATGTCGATGTCGCGGCTCTCGCGGATCGGTTTGCCGTTGTCGAGGGTTTCGAGGACCGCGAGGAGGCGGGAGTGTTTTTGCGCCAGTCTTGCCAGCGCATAGAGGTATTGGGCGCGTTTGTGGGCGGGGAGTTTGGCCCATTTCGGCTGGGCGCGTCTTGCGGCTGCGACGGCTTTGGCAACGTCGTCGGCGGTGCCTTGAGTGACCTGGGCGAGGGGCTTGCCGGTGGCGGGGTTGTGGGTCGTGAAGGTCTCGCCCGGCGCGGTGAAGCTGCCGTCGATGAAATGGCCGAAGGTGCCGTTGTGCTTGGCGATCCAGGCGAGGGCTTCGCTGGCGCTTTCGGGGGCGGGGCCGTAGGCCATGCTGTCGAAGATTTCCTTGATGGTCATGGGGTTTTCCTAGGGCTGCCGCGGCGCCACGGTTGGGTGCAAAGCTGACCGCGACCGGCACGCGGGGGTGGGAGCGATATATCGCCCCCGCCCCCGGGGGGCGGGTCGGGCGCGGTCAGCTTTGCTTTGGGCAAATCTGACAAGGGAAGAGGCCGCGAGGCGCATCGACGCTAGCCCATCGCATGGCGGAAGCCGGCGGAGTAGTGGCCGGTGAGGTGGTGTTCGAGTTGGCGTTCGATGTCTCCCAAGAGGCTGGAGGCGCCGAAGCGGAAGAGGTCGGGTTGCAGCCAGGGGTGGCCGAGTTCGTCCTTCATGAGGGACAGGTAGACGAGGGCGTCCTTGGCCTTGGCGATGCCGCCTGCGGGTTTGTAGCCGACCTTGAAGCCGGTGCGCTCCTGATAGTCGCGGATGCAGCGGATCATCGTGAGGGAGACGGGGAGGGTGGCGTTGACGCTTTCCTTGCCGGTGGAGGTCTTGATGAAATCGGCGCCCCCCATCATGCAGATGAGGCTGGCGCGGGCAACGTTGCGCAGGGTGCCGAGTTCGCCCGTGGCGAGGATGGCCTTGACGTGCGCATCGCCGCAGGCTTCGCGCATGTCGCGCATCTCGTCGTAGAGGGCCTGCCAGTTCTGCGTGAGGACGTGGCGGCGGGAGATGACGATGTCGATCTCTTTCGCCCCGGCGCGGACGCTTTCGCCGATCTCCATGATGCGGAGTTTGTAGGGCGAGAGGCCCGCGGGGAAGCCGGTGGAGACGGCGGCGACGGGGATGCTGGTGCCTTCAAGGGCTCGGACGGCGGTTTCCACCATCTCGTGGTAGACGCAGACGGCGCCGGTGGTCAGGCCAGTCATGCCGAGTTTTTCCAGCATCCAGGGCGCAACCGGCTGGCGGGCCTTGGCGCAGAGGCGCTGGACGCGGCCGGCGGTGTCGTCGCCGCTGAGGGTGGTCAGGTCGATGAGGCTGATCGCCTTCAAAAGCCAGGCGGCCTGATACTCTTTCTTCACCGACCGGCGGCCGGGCAGCGTGGCGGCGCGGCGTTCGATAGCCGAGGTGTTGGCCTGGACCGAGGCCACCCAGTCGAGGTCCAGCGCCATGCCGGGGTTCCGGGCATGGGTGACCTGCGGCAGAAGGCCCGTCTGGGCAGGGGCGAAGCTGTTCATGGGATGTCCCCGAATGACCCGGTTCCCGCGACGATGCCATGCGGGGCCGGGCGGTGGCAAGGGCCGGGACGGGTGATTTCTGACCGAATGGTCAAGAAATCAGGGGTCCGGGCGTTCCTCGGCCAGCGTGGCCCAGGGCTTGCCGGTGCCGGAGTCGGGCAGGCCGGGATCGGCCTCGTCGCGCAGAATCAGGGTTTTGGCGAGGAACAGGGCCGAAACCGGTGCCGTCAGCAGGAGGAAAAGGGTGATCAGACCCTCTTGCCAGCTGATCTGGCCCTGACCGAGGAGGTCGAGCGCCGAGACCAGAAGGGCTGCACCCACGCCGATGGTGGTGGCCTTGGTCGGCGCATGCAGGCGCTGCATCGGGCGGGGCAGGCGCAGCAGGCCGTAGGACCCGACGAGGGCGAAGATGCCGCCGCCAACCAGGACGGCAGAAAGGGCGAGGTCGATCAGGAGATCGAGGGTCATTCGATGATGCTCCCCCGGAGAAGGAACTTGCAGTAGGCGACCGTCCCGACGAAGCCGGTCAGGGCAAAGATGACCGCAACTTCGAGATAGAGCCCGGTGCCCGCCCAGATGCCGTAGGCCACGACCAGCGCGATGGCGTTCACGGCCATGGTGTCGAGGGTCAGGATGCGGTCTGTCACGGTGGGTGCGGTGAAGAGCCGCCAGATGTTCAGGACCAGCGACAGGACGATGCACACCAGAAAGAAGGTCAGCGCGTAGGGCAGGATCATTCGAAAATCCTTTTCAGTCTGGCCTCATAGCGGGCCTTGATGTCGTCGCGCACGGCGTCCGGGTCGGGGGCGTGGAGCGCATGCACCAGCAAGGCGCGCCCGCAGGCGGACATGTCTGCGGTCAGGGTACCCGGCGTCATGGTGATGGTACCGGCAAGAAGGGTGATCGCCTCGGGCGAGGTGAGGTCGAGTGGGATCGTCACCCAGTTCGACTGAATCTTGTCGCGCGGCATGAAGAGGACGATGCGCGCGACCTGGAAGTTGGCGACGATCACATCCCAGAGGACCAGAAGGCTATAGGCGGCGAGGCTGAAGGGGCGCTTGACCCTTGGGCGGTCGGGCCACCAGACGGAGGTGAGAAGCGGGATCACGGTGCCGAGGAAGATCGCCATCACCAGGCTGCCGATCTTCCACTGGTTCACCAGGAGGAACCACAGGACGACCAGCGTCAGGGTGAGGAAGGGGTGGGGGAAGAGGCGCTTCACGGGGTTGCCTCCAGCCGGTTGGCGGCGATGTAGCCCTCGGGGGCGTAGAGGCTTTCGGCAGTAGCGGTCAGGGCCGTTGTCACCGGACCTGCGAAGATGGTCAGGGCGGCAAGGGCGGCGAACAGGGCGAAGGTTGCGGCGAAGGCCAGAGGTTCGGGGCCGGGTCCTTCGGGCGGGGGGGCTTCGGAGGGTTTCCAGAAGAGCTGCGAGCCTGCGCGCGCAAAGCCGAGGATCATCAGGAAGGACGAGATGAGGATCGCGCTCCAGATCAGCGGGGCGTCCGCGCGGAAGGCGTCGAGGATCAGAAGCTTGCCGATGAAGCCCGACAGTGGCGGCATGCCCGCAAGCGCAATGGCGGCGGCCATGTAAAGCGCTGCTATCAGGCCGGACTGGACGAAGCTGGCGGGATCGGTCAGCCGAATATGGGCACGGCGGCGGGCGACGAGGTCTGCGACCAGAAACAGCGCGGCGGTCGCAAGGGTGGAGTGGAGGATGTAGTACAGCGCGGCTGCGGTCGTTTGCGGCGTGAAGGCCGAAATCGCAAGAAAGACCGTGCCCATCGAGGCGATGCCGGCAAAGGCCGCAAGCCGGGGCAGGGTGGTGGCACCAAGCACGCCGATCGATCCGACCGCAAGGGTGGCCAGCGCGGCGGGCTGGATCAGGTCGTGAAGAAGTGCCCCGGTGGCGGGAAGCTCGGGCGGGAAGACGAGGCTGCCGAAGCGCAGGGTGGCATAGGCGCCGATCTTGGTCATCACGGCGAAGAGGGCGGCGACCACTCCGGGGGCGTTGGCATAGGTGCCGGGGAGCCAGAACTGGAGGGGCACCAGCGCGCCCTTGATCGCGAAGACCATGATCAGCATCACGGCCGCGACGCGCAGAAGTGCGGCGTCGCCAGCGGGCAGGTCAGGCAGCTTGGCCGCGAGGTCCGCCATGTTCAGCGTGCCGGTGACCCCGTAGAGGAGGGCCAGCGCGAAGAGGAAGAGCGAGGAGCCGACAAGGTTGAAGGCGATGTACTGGATGCCCGCACGGGTGCGGGCCGAGCCTCCGCCATGGATCATCAACCCGTAGGAGGCGATGAGCAGGACCTCGAAGAACACAAACAGGTTGAAGGCGTCGCCGGTGAGGAAGGCCCCTCCGATGCCCATCAGTAGGAACATCAGAAGCGGATGGAAATGCGCGCCCTTCCGGTCCCAATCAGACCCGATGGCATAAAGGACGCAAGCCAGCGCCAGCCCGGCCAGAAGCGCGACCATCAGGGCGGACAGGCGGTCCAGCATCAGGACGATGCCGAAGGGGGCGGGCCAGTCGCCGAGGAAATAGGCCTCGGGGCCATGGGTGGCGGCGGACCAGAGCAGCGACAGGGCAATAGCGTTCAGCGCAAGAATCGCCGTGACGCTGGCGACCCGCTGCAGCGCAAGCTGGCCGCGCATGCCGATGATCGTCAGCGCCGCGACGATGGCGGGCAGGACGATGGGGGCGATGATCCAGTGGCTCATTCTCCGGCCTCGCGGTCCCCGACTTCGCGGTCAAGGTCGATCCGGTCATGCCCGGCCGAGATGTAGCCGCCGATGGCCATGATCATGATCACCGCCGTCATCCCGAACGAGATCACGATGGCGGTCAGGACCAACGCTTGCGGCAGGGGGTCGGCATAGGGTTCGGCCTGGCCGATGATCGGGGCAGCGTTCACGGCGAGGCGACCTGAGACGAAGATGAAGACGTTGACGGCGTAGCTGAGGAACGTGAGTCCCAGGATCACCGGAAAGGTCCGCAGGCGCAGCATGAGGTAGATGCCCACGGTGGTGAGAAGACCGATGGCGCTGGCAAGCAAAGCCTCCATCAGCGGCCCCCTTCCGTGTCATAGGCGCGGGTGTTGGCGCGTTCACCGGTCCGGAGGGCCAGGCGCGACAGCGAGGCGAGCGTCAGGAGCACCGCGCCAAGGACGCAGAGGAAGACCCCAAGGTCGAAGATCGCGGCGGTGGCGAGTTCAAACTCCTCCAGCGGCCAGAGATGGACGTATTCGTAGCCCGAGGTGAGGAACGGCAGGCCCATAAACCAGGCCCCGACGCCTGCCAGCGAGGCGACGAGGACGCCCCAGCCGATCAGAACGTGGTGGTCGAAGCGCTGGCGGGCGTGGGACCAGTCGTAGCCCGAGGCCATGTACTGCATCAGGTAAGCGATCGCGAAAACGAGGCCCGCAACAAAGCCGCCGCCCGGCAGGTTGTGGCCGCGCAGGTAGATGTAGACCCCGACCATCATCGCCATTGGCAGAAGAAGCCGCGTCGAGACGACCAGCATCATCGGGTGGCGGTCGCCGGATTCCTTCTGCCGCGGTTGGGCGGCAAGGCGCTGGGTCACGGCGGAATTGCGCAGCAGGGACTCGGAGAGCGCGTAGATGACGAGGGCGGCGATGCCGAGGACGATGATCTCGCCGAAGGTATCATAGCCGCGGAAGTCGACGATGATGGTGTTGACGGCATTGGTCCCGCCCGCACCCGGTTTCGACTGCGCGAGGTGGAAATGCGAGATCGGGTCGAAGGCCGGGGCCCTTGTCATCATCGCATAAGCCAGCGCGCCGATACCAAGCCCGGCGATCCCGGCAATGGCCCCGTCGCGCAGCCGGCGCGGCAGCGGGCTTTCGGCGGGGGTGTCCTTGGGCAGGAAGTGCAGCGCGAGGAGCATCAGGAGGATCGTCACGACCTCGACCGAGACCTGGGTCAGCGCAAGGTCGGGGGCGGAGAACAGCATGAAGAGGGGCGCGATCAGCAGCCCGACGACGCCCGTCAGGATCAGCGCGGTGACGCGGGACCGGTGCAGGAAGGGTGTGGCAAGCGCTGCGACCATCAGGATCGCCCAGGCTCCGGTCACGACCGGATCGGCGGGCAAGGTGGCCCGGGTGCCCGGGGCGTGCGTGCCGGTGGTGAAGGCCCAGAGCGACGCCCCGGCGATGGCGAGGACGGCAAAGACCAGAGCGCGGCCGAAGCTGCCGTTGTGCAGCCCATCAGTCACAGAACGGGCAAGGGCTGCCAGCGGCTCGACAATACCGTCGAAGATGCGCTTGGCGTCGGGGCGCGGGGCCCAATCCCACAGTGCGCGGAGGCGCGGGTAGGCGCCAAGGCACATGAGGCCGCCGCCGATCGCTGCAAGCGACATCCAGAGCGCGGGGGCATAAAGCCCGTGCCAATGCGTGATGTGGACGCGGACCGCATCCCCGGTGACGGCCGATGCAGCAACGTCCACCAGCCAGGCCGCCGCCGCCATCGGGAAAAGGCCGATCACGACCACCAGAAAGGCCAGAAACCCGGGCGCAGCCCAGAGGCCGAAACCGGGGTCATGCGGTTTGTGCGGGTAGTCTTCGCGGACCGGGCCAAGGAAGCCATGCGCAAGGAAGCGGAAGCTGTAGGCGACGGACAGCATCGCGCCGATGGTGGCAAGAACGCCCATCGCCCAGGGGGTCAGCCAGAGGGTGTGGGCGGCTTCCTCAAGCATCAGTTCCTTGGAGAGGAACCCGTTCAGCGGCGGGATCCCGGCCATGGAGAGGCTGGCCAGAAGCGCGATGCCGAATGTGATGGGCATCAAGGTGCGCAAGCCGCCCAGACGGCGGAGGTCGCGGGTATGCGCCTCGTGGTCGACAATCCCGGCGGTCATGAAGAGCGCAGCCTTGAAGGTGGCGTGGTTGATGATGTGGAAGACCGCGACTGTCGCGGCGGCCTTGGTGCCGAAGCCCAGAAGCATGGTGATGAGGCCAAGGTGGCTAACGGTCGAAAAGGCCAGCAGTGCCTTCAGGTCGTCCTTGAAGAGCGCGATCTTGGCGGCCATCACCATGGTGATCAGGCCGGTGGTCGAGACGATCCAGAACCATTCGGGCGTGCCCGCCAGCACTGGCCACATGCGGGCCATCAGGAACAGGCCCGCCTTCACCATGGTGGCGGAGTGGAGATAGGCCGAGACCGGCGTCGGTGCGGCCATCGCGTGGGGCAGCCAGAAGTGGAACGGGAACTGCGCCGATTTGGTGAAGGCGCCGAGAAGGATCAGGATCAGCGCGGGGAGATACCAGTCCGAGGCCTGGATCGCGTCCTTGTTTTCAAGGATCACGGTCAGGTCATAGCTGCCCGCGATGTTGCCCAGGATCAGCATTCCCGCGATCATCGCAAGGCCGCCGCCCCCGGTGACGGCCAGCGCCATGCGGGCGCCCTGGCGGCCTTCGGGCAAGTGCTTCCAGTAGCCGATGAGAAGGAAGGAGGAGAGCGACGTCAGCTCCCAGAAGATCAGCAAGAGAAGGATGTTGTCGGACAGGACGATCCCCACCATCGCGCCTTGGAACAGGAGGAGATAGCTGAAGAACTGCCCCATCGGGTCGGCCTTCGCGAGGTAGAACCGGGCGTAGAGGATGATCAGAAGACCGATGCCAAGGATCAGGCCCGCGAACAGAAGGCCAAGCCCGTCGAGGAAGAAATTGGCATTCAGGCCAAGCGCGGGGAGCCACTCGATCCGGGTCTGGATCACCTCGCCCCGCAAGACGGCGGGGGCGTGGGACAGCAGCAGCAGGAAGGCCAGAAGCGTGACCGCCCCGGTGGCCGTCGCGGCAGCATTGCGCCCAGCGCGGATCGCAAGACCGGGCAGCACCGCGCCGAGGAAGGGCAGGGCCACGATCAGGGCTAGGGACATCAGGGCAGTATCCTCGTCGTGGCGGTGGCGTTCTGGTGCGCAAGTTGCGTCGCGGCGGGCCTAGCGTAGTTTATGGTCGATCGCACGGGGTGCAAGAGGCGTCAGACCAGTATTCGACCCGCAAGGCCGGATAAACTGTCGCAGCGGAGGGTCGGCCATGACAGAAGGCTCCGCGCCGTTGCCAGCGCGGAGCCGATGTCAGAGGCTGGCCGGGCAGCCAACGGGGTCGGCTTGCCCGGAACCGGATCAGTTGAAGAAGTCGAAGGTTTCCTTTCCGATCGTCAGCCCAAGTGGCACACCGCCATATTCCTTGCCGGGAACGTCCGTGACGGGCATCCCGTCAAAGCGCCAATGGACGCCGATGTAGACGCGACTGATCGCGTTTTCCCAGATCGGACGCGCAAAATTGCGGTAGGTGCGCACATGCCGGGTCCGAACCGAGCCATCGGCATCGATCGATTTGCCGTCCTGTTCGTCCGAGACGAAATCGAAGCTTTGACCGCCAACGGCCGCACCAGGTGTGGATGCCGCCAGAACATTCGCCAGGGTCAGTTCCGGTTTGCCCGAGAACCGCTGCATGATCTGAAAGAGCGTCGCGCCGAAGGTGGCGTGGCCCGACGGATATGCCGGGAAGGACGGGGTTGCGCCAAATCCCTGCAGTTCGGGCTGGTTGGTCTGGGGCAGGCCAAGGGGTTTCCAGAACGGATCGCCAGTTGCGGTACCGTCCGTAACGGTTGCATTGGAGGCGCCTGCAGCCTGAGGACCGGTAGCGTGGCTTGCTTCGCGAATGCCGATCACCGGACGCCAGAGGTTGTAGTGGTACTTCCAGTGCCAGGCGTCGATTCCGGCATCGGCCATGCCGGCGTTGATCATCGCCAAGAGCTTGACCGCCTCTGGCACCTTCCCGAAATGGTGCTTGTCCAGCCAGGCGCGTGCGACCTGGTTGTAAAGCCGGGGCGGCACGCCAATCTCGTTGGCGCCATCATAGCCCCAGTAGTAGCCGATCATCTGTTCTTCCGCAGTGCGGGTAGAACTGGTCAGCGCGCCGAGGGTCTTCACTTCCTCATAGTCGGCGCTGTAGTCGGGGTCGGTCAGGTAGTCGGGCGTATTGTAGCCCGGGGGGGCGACCAGCGGGACATGCGCCGAGGTGCAGAAGCGCGTAACCGACCCCCAGTGCGGGCTCAGAAAGCCCTGCCCCGCGTTGTAGGGGTCTTCGCGGTGGCGACCGTAGGCCGTGGAGGGACGATATCCCATTGCTGCACCCGAGCCGTCATTTGCCCGCAGCGACATCAGGCGATGGGCAATCGCATCGCCGTAGCGATGGCCGTTGTCGCGCGCCACCGGATCGGGATTGGCGTCGAGGAAGATCGCCGACATGCGGTTGATATAGGCCTGATGGCTGGGATAGACGGACAGAAGGCAGACCGCCGCAGCCGTCCCGATGGCGCTGTCCAGACTGATCGGGGCCATTGGGGGCGGAAGCCCGACCCCTTTCCTTTGCAGATAGGTATCGGACGGGTTGGACGTCCCGAAATAAGCGTCATGCATCGCCAGGTGGGCGATGGCCAAGGCGCGGGAGGTGCGGGTCGGGCCGCCTTGGTCCGGCTTTGCCGCAGAGCCGTCCGGTTTCTTCGAGAAGTCGCGGCGGACGACTTCCATGCAAACGTCATGCCAAAACTCTATCGAGTTCTTCATCAATTCTCTCCGTCATGAAAAAAAGGTCTTTAAAAGGAGCGCCTTAAAAGCAAAGAGACAGTCGGCCTTTTGGCGACTGTCTCCTAGTCCGGTATACCACACCCTGTCGCGTGTCAGACCGGCTCGGTCACGCCTTCCGGCAGCTTTGCGCCGGTCATGAAGGCCACGGCGTCCGACATCGTGTAGTCCTTCGGGTTGATGACGCAGAGCCTGCGGCCAAGCCGGTGGATGTGGATGCGGTCGGCGACCTCGAACACATGCGGCATGTTGTGGCTGATCAGGATGATCGGGATGCCGCGGGCGCGGACGTCGCGGATCAGTTCCAGCAC
>JBKDYO010000277.1:0-3030 GCA_046305855.1 Paracoccaceae bacterium
GTTCGGGCTGCCGATGACCTACAACGTCGAGGCGGATGGATCGTATCGGGCCAACCTACCCTTGTTCGGTGGGCAGCACATCATCACTCCGGACGGCAAGGAGGGGCCGGCGAATGTGTCGGTCATCAAGCAGCTGGCCTATTCCGGCGCGCTCTTTGCCAAGGCGAAGTTGAAGCATTCCTATCCGCACAGCTGGCGGTCGAAGGCTCCGGTGATCTACCGGAACACACCGCAGTGGTTCGTTGCCATTGACCGGGCGCTGGACGACGGGATGTCGACCTATGGTCAGACAATCCGGACGCGGGCGCTGAATTCGATCAATCAGCTGGTGGAGTGGACGCCCTCGACCGGGCGGAACCGTCTGCATTCGATGATCGAGGCTCGCCCGGATTGGGTGCTTTCCCGGCAGCGGGCCTGGGGCGTGCCGCTGACCTGTTTCGTGAAGAAGGGGGCCTTGCCGACAGACACGGACTTCCTTTTGCGCAACGCGGAAGTCAACGCGCGGATCAAGGCGGCGTTCGAGGCCGAGGGTGCTGATGTTTGGTATGTGCAAGGATTCAAGGAGCGGGTGCTGGAAGGCATCGTGAATCCGCAGGATTATGAACAGGTCTACGACGTTCTGGATGTGTGGTTCGACTCTGGCTCGACCCATGCCTTCGTGCTGCGCGACCGTGAGGATGGGTCGCCGGATGGCCTTGCGGACCTGTATCTGGAGGGCACCGACCAGCATCGCGGGTGGTTCCATTCCTCGATGCTGCAGGCCTGCGGGACCAAGGGACGCGCGCCGTATCGCGGGGTGCTGACGCACGGCTTTACGCTGGACGAGAAGGGCATGAAGATGTCCAAATCGCTTGGCAACACGACCGCGCCGCAAGAGGTGATCGGTGAGTACGGGGCGGATATCCTGCGGCTTTGGGTGGCGCAGTCGGACTACACGGTGGACCTGCGGATCGGGAAGGAGATCCTGAAGGGGGTCGCCGACAGCTATCGCCGCCTGCGCAACACCATGCGCTACATGCTGGGGGCGCTGAGCGGGTTCACAGAGGCAGAGCGGGTGGATGTGGCCCAGATGCCAGAGCTGGAGCGCTGGGTGCTGCATCGGCTGTCTGAACTGGATACCGAGGTCCGTGAGGGCTATGCGAAGTACGACTTCCAGGGCGTGTTCCAGAAGCTGTTCACCTTCTGCACCAGCGACCTGTCGGCGGTCTATTTCGATATCCGCAAGGACTCGCTGTACTGCGACGCGCCCAGCAGCCTGACCCGCCGGTCCTGCCGGACGGTGCTGGACATCCTGTTCCACCGGCTGACGACCTGGCTTGCGCCGGTCTTGGTCTTCACGATGGAAGAGGTCTGGCTGGAGCGGTTCCCGGGCGAGGAGTCTTCGGTCCATCTGGTGGACTTCCCGGAAACCCCGAAGGCTTGGCGCGATGAGGCGTTGGCGAAGAAGTGGGAGACGATCCGCGACGTGCGCCGGGTGGTGACAGGGGCGCTGGAGGTACAGCGGACGGCGAAGGTGATCGGCTCCAGCCTAGAAGCAGCACCTGAGGTGTTCGTCACGCCGGAGATGATGGCGCTTCTGGAGACCGTGACCTTCGAGGAGGTCTGCATCACCTCTTGCGTCTGGCTGTCGACGAAACCGGTGCCGGAGGGGGCCTTTGCACTGGCCGATGTGCCGCAGGTGGCGGTGGTGTTCGAGCCGGCCAAGGGCGAGAAATGCGAACGCTGCTGGCGCGTGCTGCCGGACGTCGGCACGCACAAGCACCCCGGCACCTGCCAGCGTTGCAACGACGCGTTGGGGTGAAACTTTCCGGCTGAAATCGTGGTATCCTCGCCCATCCAGGGGAGGATGCCATGATCTACAGAAGTCCCTATCCGCCGATCACCCTGACTGGCGAGAGCATTACCGAGCGGGTCCTGCGCGGGCTGGTCGGAGACCCGGACCGGGTGGCGATGATCGACGGGCCTACGGGCCGCGAAGTCACCGCCGGGGCGCTGGAGGCGGGGATCCGGCGGCTTGCGGGGGGGCTGAAGGCGCGGGGGATCGGCAAGGGCGACGTGGTCGCGATCCTGGCGCCGAACCTGCCGGAATATGCGGTGGTCTTTCACGGTGTGGCCTTTGCCGGGGCGACCGTCACTACGATCAATCCGACCTACACAGCGCCCGAAGTTGCGCATCAGCTGAAGGATTCCGGGGCGAAGCTCTTGGTGACGATCCCGGCCTTTCTGGAAACCGCCCGGGCCGCGGCGGAGGGGATCGAGATCGTCGTGATGGGTGAGGCTGAGGGGGCCACGCCGCTGGCGGCGCTGATGGGGGAACCGCTGGCCGCTCAGGTGCCGGTTGATGCGGCGGTGGATGTGGCGGTGCTGCCCTATTCCAGCGGGACGACGGGGCTGCCCAAGGGGGTGCGGCTGACGCACCGGAATCTCGTGGCGAATGTCGAGCAGTGCCAGACCTGCTTTCAGGTGCGGACCGGCGACAGGGTGGTGGCCTTCCTGCCCTTCTTCCACATCTACGGCCAGACCGTGCTGATGAATGTCTATCTGGCGACAAGCGGGACGGTGGTGACCATGCCGCGGTTCGATCTGGAGCTGTTCCTGACGCTGTGCAGCCGCCACGCGACGCCGACGATGTTCATCGCGCCACCGGTGGCGGTGGCGCTGGCAAAGCATCCTCTGGTCGACAAGTTCGACCTTTCACCGGTCAAGCAGCTGGTGTCGGGGGCGGCGCCACTGAGCGCGGAGTTGTCCGAGGCGGTGACGCGGCGAACCGGGGTGCAGGCGCGGCAGGGCTACGGCATGACCGAGATGAGCCCGGTGAGCCATGGCGTGCCTTTCGCGACGTCGGTGCCCGGGGCGATCGGGGTGGCGGTGGCTTCGACCGAGTTCCGCATCGTCGATCCGTTGACGGGGCAGGATGTGGCGGAAGGGGCCGAGGGCGAGCTTTGGGTGCGGGGGCCGCAGGTGATGCCGGGCTATCACAACCGGCCCGACGCCACGGCTGCGACGCTGACCGACGAGGGTTGGCTGAAA
>JBKDYO010000278.1:0-3135 GCA_046305855.1 Paracoccaceae bacterium
CATGTAGAGGAGTTCAAGCCCCTCGTGCTGGAAGGCTGGGAAGGTGTCGGATTCGGTGGTCAGCGTGATGATGTAGGGTTCAACCACGACGCCGGAGTTGTTCGAGCCGATATGGCCGAGGAGATTGTACTGGTGCCCGGCGCGGGTGCCACGGCGTTCGATCTCCACATGCTCGCCCGCGCGGACATGCTGCGCCTCGCGACGTTCTTCGTAGCTTTTGAAGAAGGCAGTGACGGGAACCGAAAAGGCGTGGCTCAGGACCTGCAGCGTGGTCAGCGACGGCGAAGTGTTGCCGTTCTCGATCTTCGAGAGCATTCCGATGGAGAGGCCGGTGACGTTCGCCAGGTCGGCCACGGTCATGCCCTGCTGGCGGCGGAAGTTGCGGACCTCGCGTCCGATGGCGGCTTCGAGGTTGCGCTCGGTGATCTCGCGCAGGCGGTGTGGGTCCTGATCAAAAGCAGGCTTGCCGCGCGGAAGGGCTGGAATGGTGTCGCCGTCTGACATGGGCAAGGGTCCCGGGTGTAACCACTACATGTGATTTCACTACCGGGAAACATGACGTCAGGCAAGTCTGACGCTAGAAGACCGAATGGGCGGCGGTTTCCAAGGCGTGCAGCAGGCTTTCGGCGCTGGAGCGGGGGCCGTAAAGGCGGGTTTTGTCCGGACCGTGCTTGATGAGATAGACGCCGAGGTGCTCCATCATGGTGCGGGTCGCGTAACCGGTTGGGACATTGGAGAAATCCACGTTGCAGAGCCGTTCCAGGATCGGCGTCAGATCGGGGGCCGCAAGGTCGAAGGCGACCCAAGCGTCGGTCTGTTCGGTGATGCTTGCGGTGTCGCCCAGAGCGGTTTTCAGCAGATCGGCGATCGGTTCGTGCGTCGCGTAGGGGGCCTCGACGAACCACATCTCGGGCGCGGTCCAGAAGGCGCTGTAAGGCATGCCTTGCTGATGGGTCGCTGGTGCAGGCAGCGGGACGCCTGCCGCTTCTGCGGCTTTAGCGAGGTCGGCCATCCGGCCCTTGCGGGCAGCGACTGAGGCGAGGGCGACGTCGGTGCGTTCGCTGATGGTCAGCGGGCCGTGGGTGACGGTCGTCGCGTCGCGCTTGCCCAGCGCGGTAAGGGACTGAAGACTAGCCACGGAGGCGCACTCCTTCCGGGTCGAACATGTGGGGCGAGATGATCTCGACCTCGGTATCGAGGCCCGCGAGGAGGTTCACGATCCGCATCCGCTGGCCGATCTTCTTGTCGCCTGCTTTCAGGTAGCCAAGGGCGATGTCGCAGCCCAGATGCGGCGAGTAGACCTTCGAGGTCAGCCAGCCGCCATCGTTTGCGGCGACCGGCTCTGCGCCCTTTTCCAGGAAGTGGCTGCCTGCGGTAAGCTTCGCTTGCAGGTCCACGGGTTTGACGCCGACGAGGCGGTAGCCGGTTTCGTCCGTCAGGCCTTCGCGTTGGCTAAGGACCATGCCGATGGAGTCCTTCTTCTTCGACACCATCTTGCCAAGACCCATGTTGAGCGCGGTGGACTGGCCGTTCAGCTCGCCGCCCGCGACGTGGCCCTTTTCGATCCGCATGACGCCCAGGGCTTCGGTGCCGTAGACGATCGGGTCGTACTCCGCGCCCTTCGCTAGCATCTCGCGCAGGAGGGCGTCGCCGTAGCGCGTGGGGACGGCGATCTCATAGGCCAGTTCGCCGGAAAAGCTGATCCGGAAGAGGCGGGCACGCAGGCCGCCGACGGTGATGTTGGCAGCGCCCATGTAGGGGAAGGCGGCGTCGGAGATGTCCTGATCGACGATTTTTGTCAGCAGGTTCCGCGCGTTGGGACCGGCGACGGAAAACTGCGCCCAGGCTTCGGTGGTCGAGATGAGCTGGACATCCATGTCCGGCCAAAGGCACTGGCGGCAGAATTCGAGGTGGCGGAAGACGGTCACGGCGTTGGCCGTGGTGGTGGTCATGACGTATTCGTTCTCGCCCATCCGCGCGGTGGTGCCGTCGTCGAAGACGATCCCGTCCTCGCGCAGCATCAACCCGTAGCGGCACTTGCCTACGGCGAGGGTGGAGAAGGTG
The DNA here is from genome assembly GCA_046305855.1 of Paracoccaceae bacterium. GTDB lineage: Bacteria > Pseudomonadota > Alphaproteobacteria > Rhodobacterales > Rhodobacteraceae > Tabrizicola. Next base: position 2,065 of record JBKDYO010000278.1, read on the forward strand.
TTGGCGTAGACTTTATCGAGGAAGGCCCCCGCATCGGTGCCTTGGATGTCGATCTTGCCCAGGGTAGTGACGTCGCAGATGCCGACGGACTTGCGGGTCGCCAGGACCTCACGATCGACCGACTGGCGCCATTCGGTTTCGCCCGCCTTCGGGACCCACTGGGTGCGGAGCCAGTTGCCAACCTCGACGAAGATCGCGCCCTGTTCCTTGGCCCAGTGGTGGCTGGGGGTCAGACGGAAGGGTTTGAACTCCTTGCCTCTGGAGCGGCCGGCGAGGGTGCCCATCGCGACGGGGGTGTAGGGCGGGCGGTAGATCGTGGTGCCGGTTTCAGGGATGGACCGGCCGGTCAGCTCGGCCATGATCGCAAGGCCGATGACGTTGCCGGTCTTGCCCTGGTCGGTCGCCATGCCCAGCGTGGTGTAGCGCTTGAGATGCTCCACCGAGGTGAAGTTCTCCTGCTTCGCCAGCTTGATGTCCTTCACGGTGACGTCGTTCTGCTGGTCGATCCAGGCGCGGCCCTTACCGTGGGCGACGTGCCAGACCGGCGAGATGCGGGTGGGCGCGTCCTCGGCCTGCGGCAGGTCGGGGGCAGTGGTCAGGTCCAGCGCGGCGAGGGCGGCGTCGCGCCCGGTCTTGAGGGCAGCGTGGGTGGACATCTGGCCCGCAGCTGCACCCGCGACGAGAAGGCCGGGGGGGCCGTCCTTTCCGGGGACGAAGGCGGCGATTGTCTCGTCATAGACCGGACGCGAGCGGTGATGTGAGTGGATGTTCACATTCGGGTTCCAGCCGCCGGAGACACCGAGGGCATCAACGGCGATTGTTTCCGAACGGCCGTTCATTTGACGGACGGTAATCGAGCTTAAGCCCAGCTTTCCTGAGGTATCGATGACGTCGGCACCGCGGAGATGACGAATGCCGGGGAGGAGGTCGCCTCCCTCGCGGCTGTCGATCACGGCGACCACATCAACGCCCTTGGCTTGCAGGTCCAGGGCGGTACGCAGACCATCGTCGTTATTCGTGAAGACGGCGGTCCGCTCGCCCGCCTTGACACCCCAGCGGCTGGCATAGGCC
>JBKDYO010000279.1:0-9535 GCA_046305855.1 Paracoccaceae bacterium
GATGTCCACGCAGAGGTCATGCACGGCAGGATCACAGCCGAACGGCTCCAGCACGGTCCAGCCCTCGGCCCCCGCTTCGGCCAGCCGTTTCGGGATCTGCACCTTGGTAAACCAGCCCCCCGTCATGAACATCGGGAAGACCACGCCACCCGGCAGCCCCGCCACGGCCCGCGCAATCGCGCCCTCTTCGGCCAGCGTCGCCGCCCCAACGGCCCACCCCGGCAGCAGCGCCTGCACCTTCGCCGCCAAAGCCTCCAAAGCGGCCCCAGCGGGACGGGGGTCAGAGGGTTGGCCATGGGCCACGATCAGGGCGTGCTTGGTCATGCGCGGATAGGTGACGCCGCGCGCCGGAAGGTCAAGCCCCCGGCATCCGGCCGGAGATATAGCGGGCGAAATCGTAGTTCGGTCGCTCCAGATGGCTGAGCGCTCCCGGAGACGACATCCCCGCGCACAAGCCCTGCCAGACCCGCTCCACGCAGCCCTTGTCCTCGACGTTCACGTCATCCAAGAGCGCCTTCACCTTCGCAAGGTGCGCCTCGGCCTCGGGGTCCGCCATCCACTCGGCACTCATCCCGCCGCCGAAAAGCACCCGGACCGAGCCCGGCCCGTCCGGCGTGAGGCTCAGATACCAGAAGTAACCCGGCGTCAGGGTGATCAGCAGCGCGGGGTAGATCGCCAGCAACCAGGTGATCCGCCGGTCATCGCCCTGCAGCACTGTGTTCGTCGGATGCGCCAAAGCCAGCGGCACCAGGTCGTTCTTCACGATCCAATGGTAATTGAACGCCTCTTCCCCCTCGGGACATTCCATCTGGTTCAGGTCGGACGCGCCCCCGATGGTCCCGGCATGGCAGACCGGCAAGTGGTAGCTTTCCATGAAATTCTCGGCCAGGACCTTCCAGTTGGTGTCCCAGCGGAACTCCTCGCGGAAGACCTCGCGGTAGTCGGCCATCGGCAAATGCCCGACCAGCTTTTCCACCCCCGCCAGCCTCTCGGCCACCGGCGGCGCGTCGGGCGACAGGGTGACCATGATCCAGCCCTGCCAATCCTCGACCCGGACGGCGGGCAGCTTCACGTCCTCCTTGCAGAAGTCCTCGTTCCGCGCCATCGCCGGGGCACCCCGAAGCGAGCCGTCCAGATTGTACGTCCAGGCGTGATAAGGGCAGACGATCGACCGCACGTTCCCCCGGCCCTCCAGCAGCGTGCTCATCCGATGGCGACAGACGTTCGACATGCCGCGCAACACGCCTTCGCGATCGCGCAGGATGATTACTGGCTCTCCGGCGATGGTCATCGTCAGATAGTCGCCCGGGTTCGGCAGGGCATCCGCGCGCCCCGCGCACAACCACTCACGCGCGAAGATATGCTCCTCCTCGGCCTTGGCGAAGGCCGCCGAGGTATAGACCGACTTCGGCATGGCATGCGCCCGCTCGAACGGCACCGAGACATTGGCGCGCAGCTCGGCAATGGCGAGCGAGGGATCGTGCTGGGTCATGGGGCACCTCCTGCCGCGACTTTGCGCGCGCCGGTCCCCCCTTGCCAGCGAAAATCCGACATCACACGGGGAAATGCGTCCGGATCGCGGTCGCAAAGGCCTCTGCCAGAACCGGATTCGCCTCGGCGTCATAGTGGATGCCGTCGATGGGCGAGACCTTGACCACCTGCCCGGCATCAAGGAAAGCGACCCCCGCCCGCTTGGCTGCAGCCGCAATCTCGGCAGCCAACCTCGCCGACTTCGCCGCCCCGCCCGCGAACATGCCCGCAAGGCAGCCAACCTCGATGATCGGCGGCGGCGCCACCAGCAGCACCCCCGGCGCACTGTTCCCCGGCCCCGCACCCGAGGCAAGGATCACCCGGGCCAGCCGCTCAAGCGAATGCGCGATGTCCCCGGCATTGACCGAAAAACGTTCCTTCAGGTCGTTGGTCCCCAGCATCACCGCAACCACATCCAGCGGCCGGTGGCTTTCCAGAAGGGCAGGCAGTACCGTCAAGCCGTTGCGATGCGCGCCTTCCACCGGATCGTCATGCACGGTTGTGCGGCCCGGATGACCCTCTTCGATCACCTCCCAATCCGGCAACAGCCGCCGCAGCCGGCCCGGCCAACGCTCCTCACGCCCGAAGCGTTCGGAAAAGCCCAGATCCGGCATCGGAACCGTGCCATGGGTGTTGCTGTCGCCAAACAGCAGAACTGTCCGCATTTGTCCCTCTCCCCTTTTTGGCAAGGATGCACCCGTTCTCCCCCTGCCGGGAAGGGTTTTCCCGTTCGACCTTCGCCGAAATGCTGATTGACGTACATCAAGGGCAGCCCGATAGTCCGCGGAAAGGAACCGAAAGCTCCGTCATGCGGCCAACAGTCAACGATATCGCGCGCGAGGCCGGGGTCAGCCTTGCAACCGTGGACCGGGTTCTGAACGCGCGGCCCGGGGTGCGCGAGAAGACGATCAAGGCCGTGAACGACGCGATCGCGCGGCTGGGCTATGTCCGCGACCTGACCGCAGCAAACCTCGCGCGCAGCCGGTCTTACCGGATGGCCGCAGTCCTGCCTGACACGGAAAGCCAATTCGTTCAATCCCTTGCGCAGGCCCTGACCGACGCAGGGCAGGTCGCTGCGACCACCCGGATCGAACTGAACCTCCACCGTTTTCCGCCCGAGGACCCGCACGCCTTGGCAGCCCTTCTGTCGCGGTTGCCCGACAGCGGTTATGCGGGCGTGGCCCTGATGGCACCGGAAACCCCGGTCCTGCGCGACGCCGTGCGGGGCCTGCGCGCCCGGGGCCTGCCGGTTGTGGCTCTGGTCTCGGATTTGCCGAACACCGGGCGCGACCACTTCATCGGCATCGACAACCGCGCCGCTGGCCGGACGGCGGGCGTGCTGATGGGCCGGTTTCTCGGCGGTGGGCCGGGGCAAGTTCTGGTCCTCGGCTCATCGCTTCTGGCCCGCGACATGGTCGAACGCCGTCGTGGATTTGACGAGGTGATGCTGCGCGACTTCCCGGGAATCGAGGTGCTGCAGTCGCTCGAAACCCACGGCTCGGGCCGGACCCTGCGCCAGGTCGTGACCGAGATGCTGGCCAATGTGCCCGACGCCCGCGGGATCTACTCCATGGGCGACGGTCAGCGCGCCCTGACGCAAGCCCTTGAGGATCTGGGAATTTCCGGCAAGCTGACCGTGATCTGCCACGAGCTTACCCCCCATGCCCGCAAGGCGCTGGAGGGCGGAGAGATCACGGCCGTCATCACTCAGAACCTTGGCCACCTTGCAAGATCGACGCTGCGCGTGCTGCGCGCCAAGGCCGACAACCTGCCCCTGGACGCAGGGCAAGAGCAGATTCGAATCGAGATCGTCCTGCGCGAGAACCTGCCGCCCCGGCCCGACGTTTCGCTCGATTCGGGCTCCGACACCACCGAAGCCGCCGCCTGAGCCCCTGCTCAAATCGCTTTGAAACAGGCTGTCGCACCAAAATGAGGTACGCACCTCAAAAATGCTTGCCAGCATCCCGCTGCGAGGTCTATGGTGACGGCAATCCAAGAAGGCCCGGCATCCGCACGGGTCCGCCATCATCACATCGGGAGGACTACATGAATCGGAAGACACTCGCCGCAACCGCGGCGCTTGGGCTGGTTTGGGCCGCTCAGGCCAATGCCCAGGCCAGTGAACTGACCCTCTGCTGGGCCGCATGGGACCCGGCGAACGCGCTTGTCGAGCTTTCGAAGGACTTCGAAGCCCAGTCGGGCACCAAGATGACCTTCGAGTTCGTCCCGTGGCCCAACTTTGCCGACCGGATGCTGAACGAACTGAACTCGGGCGGCCAGCTCTGCGACCTGATGATCGGCGACAGCCAGTGGATCGGCGGCGCGGCCGAGAACGGCTGGTACGTCAAGCTGAACGACTTCTTCGACAAGGAAGGCATCTCGATGGACGCCTTCGTCCCCGCCACGGTGACCGGCTATTCGGAATGGCCGAAGAACACCCCGAACTACTGGTCGCTGCCCGCCTTCGGCGACGTGGTCGGCTGGACCTACCGCAAGGACTGGTTCGAACGTCCGGAAATCATGGCCGCCTTCAAGGAAAAGACCGGCCGCGACCTGACACCCCCGGCCACCATGGCCGAACTGAAGGAAGTCGCCGAGTTCTTCCAGGGCCGCGACATCGACGGCAAGACGGTCTACGGCGCCTCGATCTACACCGAGCGTGGGTCCGAAGGCATCACCATGGGCGCGATGGATGTCCTCTATTCCTTCGGCTTCAAATACGACAACCCGGAAAAGCCCTATGACATGGAAGGCTTCGTGAACTCTGAAGGCGCCGTTGCGGGCCTTGAGTTCTACAAGTCGCTCTATGATTGCTGCGTCGCCCCCGGCACTTCGAACACCTACATGGGCGAAGGCATCGACGCCTACAAATCCGGCCAGGTCGCGATGCAGATGAACTTCGCCTTCACCTGGCCCGGCTTCGAGGTTGACCCCAACGTCGGCGGCGGCAAGACCGGCTACCTCGTGAACCCCGCAGGTCCGGGCGGCGAGAAATTCGCCCAATTGGGCGGCCAGGGCATCAGCGTCGTCGCCAACACCGACAACATGGACGGGGCGCTGGCTTACATCAAATGGTTCGCCCAGCAGGACGTGCAGCAGAAGTGGTGGACGATGGGCGGCTTCTCCTGCCTCCGCGCCGTGGTCGAAGACCCGAGCTTCGCGACCAGCCAGCCCTATGCGCAGACCTTCCTTGACTCGATGGCCATCGTGAAGGACTTCTGGGCCGAGCCGAGCTATGCGTCGCTCCTCCAGGCGTCGCAGTCCCGCATCCATGACTATGTCGTTGCCGGCAACGGCACCGCGAAAGAGGCTCTGGACGGCCTGATTGCCGACTGGACCGAAGTCTTCATGGACGAAGGCAAGCTCTGAACCTACCCGGGGGTGCGCCGATCATCGGCGCACCCGCCTTCAAGGACCCCCGACATGGCCACGACCCCCATTGACCGACTTGCGCGGGCGACCCCCCCATCCCTTGCGAAGAAGGCCCGCGGCCTGTCAGACCGCGCCATCGCCTGGATCTTCGTGGCCCCCACGATCTTCCTCTTGCTCGCGATCAACATCTTCCCGCTGATCTGGACCATTCGGCTTTCCTTCACCAACTATGCCGCGAACAAGCCCAATGCCGAGGTGAAGTGGGTCGGCATTCGCAACTACACGCGGATCCTGACCGACGAAGACATCTGGTCGAACATGACCACGACCGCGCATTTCCTGATCTGGACCATCGCGCTGCAAGTGATCATCGGTTTCACCCTCGCCTGGCTGATCAACCGCAAATTCAAGGGCAACGATCTGCTGACTACGCTGATCGTGGTCCCGATGATGCTGTCCCCTGCCGTTGTCGGCAACTTCTGGACCTTCCTCTACCAGCCGCAGATCGGCATGGTGAACTACATCGTCGAATTCTTCACTGGCATCCCCGCCTCCAGTTTCTCGATGCTTGGCCCCGGCGGGTTGGCCCCCTGGTCGATCATCATCGTCGACACCTGGATGTGGACGCCCTTCGTGATGCTGATCTGCCTCGCCGGTCTGCGGTCGATCCCCGATTACATCTATGAGGCTGCCGAGGTGGACCGCGCCTCGAAGTGGCGGCAGTTCTGGACGATCACCGTGCCGATGGTGCTGCCGTTCCTGATGCTCGCCGTCCTTTTCCGCGGGATCGAGAACTTCAAGATGTTCGACATGGTCAACCTCCTTACTGGCGGCGGACCGGGGGACGAAACGCTCCTCACCTCGATCGACCTCAAGCGCGAGGCCTTCGAGAAATGGCGCACCGGCTATTCCTCAGCCTACGCGATCATCCTTTTCGTCACCGTCTTCGGTCTCGCCTCGATCTACGTGAAGGCGCTCAATAAAGTGAAGGAACGCTGAGATGAGCGCCTATTCCGTCACCGAACCCTCGAAGGCCTCGAAATGGGGCGCGGGTCTTCTGGTCACCCTCTACACGATCATCACGCTCCTGCCGCTCGTGTGGATCATCTCCACCAGCTTCAAGACCGGGCCGGACTCGATCTCCTACCCGCCGAAGGTCTTCTTCGACCCGACGGTCGAGGGCTACGTCAACCTCTTCACCACCCGCACCCGCCCCGCCGTATCCGAACTCGAAACCCTGCCCCCGCCGCAGGGCCTGATGGAAGAAATCGCCCGCCGTCAGGGCACGATCATCACCGGCCCCAGCCGGTTCGGCGAGCGCTTCATGAATTCGGTCATCATCGGCTTCGGCTCGACCGCGCTGTCGATCATCCTCGGCACCCTGGCCGCCTATGCCTTCAGCCGCTTCAAGGTGCCGCTGAAGGATGACCTCCTCTTCTTCATCCTCTCCACAAGGATGATGCCCCCCATCGCCGTCGCGATCCCGATCTACCTCATGTACCGCGAGCTTGGCCTGTCGGACACGCATCTCGGCATGATCCTCCTTTACACGGCGGTGAATATTTCGCTCGCGGTCTGGCTTCTGAAAGGCTTCATCGACGAGATCCCCCGCGAATACGAAGAGGCGGCGCTGATCGACGGCTACACCCGCTTTCAGGCCTTCCGCAAAGTGGTCCTGCCCCAGGCCGCGACCGGCATCGCCTCGACCGCGATCTTCTGCCTGATCTTCGCCTGGAACGAATACGCCTTCGCGGTCCTCCTCACCTCCGGCAACGCCCAGACCGCCCCCCCGTTCATCCCGACGATCATCGGCGTCGGCGGTCAGGACTGGCCCGCCGTGGCCGCCGGTGCGACCCTGTTCCTGCTGCCCGTGATGATCTTCACCATTCTCCTCCGCAAGCACCTCCTGCGCGGGATCACCTTCGGAGCCGTCCGCAAATGACCCGCGCCAGAAGAACTTTCGCCGAAAACACTTCGGCCCCACCGGAGCGCAGCAATGTCCTTCCTTAACGGTCTCCTCCGCCTTCGCCGCGGCCCCTGGGAGATGCTTGCCACCATCCTCATCGCGCTTGGCGTGGTGATGCTGATGCAGCCCTTCTTCCTCTGGGCCTACACCTGGTCCTTTGTCGTGACCCTCGTCGGCACCGTGATGTTCATCATCACCAGCCATTTCCCGGAGTGACGGCGATGCTGGAAAAACTCTCGCCCATCCTCCCCTCCCGCGACATCGCCGCGACCGAGGCGTTCTGGCAGCGGCTCGGCTTCCACACGGTTTATGCCGACGCCGAATACCTGCTGCAAAAGCGTGAAGGGGCCGAAGTGCATTTCTTCCACCACCCGGGCCTTGACCCTGAAACGAACGACCACGGAGCCTATCTGCGCCCCTCCGATGTCAACACGCTTGACGCCGAATGGGCTGCGCTCAACCTGCCGTCCACCGGCATCCCTCGGCTGGAACGCGCCGCAGACAAACCATGGGGCATGCGCGAGTTGGCGCTTCTGGACCTCAACGGAAACCTCATCCGCGCCGGGCAGGAGCTTCCCCTTGGCTGAAATCGTCATCAAGAACCTCCGCAAGGAATTCGGCGCGTTCACCGCCGTCCAGGGGTCATCCTTCACCATCAAGGACGGCGAGTTCTTCATGCTGCTCGGCCCCTCTGGCTGCGGCAAGACCACCACCTTGCGCATGATCGCGGGGCTGGAACTGCCGACCTCTGGCCAGATCCTGATCGAAGGCGAAGACGTCTCCATGCGCCCCGCCTCGCAGCGCGACATCGCCATGGTGTTCCAGATGTTCGCCCTCTACCCGCATATGAATGTCCGGAAGAACATCGCCTATCCCCTTGTCTCGCAAGGTGTTCCAAGGGCCGAGGTGCAGCGCAAGGTGGCCGAGGTCGCCAAGATCCTGCGCATCGATCACATGCTCGACAAACCCGTCGGCGGCCTTTCTGGGGGCGACCGCCAGCGGGTGGCCTTGGGGCGCGCCATCGTGCGCAACCCCAAGGCCTTCATGATGGACGAACCCTTGGGCGCCCTCGACGCCGAATTCCGTGAGATCATGGCCGAGGAACTTCGCGCGCTCCACGACCGCATGCACGCCACCACCGTCTACGTCACCCATGACCAGCTTGAAGCGATGCAGATGGGCGACAAGATCGTGGTGATGAACCACGGCGTCGTGGAACAGTTTGGCACACCGCAGGAAATCTACGACCACCCCGCGACCCTGTTTGTCGCCGACTTCATCGGCAGCCCCGCGATGAACTTCCTCCGCTTCGAGGGTTCCGCCGCCGCCGGGGCCGAGACCGTCACCTTGGGCGACCAGACCGTCACACTCCCCCAGCTGCAGGAAAACGCCACCGGCGCGCTCGTCCTCGGCGTCCGCCCGGAACACGTCGCCCTTTCGGACAGCGCCCCGCTGCGCGCCCGGATCGAGGCCGTCGAATACCTCGGCACCACCCAGATCGTCACCCTGTCTACCCCCCACGGCACCGTAAAGGCCCGCACGCCCTCCACCCAACCTGCGCGGACCGGGGATCTCACCGGCCTGAAGCTCTCCGCCCCGCGCCTTTCGCTTTTCGACGCCACCACCGGCCGCGCCGTGCGCACTGCCGCAAATGCCGGGGTTTTCCATGGCTGAAGTCATCCTCTCCGGCCTGTCCAAAGCTTATGGCGCGACCCAGGCGCTCCGGGAGGTCTCCATGACCATCCCCGACGGCGCCTTCGTCGTTCTCCTCGGCCCCACGGGCGCGGGCAAGACCACGACCCTCCGCCTCATTGCCGGCCTTGACCGCCCCGACGCCGGGGACATCCGCATCGGCGGCCAATCCGTGCTGCAAGAGACCCCCGCCCAGCGCGATGTGGCGATGGTCTTCCAGCAATACTCGCTCTATCCCCACCTCACCGTCCGCGACAACCTCGCCTTCCCGCTGCGGTCCCCGATGATCGCCATGCCGGAACCCGAGATCATGCAAAGGGTGAAGGACGTCGCGGAAGTCCTTAGAATCCCTCACAAGCTTGACAACAAGGCGACAGCCCTGTCGGGGGGCGAGATGCAACGCGTCTCCATCGGCCGCGCCCTGGTGCGAAGCCCCCGCATCTACCTGATGGACGAACCGCTGTCCTCGCTCGACGCCAAGCTGCGCGGCGACCTGCGGATCGAACTGAAACGCATCCACGCCGAGATGGACGCCACCTTCCTCTACGTGACCCACGACCAGATCGAGGCGATGACCATGGCGACCCACGTGGGCGTTCTGGACCGTGGCCGCCTCGTCCAGTTCGGCACCCCGCGCGAGATTTACGAAAGCCCCGTCTCCACCTATGTCGCCTCGCGCCTTGGCCAGCCGCACATCAACCTTCTGCCCTCCGATGCCTTCCCCGGAGCGCCGCCCAGTGCCGCCCAGATCGGCCTTCGCCCCGAACACATCCATGTCGGCGAGGGCCAGGATGTCACCATCACCCGGGTCGAGCATCTGGGCGATCAGACCCGCCTGCATCTTTCCCTCGGCCCGCACAGCCTCATCACCCTGACCGAGCCGCACACCGCCCTCAAACCCGGCGCAACGCTCAAGATCCGCCCGCACAACCCCCTCTGGTTCGACGCCAGCGGCACACGCATCTGAAAGGCCAA
>JBKDYO010000280.1:0-12499 GCA_046305855.1 Paracoccaceae bacterium
GGTGTCTTCACCTATCACTGTGCGCCTGGGGGCGAGATGATCCCCTATCATGTCTGCCACGGCATGAACGGCACCATGATGGTGCTGCCGCGGGACGGGCTGAAAGATGGGAAGGGCAACCCGCTGCGCTATGACGAGATCGCCTATATCGGCGAGCAGGACTACTACCTGCCGAAGAACGAGGATGGCACCTACAAGACCTATGCCACAGCGGGTGAAGACTACTCAGACAGTCTTGAGGCAATGCGCGGGCTGGTTCCAACGCATTCCGTGTTCAACGGTGCTGTCGGAGCGCTGACCGGGGATAAGGCGCTGCGCAGCAAGGTGGGGAACACCGTGCTGATGATCCACAACCAGGCCAACCGCGACACCCGCCCGCACCTGATCGGCGGTCATGGCAATTACGTCTGGGAAGCGGGGTCCTTCAACGACGCGCCAGCGACCAACTTTGAAACCTGGCTGATCCGAGGCGGTTCGTCCGGGGCGGCGATGTACACGTTCGAACAGCCGGGGGTCTACGCCTACGTCAACCACAACCTGATCGAAGCCGTGCTTCTGGGCGCTACCGCGCATTTCGTTGTGGATGGGGAATGGACCAACGCCCTGATGGAACAAGTCGTCGCCCCGAGAACCTTCGAGGCTTGAAAAAGACCTCCGTGGCACAGTACCCCGCCGCCGACAGACGCAGAGGCAGGCAGCGGCTTGGCACGGCTCTGTCGGCGGCGGGTGTAACCTTTGGGGCCGCCCTGCTGTTGGCGGACGGCCCCAATCCAGTTTCGCTTGATCTTGTGCAGGTTACGCTTGGCGACGACAAAGTGCTTTTCGTCGGCCGCACCGAGATCACCGTGGCCGAATGGACTGCGTGTCATGCCGACGGGGGCTGCACCCTTGACGTGCGGGCACCGGGCGAGGGGAAGGACTACCCCGCGACCGGTATCAGCTTTGTCGACGCGCAGGAGTACATCATTTGGATCAATGCGCGTTCGGGCCCGCAGTACCGCTTGCCGACCAAGACGGAATGGTATGCGCTGGCCGATGAGGTCTTGCCCGAAACCCCCGATCCGATCTTCACCGCGCCAGAGCTGCGCTGGGCATCGGCTTATCTGATTGATGCCCCGAACGTGGACCGCGCGCTGCACGCGACCGGCGATTTTTCCACAACCTCGACCGGCTTGCATGATCTGGACGGCAATGTCTGGGAATGGACGCAGGATTGCTACGATGGCGACAGCGCCCGCTTTTCCACTTCAAGCTGCCCGGCTTTCATCATGGGCGGCCTGCATGAATCGGTTATGTTCTATCTTGTGCGCGACCCCGCGAATGGCGGTTGCGCCTCGGGTCAGCCGCCGGCGCATCTGGGCTTTCGACTTGTGACCGAAACGAGGCCCGATGATTCATCGTGATGCGGACGCACACGCCCCACAAGCCATATAATGCGGTTCCCCCGACAATGCCCCGCGCTCAGGTCAGGCGGGCTAGCAGCGCCTTTAGCGTGGCCTGTTCTTCGGGCGACAAGGGGGCCAGCGTGTCCGCCGATACCTTCAGCGCTGTCGTCGAGCGCGCTGCAAAAAGTGCCTCTCCCGCATCGGTCAAGGTCACGGTCAGGCGGCGACGGTCGTCCGGGTCCGCCGCCGTAGCGACAAACCCCAGCCGCGCCAGCCGGTCAACGACGCCCTTGATCGTGGCTGCATCCATCGCGGTGGCTCTGCCAAGGTGGTTCTGCGACTGCGGCCCGGATTCCAGAAGCCTGGCAAGGACTGCGAACTGCGTTGTGGTGACCTCGGGGATCGCGGCGGCAAATATCGCCAGATGTCGCTGCGTCACTCGCCGCAGGACAAAGCCGATCTGATCATCAAGGATATATGGCTCATCCCCGTTCATTTAAGTTCGATACGCGCTGTGGTTGGGCTTCGCAAGACTGTTGACTGGCGCAAAACTTGGCCGCAATCTTGTTTCTATACAAATGAATTCAGGGCCAGTGATGACTGACTACGCCCGCCCCGACACGGTGACAGAAGCGCTGCGGCTGATGGCCGAGGGCAACTGGCATGTGTTGGCGGGCGGGACGGATCTTTACCCCGGCGCGGGGTCGAGCCTCGCTGGATCTCTGCTGGATGTGACGGCACTGCCGGGTTTCACTGGCATCACGCGAGACGGCGGTCTGCGGATCGGTGCCGCTATACCGTGGTCGGCGATCGCTGCCGCTGACCTGCCCGCCGCCTGTCTTGCGCTGCAGCAGGCCGCACTTCAGGTCGGCGGTCGCCAGATACAGAATGCCGGGACACTGGGCGGCAACCTTTGTAACGCGTCGCCTGCTGCCGATGGGGTACCGCCGCTTCTGGCGTTGGATGCTGAAGTGGAGCTGCTATCTGCAGCCGGAACCCGACGGCTTGGCCTTGCGAAATTCCTGCTAGGCCCGCGGAAGATCGCGCTCTTACCAGACGAGATCCTGGCCGCCATTGTCATCCCCGACAGTGCGTTGCGCGGGCGGTCGGTATTTCTGAAGCTTGGCGCGCGGACGCATCTTGTCATTTCGATTGCGATGGTTGCAGCGCGGTTGGAGATCGAACGCGGACGCGTGTCCGAGGCTGCAGTGGCGGTCGGGTCCTGTTCGGCGGTTGCGGTCAGGTTACCCTTGGTAGAAGCAGCGCTGCGCGGAAGTGCCGTAACCGAAGCGGTTGGCAGGGTTTCCGCGCCAGACGTGCAGGAAGCACTTGCCCCGATCGACGACGTGCGGGCGACGTCGGCTTACCGACGCGAAGCTGCCGTGGAACTGGTCCGCCGTGCTGTGGCCGAGGCGCTTGCATGATCGCCTTTACGCTGAACGATACGCGCGTGACGGTGGACGCCCCACCAACCGAACGCTTATCGGAAACCCTGCGCGAGCGGCTGGGTAAGACAGGCACCAAGGTCGGCTGCGACGCGGGCGACTGCGGGGCCTGCACCGTACTTTTGGACGGCGAAGCGGTTTGCGCTTGCCTGACCCCTGCCGCCCGCGTTGCAGGGCGCAATGTGACGACCATAGAAGCAGCAACGCCGGAACTCGACCGGCTGCGCGCCAGTTTTCAGGCCCATGGTGCGGCGCAATGCGGGATCTGCACCCCGGGCATGTTGCTGACGGCGGCCGAGTTGCTCACTCAAAACGCTCAACCTTCGGCGGCAGAGGTGGAAACCGCACTTGGCGGGGTTCTTTGTCGTTGCACGGGGTATCGCAGCATCATCGCAGCGGTGGTTGCGGCAGGACAAGCCGCGGACGTTGCGGTGGTGGAGGGCGGAGTTGGGGCGTCTGTACAGCGTCTGGATGGCGCCGCCAAGGTAGCCGGCGACAGCTTTGGCGCCGACGAATGGCCGGAAGGTGCGCTGGTCGTGAAAGCCGTCCGTTCTCCGCATGCTTACGCGGCCTTCCAGATTGGCCCGCTTGAGGCGTTTCGCAGCCTTCCTGGCGTGGCTGCGATCTTCACCGTGGCCGATATCCCCGGCCGCAATGCCTTTTCCGTCATCCCACCCTTTGCCGACCAGCCCGCGATTGCGGCGTCTCCCGCGCGGTTCCGGGGGGAATGCGTGGCTTTGGTCGCGTTCGAGCCGGGAGCCGAGCCTGACCTGTCCGGCTTTCCCATCCATTGGGACCCGCTGCCAGAAGTGACGACGCCGGAAGAGGCAGAAAGGGCAGAACCTTTGCATCCGGGTCGCCCCGGCAACCTTCTGATCGAAGGGCGAGTGACCAGGGGGGACGCAGCCTCCGCGCTCGAAGCAAGCGCGCATGTCGTTGAAGGACAGATGACCACGGCCTTCGTCGAACACGCCTATATCGAGCCCGAAGCAGGTTCTGCTTGGATGGAGGGTGACACGCTTGTCATCAGGGCCTGCACTCAAGCGCCCGCAATGGACCGCGAAGACACAGCTGCGATCCTTGGCCTGCCGATGGAACGCGTCAGGATCATCCCCTCGGCGGTCGGTGGTGGGTTCGGGTCCAAGCTCGACATTTCCTTGCAGCCGCTGATCGGCCTCGTGACGCTCAAAACCGGTCGGCCCTGCCGGATGGTCTATTCGCGCCAGGAAAGCATGACCTCGACCACCAAGCGCCATCCTGCGGAAATGCGCGGACGCATCGGCTGCGACAGCAAGGGGCGGATTACGGGTGTTGAGTTTGAAGGCCGCTTCAACACCGGGGCCTACTCCAGCTGGGGGCCGACGGTCGCGAACCGTGTGCCCGTCCATGTGTCGGGTCCATATCTTACGCCGAACATCACAGCCAAAGCGCGGGCGATCCATACTCATGGCCCGGTTTCCGGGGCGTTCCGGGGGTTCGGCGTTCCGCAGGGGGCGCTTTGGCAAGAGACGCTTTATGACCGACTGGCCGAAAAGGCCGGATTTGACCGACTTGAGTTCCGGATTCTGAACGCACTGCGCGATGGAGATGCTACGGCAACCGGACAGACGTTGCGGGCGACTGGCATCCATGACTGCCTGACAGCCCTGCGTCCATACTGGGTGCGCGCTTTGGCCGATGCCGGTCCGGGGCGCGGTATTGGCGTCGCCTCTTGCTGGTATGGCTGTGGCAACACGGCGCTGCCCAACCCGTCGACGATCCGGATCGGGATTTCGCATCAGGGCGAGGTTGTGCTGCACCAGGGGGCGACGGATATCGGACAGGGATCGAACACCGTCATCGCCCAGATCGCCGCCGAAGCCCTGGGGCTGCCGCTGTCGAGCTTTCGCCTGGTCGGGCCCGATACCGCCCTGACCCCCGACGCTGGAAAGTCATCGGCCAGTCGGCAGACCTATGTCTCCGGGCGGGCAGCCAAGGCCGCGGCGGAGGCTTTGCGCGCCGCGATCTTGCGCCGGGCGAATGCAGGCCAAGGAGCAGTCCTTTCGCTCGACGCAACCTCGCTCGTTGTTCGCACTGATGCGACGTTCAACAGGCTAGACCTTGCCACCCTGCCACCGGATGCCCACGGCTTGGCGCTTTCGGCCGAGGCGACCTATGACCCGCCGACCACAGCGCTTGATGCCGACGGCCAAGGCTCGCCTTACGCCGTCTACGGCTATGGTGCACAGATGGTCGAACTGGACGTCGATCAGGCGCTGGGAACCGTCCGCCTGCTGAAGATCACCGCTGCGCATGACCTGGGCCGTGCGATCAATCCGATGCTGGCGCGTGGCCAGATCGAGGGCGGCATTGCACAGGGCATCGGCCTTGCACTGATGGAAGAATATCTGCCGCACCGGACAGAGAACTTGCACGACTACCTGATCCCGACGTTCGGCGACGTGCCACCCATCGAAAGCATTCTGGTCGAGGTGCCGGACCCCGAAGGCCCATTCGGAGCGAAGGGCCTAGGCGAGCATGTGTTGATCCCGACCGCTCCCGCGATCCTGAATGCGATCCGCCATGCGACGGGTGCCGAGATCACCCAAGTTCCCGCGCTACCCCACAGGCTGCGTGCCGCAATTGATGCACAATCCTCTGTCCCCAACTATACTCGGGGTCTTGAGAGTGGTCCCCAAAAGGTGGCCCGATGACCGAGGCGCCGGAAAAGATCCGCTGCGATGCCTGCCCGGTGATGTGCTACATCGCGCCCGGCCAGACGGGAGCATGCGACCGCTATGCCAACGAGGGTGGCCGGATCGTGCGGACCGATCCGGTTGTGATGCTGTCGCATACGGTCGAAGCCGGAGGTCGGGTGGTCCCCTTCGCCGTGCGGGACTGGGACGGATCGCCCGTGCCCACCGATGCCTTCATGACCGGGATCGGCTCTGGCACGACCTACCCTGACTACAAGCCTGCGCCGTTTATCGTGTCTTCGCAAGTAGATGGCGCGGATATGGTCACGGTCGTGACAGAGGCGATCTTCTCCTATTGCGGCGTCAAGGTGAAGATCGACACCGACCGCTTCCTGGGACCCGAAGGCGCGGTTGTCCAGGTTCAGGGCGAGCCTGTGGGCCATGTGACCACCGCAGAGTATGGCTCGCAGATGCTGTCGCTCGGCGGGGTTCATCACCTGACCGGCGGTGGCAAGGCCGAAGGTAGGATCACTTGTGCCGCCATGCTGGCGCTTTGCAACGGCGAAGCGGTCGAGATGGAGATCGAAGGCGGTAGCCGCGTTACTGTCCAAGCGGGCATGGCGCCCATCGTAGACGGCGTGCCGGAACGTCGGATGCGGGTCGGCTGCGGCTCGGCCACGATCGGCATGTTCGCCGTGCAGTGGCAGGGGCTGGTGGACGAAGTGGTGGTGGTAGATGACCACATCACCGGCGTGGTGAGCGAGCATCAGGCGGGAAAGGTCATCGGCTGGGAGCCGACCGGGATCAAGATCAAGGGCCACCGGTCCACGCCCGGGCGTTACTTCCGCGTCTCGGAGCCAGGACAGGGTTGGGGCGGCACCCGGCTGACCGACCCGCTGGAGATCCTGGGCGACTGGAACCCGAAGAAGGGCGCGCGGCCGGGGCTGCGTTTGCTGATGGTGTCCACGACGGGCGAGGAGTTTGCCTACTACGAGCTCGATGCGGACCTGCGCCCGGTGCAGCAACCTCTGCCCGACAGCCTGCGCAAATCGGTCAATCTGATTGCAGAGAACTGCGAGCCATCGCTCTGCACGGTCCTTTTCATGGGGGGTGCGGGGGGCAGTCTGCGGGCCGGAGTGACGAAAAACCCGGTGCGGCTGACGCAGTCGGTGCAGGGCCGGGTCACCCGCTTGACCAGCGGCGGGGCCGAGACCTATGTCTGGCCCGGCGGCGGGATCACCTTCATGGTGGACGTGACGCGCCTGCCGAAAGGTGCCTTCGGCTACGTGCCGACCCCGGCGCTTGTCGCGCCATTGGAATTCACCCTGCCGCGTGACGCTTACCTTGCGATGGGCGGGCACGAGGACAGCATCCGGACGCTGGACCAGTCTATGGCGGAGGGTGGGGAATACCCGACAAGAGCAAGGGTCGAACCATGGCCCGAATGACCAACGCATACGAAACCGGGCAGCCCAACTGGCGCGCACAGGCGCAGTCCGGCTTGCCCGATGCTGCATGGTCCAATGGGCTCGGGCGGGTTCACCATGCCTACCCCAAAACCACCGCAATCGCCGCGCTCCTCCCGGATGGTCGGCTGCATTTGCAACACGGTCCGATCGACATTGTGGCAGAAGCCTTTGGCGGGGCGTCTGCCGTGCGGGCCGGCTATGCCCGGGCCGCCGCGCGGTTTGCGACCGTGCTTGAGGAATTGGTGGCTGAGCTTCCCGCCTTGCGCGCCGATGGGGCCGGGGTCGAAGGCGCTATCGCCCGACGCATGACAGCTGCGGTCGCTCCGTTCCGACCTGCCTTCGTCACCCCAATGGCAGCAGTCGCGGGAACTGTGGCCGAGCATGTCCTGGCGGCACTCGTCGGACCGGGGATCGCGCGAGCCTACGTGAACAATGGCGGGGACATCGCGTTGTGGCTCGCCCGCAATGAAAGCCTGACCTGTGCGTTGGCAGTCACCGGCGGGCTTGACCGGGTGACGCTGCGCGAAAGTGATCCGGTGCGCGGAATTGCGACCTCTGGCTGGCGGGGGCGGAGCTTTTCGCTGGGGGTTGCCGATGCGGTGACGGTACTGGCGCGGACGGCGGCGATGGCCGACGCGGCCGCGACGATGATTGCAAATGCGGTTGATCTTGACCATCCGGGCATCCGGCGGCGTCCGGCGCGGGACCTTCAACTGGACAGCGATCTTGGTGACCGGCTGGTGACCGTCGACGTTCCGGTGTTCTCCGAACATGACAGGGCGCGGGCGCTCGACGCCGGACTTGCCGCGGCGGAAGCGTTCCGGGCACTCGGCTTGATTGAAGGGGCCGCACTTTTCTTGCAGGGTGAAACCAGGGTGAGTGGGATGTCCGCATTGGAGGTGACGGGTGGCTGACTTCGCGGTGCGCAAGATTTTGCTGCAGATCGAGGAGATCCTGCACGAGGGCGGGCCGGTCGCGGTGCCCCCGCCGGTTCGGGGCGCGATTTATGCGATCTGCTCCAACCCGTTCGCGGGGCGCTACGTGCCCGACCTGCAGTTCGCGATGGAGGCGCTGAAGCCGCTTGCCCTGGACCTGACAGATCGGCTCGTGGCCGCAATGGGCGGGCGGATGGGCATCGATGCCTACGGAAAGGGTGCCCTGGTTGGAGAAGCCGGAGAAAGCGAGCATGGCGCGCTTTGGCACGTCGCGGGGGGCTACGGCATGCGTGAGCGGCTTGGCGAGTGTCGTGCCATCGTCCCAAGCGCGATGAAGGTTGCGGGCATGGGCGCGACGCTGGACATCCCGCTTGGGCATCTGAACGCAGCCTATGTCCGGTCGCGCTTTGACGTCATCACGGTCACCTGCGCTGACGCTCCGCGCAGTCATGAGGTTCTCTTTGCGCTTGCCATGGCCCGCGGGGGGCGGGTGCATTCGCGGATGGGCGGGCTCGAGATTGACCAGGTGAAGGGGGAGGATGGGTTGCGGTGAGGGTGACGCCAGGCGCAAAACTCCATCGGAACTTTCGCCGAGAATTCTCCAGGAGTCTTGGTGTTGCCGCCGTCGCGGCCATCCTCATTCCGGGTGTGGCTTTTGCCTGCGCGCTGCCGCCGTCGGTGATCCTGACGCTGCCCACAGGTCACTACATCACCGCCGCCGCGCTCACCGTCGCCCTGACGGCAATTCTTGGGGCCATGGTGCACCGCATGCCTGCGATGGACGAGCGGCTTGTCTGGGAACGGCCGGTCTTCCTGCCCGATACCCTGACCTCCTATCTGGCTTTTCTCGTCTTCGTCGGACTTGTCTTCGTCGGCTTCTTCGGCGAGCGGGACCCGATGCACAACCTGATGACGCTGGTCTTCTGGACCGGCGTGTGGATCGCGGTGCCTTTGGCCTCAATGCTGTTCGGCAATCTCTGGCGGTCAATCAACCCGTGGACTGCGCCGGTCCGAATTGCCCGGTCGCTGCTGGGGCGAACTGGTCAGCTTGGGCTGTCACGCTTTGACCATTGGCCAGCAGTCATCGGCTATGCCGGTTTCGCCTGGTTTCAGCTGGTCTCGCTTTATCCCGATGATCCGGCGGTTCTTGCCTCGGTGGCTCTGGGCTATTGGCTGATGATCTTTGTGCTTGCCACGCTGGAGGGCGAGGAGTGGCTGGAAAAGGGCGAGTTCCTGACGCTTCTCTTCAGCCTGATCGCAAAAGTCTCCCCTCTCTGGCTGGAGGTCAGCGGTCGCCGTGCCCGCGTGATGGGCGGCTGGCCGGGCACGCAGGTGCTTCGCATGCCGCCGCTGACCACATCCGCCATGATCTTCGTCAGCCTGGCACTTGCCGGTCTGACATTTGATGGGCTGATGGAGACGTTCTGGTGGCAGGCGCTGATCGGGCAAAACCCGTTGGAGCCGACCGGGCGCAGTGCAGTGATGGGGATCAATACGATGGGGTTGCTGGCGGTTTGGGTGATGACGCTGGCATTGATCCTGGGAGCGATCGTACTGGGACGTCGCATCGGGGGCGGGTTTGTCACCGGACCGGTCATGCTGTCGTTTCTTGCAATTGCAGCCGGCTACCATGCTGCGCATTACTTGGTGATGCTGCTGACCGCGGGACAATACACGCTTGCTGCCTTGAACGACCCGCTGTTCGTCGGCGAAAGCTTTCTGGGTTTGCCACCGTTCTACGTCTCATTCGGATTCCTTACCGACCCGCGGGTGATGCCGATGATCTACGGAGCACAGTTTGCCGCGATCCTTGGCGCGCATCTCTTGGCCGTGGTTCTGGTGCTGAAACTTGCAGGACGCGATGCAAGCCCCATCGCACACCTGCCGATGACCGTGCTGATGGTGGCCTACACGGTTCTCGGCCTTTGGCTGTTGTCCACCGCCAGGACCGGTTGAACCATGGAATTTCGTTAAGTCCAGCAGACTCAATGACAATCAAGGGCCCGATACGAGGCCGCAACAGTGGAGAGACGAACATGACAAGGAACACACTTCTTCATCCCACCCGCCGCCACTTGCTGATGGCAAGCGGTGCGGGGCTTCTCACCGCAGCGCTGCCCGGGCATGTCGGCGCGCAAGCAGCGCCGATCAAGATCGGCTTTCAGCTGCACCGGACCGGCATCGGGGCCAGCTACGGCCGCTGGTATGAGCGCACCGCACAGGCTGCCCTCAAGCTGATCAATGATGGCGGCGGCATCGGCGGCCGGCCGGTCGAGATCCTGTTTGAGGATGACGCAACCGACCCCAAGCGGGGCTCGGAAGTCGTTGACAAGCTGACCCAGTCGGATGGCTGTGACGTGGTGATGGGCACGCTCTTTTCCCACGTCGTCATCGGGTCTGCCCCACGCGCCGGCGAGCTGAAGGTGCCGTATCTCGTCTGCTCTGAAGGCTACCACGTCGCAAGTGGGATGCTGAACCGCTGGACGCTGCAGCCGGGCATCACCGACGTCCGCAGCCAGATTGCGTCGATGGCACCGTGGGTCTCGGCTAATCTTGGCAAGAAAGTCACGATGATCTTCCCGGACTTCGCCTTCGGCCACGACCACCGCGATTTCTTTACCGCCGCGATGGCCGCACAGGAGGGCGAAGTCATCGCGCAGATCGCGATTCCGCCGACCGAAACCAGCTTCACCCGTTACTTCCCGCAGATCCCGGCGGATACCGAAGTCCTTTACCATGTCATGGTCGGCCCCGCCGTTCTGACCTTCGTCAAGGAACTGGGCGAGTTCTACGGCACGGGTGCAAAGCCGCAGATCTTCGGTTTCATCGACTCGCTGGAAGCGGTTGATACCGCCACTCCGGGTCTGGAATTCCTGGAAGGCACCCATTTCTGGGAAGCGCACAACCGGGTTAAGCCGGCTGATGCAGGCGAACATGAAGCAGCTTACCGCACAGCCGTGGGCGTCGATGACAACGGCGCCTCGGTCAGCGATGCGGCAGATGTCGCGACCTATTCCCACATGTTCTCCACCTGGGAAACGCTT
This sequence comes from Paracoccaceae bacterium, assembly GCA_046305855.1. Lineage (GTDB taxonomy): Bacteria > Pseudomonadota > Alphaproteobacteria > Rhodobacterales > Rhodobacteraceae > Tabrizicola. The sequence continues at coordinate 10,954 of JBKDYO010000280.1, forward strand.
TTCGCCATCAAGGCGGGCATGGAGGCCTCGGGGTACACCGGCCCGGCTGACAGGCAGAAGTTCGTCGAGGCCATGGAGGCGATGACGGACCTTCCCTACGGGATTGAGCGGCCGCAGGGGGCCAAGATGTTCAACGGCAAGACCCATCAGGTCTTTGGCACGCAGAACATCAGCCAGGTGCAGGGCGGCAAGCTGGTGCGGGTCCACCAGACCAGCATGGCCGATGGCGCCTATGAGGATGCTGTCGACTATACGACCATGTCGTTCTGAGGCCGAAAGGGCGGGCGATCTGCCCGCCCTCGTTTCCGCACTGCACTGGGGGGCCGTCTGGCCACCCTCCGAATGCTTGGACCCAAATGACCTTCGGACCATTCCTGCTTCTCGCCCTGATGGAAGGCCTTGTGACTGCTGCGGTCCTTGCATTGGCCGCAAGCGGGCTTTCGCTGGTCTTCGGAGTCATGCGCGTCGTCAACGTTGCGCATGGGGCGTTCTACATGCTGGGCGCCGTCCTCGCCTGGGCCGTAGCGCAGCACGTCCCAGGCCCGGCCGCAGTCGTATTTGTGGCAGCCCTGATCGTCGCGCCCATTGTCGTCGGCGCGTTGGCGGCCGCGACGGACGGGCTGATCTTGAAGCGGCTAAACTACGACCCCGAGGCGACCATCGTCGCCACCATCGGGCTTCTGTACATGATCGAGCAGGCGACGCTCAGCCTGTACGGCCCTAACGCCAACCCGGTTCAGGCCCCGTTCGAGTGGCGCATCCAGCTGCCGTGGTTCGGCTATTCCGGCTACAAGCTCTTTGTCGTCCTCGCCGCCTGTCTGGTCCTTCTCGCCCTGTGGGCCTTCATCACGCGCACCAAGGCAGGGCTCATCATGCGCGCAACGCAAGTTGATCGCACCACCGCCCGCACCTTCGGGATCAATGTTGACCGGGTCTATATGGGCACGTTCGCTCTGGGTGCCGGCCTTGCAGCCCTTGCCGGGGTACTGATTGTGCCGATCCAACAGGCGCATTATCTCATGGGGGGCGACACGCTTCTTTTGTCCTTCATCGTCGTCATCATCGGCGGCCTGGGCAGTCTCCGCGGCACTTTGATCGCTGCTCTTGTCATCGGGATTTCGGACGGCGTGATCTCGATGTTCTTTGCACCGACACTGGCGAAAATCCTCGCCACGCTGCTGGTTGCCATGGTCCTCGTCTTCCGCCCGCAGGGCCTGTTCGGAGCCAAAGCGTGAAGGTCTGGGCGCTCCACTTCTCCCTGATCGCGGCGTTATTCGCCGCGCAGTTCCTGCTGTCGTCGTATCACACCACGAACCTTGCTCGCATCATGGTGCTGGTCGTCTTTGCCATGGGCTACAATCTTGCCTTCGGTTACACGGGGCTGCTTTCGCTTGGTCACGCGCTCCTCCTGGGCGCAGGGATGTATGCGGCAGGGATTTCAGCGCAACTTTGGGGCCTTGCCGCAGGACCCGCGGTGATTGTCGGAACCTTGGCTGGCGGTGCGATGGCCGCTGCCGTGGGGCTTCTGGCGCTGCGCACGGCCGGG
>JBKDYO010000281.1:0-6039 GCA_046305855.1 Paracoccaceae bacterium
CCTGCAAGATGAACGGCGTCGACCCGCATGTTTGGCTCTCAGCAACACTCAAAGCAATCGTCCAAGGGCACAAGCAGAGCCAGATCGACGAACTGCTCCCGTGGAACTACCCCGTCACCGTGTGACCGGGACATCGCTTACGGTTGTCGGGCGCTCGTTCCCTCCGCCCCGTCTTCGGGGCGACACGAATCAGTACGCAGGCACGGAGTTGAGAGATCGGATGCACCCTCGTCGCCCGCAGCACTGCGCCATCGGCGTCGTCAGGGCTTTCCCAAGAGATCCTTCAGAACCAAGTTGTCGAGCTTCGCATCTGGCCAGCAGCCGCTTCAGCTTATATGAAGTGGCCGGGCTCAACCCGTGCTTCCGGCAACGCTCGGAGGTGGGCAGTCCCGCCTCCCGTTCCTTGATCATCCCGATAATCTGCGCATCAGTGAACCGGCTTTTCCTCATGTCGTCTGCTCCGTCTCAGGTTAGGCAGACTCTACATCACAGCGAGGGAACTTCCGGGGGGCTGATCACCATCCAGAACACCTCTCACTCCTCGTCTGACATCAAGCTACGTTCCAAGATGGTCTCCATCGGCGATATCGCACAGAATCACAATCGGCGTGCCTTGTGAATCCCTTTTGCCAAGGCGGCCTAGCGCCGCATTCTCACAAGGCTGCGGCTATCAACAACAACATTCACGGAGCGTCCCATCATGCTGAAAAGGACCGTGACCCGCTCATCGGGACCGATGTTTTCTACGGTGCCAACGAAGTGTGCGAACGGCCCCGAAAGTACGCTAACTCTGTCACTTGGCCGCAAACGATCAGCTCGTCGCAAAACACCCTCAGAGTCACAGCGCTGTTCGATCGCTCGGATCAGATCATCTGGAACAGGCGTCGGAAATGCATCACCAAATCTCACGACACGAGTGACGCCGAGTGTGTTATTGACTGACCGTAGCATTGCTGAAAAGATATCGATTTTGGCGAAGGCATACCCCGGGAAAAGGGGCGCAAGCGCTGTGGATAAAGACTTACCCTTTTTTCGGGGCAGCTCGAGCCGGGGAAGAAAAACCGTAATTCTCTGGCGCTTCAAATTGGCAAGAGCAACGTTATGAGCATTGGGCTTTAGCTGTATAAGGAACCAAGGCAGGCTTTCAGACATTACACCATCACCACTACAAGTAGGACCGAGGACCTGATTTCTTCACACAACAGGCCACTAAAGAGCGTTTGTCTTCCCCTGTTCAATGATGCCTTTGCGCCGCAACGCCAGAAAGCGGATCACTCTCATTCAAGGCATGCACGCGAGGAATGCTAAGATCGATCTACGCCACGAAGGCACCCCCAAAGACGAAAGAAACTGCAACAAATGGGTGTAGTACGCTCGTCGATAACGGATCTACCCGTCATACAATTTCGAGCGAAGACCACCTGAGCACAAACAGCAGAAGTCGAGATGCTGCATTTGCGGGAGTTCCGTGCGACTCCTGAGGAAACAACTAGGGCTTGAACGGGTGGCGTCACCCCTCGCAAGTGTTCTACGGTAATAAAGATTGGCTTCCAAAACGGACCGGTTCCACGAGTGCGATCCTCAACTAAAACTCCACTAACAAACAGAAGCGGCGCAACGAACAGCTGAGCTAAGGACATTGTGTAGACCGTGGCAACGCCAACTGCTACCATCAGTTCCAATAAGCAGAGTCCAAGGATAGCGAACAGGCAGAGCGCCCCTACTCCCTCATTGATAGCTTCAATGTGCGCATTGCCTGATGTCTTCTTCGTTAAGGCGGCAGTGCCCGCACCGATGGAAAAAATGGACCGAAAGGCGGCAAACTGCCACGAACTAAGCAATTACACTACCTCACCACTGGCGACACTTGTCAACTCATAATGCTGACGACCGTTCGATACGCTATTCAGAACGCTTTGTCTACCGTCAGCAGTCCAAAGATCGTCCCACTAACCTTTTTGCGACATCGCTACACACTTTCAAGCTTTGCCAGCGCAAGCATCTTTGTATTCAGGTGGGGCCGGCTTACAGCCGGTAACCCCCTCGTTTTTGACGTGGTGCATTCGTAGAACTTACGCGGCCATTTTCAGCTCCATAGCGGGTGTGATGCCGCCGATGCCCATGTTCGGGCGGTCGTTGTGAGGTGCCCCTAGTTTCCTAGACACCCGCCTCGTTCAGTTTTTGCTGCCGGGTTTCGAAGTCAACGGGTGACAGCATTCCGTTGTTCGTGTGCTTTCGCTTTGGGTTGTAGAACATCTCGATGTAATCGAACACGTCCTGCCTTGCTGCATCGCGGGTTAGGTAGGTGCGGCGTCGGATGCGTTCACGCTTCAGGAGCTGGAAGAAGCTTTCGGCCACCGCATTGTCATGGCAGTTGCCGCGGCGGCTCATGCTGGGCTCCAGATTGTGCTGGGCAAGGAACACCTGCCACTCGCGGCTGGTGAACTGCGAACCCTGGTCAGAATGAACCATCACTCTGGCCTTGGGCTTTCGCCGCCAGACGGCCGCAAGCAGGGCCTGCAGCGCCAGGTCGGTCGTCATGCGAGGCTGGGCGGACCAGCCCACCACACGGCGCGAGAAGAGATCGATGACGACAGACAGGTATAGCCAGCCCTCGTGGGTCTTGATGTAGGTGATGTCGGTTACCCAGACCTTGTCGGGCGCTTCCGCCTCGAACTGCCGATCCAGTGTGTTTGACGCGACGACAGCAGGCTTCCCGCCATATCGCCCAGGGCGGCGTTTGTAACCGACTTGGGCGGCAATGCCCGCAAGGCCAGCCAGCCGGGCGACCCGGTTCCCGGAAACCTGTTCTCCTTGATCCCGTAGATCGTCAGCCAGTTTGCGATAGCCATAGACCTTGCCGCTGTCGGTCCAGGCCTGCCGGATCAACTCCGTCTGGCGCACATCGTCCCGCGCACGCAGACTTAACGGTTCCTTAAGCCATGCGTAGAAGCCGGAGACGTGGATCCGCAGCACCCGGCACATGGCCCGGACGCTGAACTCGGCACGATGCGCCTGCATGAAGGCGTACTTCACTTTGCATTCTGCGCGAAGTACGCGGCCGCCTTTTTTAGGATGTCGCGCTCCTCGGTCACCCGGGCAAGCTCGCGCTTCAGCCGACGGTTCTCGGCCTCGTGATCCACATCAGACTTCTTCGGCTCAGGATCGCCAAAAAGCTTGATCCACTTGTAGAGAGAATGCGTGCTGACGCCCAAGCGCCCGGAAACCTCCCGAACAGCATATCCTCGCACTGTGATCTGATGCACCGCGTCCCGCTTGAACTCGTCGCTGTAATTGCTCGTCCCCATGTCGGCCTCCTAGCCTCAAAGTTAGGGGGCAAAGCGTCTACAAATCTAGGGGCACCTCATTGTTGTAAGTCCATAGCCATTGCGTAGCGAAGTCCTGAGCCTCCTCGATGGTTTGGATGATGTATCTATCCAGCCATTCGTGTCTGACGGTGCGGTTGTGACGCTCGTTGTAGGCGTTTTGTTGCGACTGGCCTGGCTGGATGTGCTGGATCGTAATGCCGCGTTTCTCGGCCCAGATCAGCAGCTTGCCACTGATGTATTCCGGGCCGTTATCGACCCTTATGGTGCCAGGTTTGCCGCGCCATTCTATAACTCGGTCGAGGCTTGGGATGACCCGCTCGGTGGGTAGCGAAAAGTCCACTTCGATCCCCAGCCCTTCGCGATTGAAGTCGCCGAGCACGTTCAGCAGCCGAAATGCCCGCCCGTCGCCGTGGCGATCTGCCATGAAGTCCATCGACCAGGTCAGGTTGGGTGCCTCCGGTACGGCCAGCGCGTCGGGTTTGTCCCGCTTCAGCCGCTTGCGCGGTTTGATCCGCAGGTTCAGTTCCAGCTAGCAATAGGTGCGATAGACGCGTTTGTGGTTCCACGGATGCCCTTTCACGTTGCGCAAATGCAGGAAACACAGCCCGAACCCCCAAGTCTTGCGGGCATCTGTCAGCCCGACCCGCAGATCGGCGATCTGTTCGATCTCGGCTCGTAGCTTCGGGCCATACCGATAGCAGGTCTCGCTCACCCCAAACGCCCGGCAAGCCAACGCAGTGCTGGCCCCGCGTCGCACCACCGCAGTCTCGGCCATCTCGCGGCGTTGAGATGGCCCAGTTACTTCGTTCCAAGGGGTTCCTTGAGCAAATCCGCCTGCATGCTCAGGTCGGCATGCATCCGCTTCAATTGGCGGTTCTCATCTTCCATGGCCTTCATCTGGCTGATCAAGGACGCATCCATGCCGCCATACCTCGCCCGCCACTTGTAGAGCGAGGCATTGCTCATCCCGTGCTCACGACACAGCTCAGCCACCGGCACACTGCCTTCGGCCTGACGCAGGATCGCGATGATCTGCGCAGCAGTGTATCTGCTTGTCTTCATTCAGAATCTCCTCGTTCATTTTGCCGAGAAAATTCTACTCATGCAGCACCTTACTTTCGGGGGGGATTACCCCCCCCGTGGCGAACTCGTCCCATAGTGCTTCCTTCCGTTCCTTCGAAAGGATCGCACCATCAAACCGTGGGATCAAACAACTAGAATCTGTCCTTCAGGCACTTCGAAGGGCTTAATCATAGTGTACAACGCGCCTTCTGCCGGCAGCGCAGGCGACCATTCTGGCAACGTATCCGCCATGACATTCAACCGCCCGGTCTAGACAGAAGAATCCCACATACGGCTTCAATGCATTCGACTATGCCGCGCCGGAATGGGCGGAATGGCGCAGATATCGCCACCAACTTGAGTAACTCAGCACAGCCCGCCCACCGAAGTAATGGCGAACATATACAAAACTCAGCCAAAACGATCCACAGTCGCGTGGTTTGGATGAATCAGCATACGGGACAATCAACAGAACTCAGTATGCATTCTTTGTTCCTCAGCTTCACTGGAACTATAGCTCACACGAGGCACACGAATCGTTTCAAACGCACTTGTGATCAGGTACAGTCGAAACTATGTAATTGTGTGCCACTCGGAACAGTGTCAAGGAGTAGTGAATGCGGCATTACGCCAAACCCAAAACTGTTGCCAGTACTCGGGCGATAAGTATCTTTGAGTATCTTTGCAGAGAAGGACCAGCAACGCTTAATGATGTCGTAAACGAATTTGGCGGGACCAAGACGACCAATTGGAGATCTCTTGGTCACCTCGTAAACCTGGGGTGGATACACCGTCGCCTTAGTGATGGCAGGTACCTAGTCGCCAATCACTTGGACAGACTTCTAGCTGTCGCCCACATTGCACTGCCAGAGCAAGAGACCGCTGAGCGGGTGATTCGGAGGATTGCTAGTTCAAGGACTTTCACCGGTCGCATTGGAATGCTGGCATCGAACTCCCAGTATACTGTTTTGGATGGAAACACGGCTGGTGCACGCGATTATCTTTCATCCAGGACACTTGATCTGGTCGGATTTGCCGCGGCAATTTCTGTCATGGGAGATGAAGATCGAACAAGAACAACTGATGCCTTCCTGAAGCACCTCCCTCCTTCTAGAAGGACGGAGGTGAATGAAGAAATTGAGTATTTGCTTGGTACCAAATCGGACGAAATGATATGCGCAGCATACAATCTAGAAGTGGCTGCTCCCATTCGATTCCGCACAGGTAGTATAGGGTCGGTGGTCCTTCGCGCAAGAAATGCTGTTTCAGAGAACTGGCCAAGATTCACGGCAGAAGGGCAGAGGGTCTTGCGACTCTTGAGCGATGACGACAAAAGCTCACCTTAGCTGAACACGCTTTTTTTCTGATGTTGGTGATCCCGCCGAAGACACCACTTCGGATGCTGAGATTACGAGGACTGACCTGCTCCCGTGAAACGTCCGCACTTTGAGGTTAGTCTGTTCTCCAGCGAAGGAGACGGACATGAAGCGCAGCAGGTTCACAGAAGAGCGTAAGCGGTGTGCCGATCACACCGCGATGGCGTAATTCCACGGCAGCAGTTCGTCGATCTGGCTTTGTTTGTGGCCTTGGACGATGGCGGTGAGCGTGGCTGACAGCCATGCGTGGGGATCGACGCCGTTCATTTTGC
>JBKDYO010000282.1:0-9169 GCA_046305855.1 Paracoccaceae bacterium
GGGGCATCTGGCGGCTTGACCGCAACCTGCAAGGGCTCAATCTGGGGCTCAAGGAATATCTGGGGACCATGGTGTATCGGGTGATGGGCAATTGAAACTTCTCGTCTTCGGCAAGACTGGGCAGGTTGCCCGCGAACTTCAGCGTCTGGCACCTGATGCGCAGTATCTGGGGCGGGAGGAAGCTGATCTCCTGGACCCCACTGCCTGCGCCGCCGCTATCGCAACCTCAAACGCCGACGCCGTGATCAACGCCGCCGCCTGGACCGCCGTCGACAAGGCCGAAACCGAGGAAGCCGCAGCCACTGTCGTGAACGGTGACGCCCCCACTGCGATGGCCCGCGCCGCTGCGGCCAAGGGCATCCCCTTCCTCCACATCTCCACCGACTACGTCTTTGACGGTCAAGGCACTCTGCCCTTTTCCCCCGACCGCGCGACTGCACCGCTTGGCGCATATGGACGGTCAAAACTTGCTGGCGAGATCGGTGTTCGGGCAGCAAATGGCCCGCACATCATCCTCCGCACCTCCTGGGTTTTCTCGGCGCACGGTGCGAACTTCGTGAAGACCATGCTCCGCCTCGGGCGCGAGCGCGAGACCTTGCGAGTGGTCGCCGACCAAATCGGAGGCCCGACGGCAGCGTCTGATATCGCAGGAACGTCGCTGCTGCTTGCTGGTGAACTCCTGCATGGTTCCGAAGGCGGCACTTACCACTATTCCGGTTCGCCGGACGTAAGCTGGGCCGACTTCGCGCGGGCGATCATGACACAAGCGGATCTAAGCTGCCGGATCGAGGACATCCCGTCCTCTGCCTACCCTACGCCCGCCCAACGTCCGCTGAATTCTCGCCTTGATTGCCGTACATTGCTTACGGACTTCGGCATCCACCGTCCTGATTGGCGTCCCGAGTTGCAGAATATCCTTATGGAGTTGGGCCAATGACCCGCAAAGGCATCCTTCTGGCCGGGGGCACCGGCTCGCGCCTCTGGCCGATCACGCTGGGCGTCTCGAAACAGCTTCTGCCGATCTACGACAAGCCGATGGTCTACTATCCGATCTCGGTCCTGATGCTGTCCGGCATCCGCGAAATCGCGATCATCACCACACCCGATGACCAGCCCCAATTCCAGCGCCTTTTGGGTGACGGCAGCCAGTGGGGCGTCAGCTTCACCTGGGTCATCCAGGAAAAGCCGGAAGGTCTGGCCCAGGCCTACCTCCTGACCCGCGATTTCCTGAACGGCGCCCCCTCGGCGATGATCCTTGGCGACAACATCTTCTTCGGCCACGGCCTGCCGGAAATCCTACACCGCGCCAATGCGCAGCCTTCGGGAGGGACGGTCTTCGGCTACCACGTCTCAGACCCCGAGCGTTATGGCGTCGCGGCCTTCGACGCTTCAGGCAAAGTCACCCAGATCATCGAAAAGCCCGCAAAGCCGCCGTCCAGCTTTGCCATTACGGGCCTCTATTTCCTCGACGGCCGCGCCCCCGACATCGCCGCAACGATCAAGCCCTCCCCACGTGGAGAACTCGAAATCGTCGACGTCCTCGAACACTACCGCGCCGAGGGCTCCCTGCAGGTCGAACGCATGGGCCGCGGCTTCGCCTGGCTGGATACCGGCACCCCCGGCAGCCTTCTTGACGCGGGGAACTTCGTCCGCACGCTGCAGGACCGGCAGGGAATGCAGGTCGGCTCCCCGGACGAAATCGCCTTCCAGATGGGCTGGATCGACCGCGCCGGGATGGAACGCCAGGCCCAGGTCTTCGGCAAGTCCAGCTACGGCGCGCACCTGACCAGCGTCCTCAAGGAACACCCTGCCCCGAAACGCTAGGCCCGCGCCCAAGCCATTTGCCCTTTTCCAAATACTCCCGCCGGAGGCAACACGGTCCCGGCCGAAACAGCGCGTCAAATTACTCGCCCCCGCTGCGCTCCACGCCTCCCCTCCCCCACCGTAGGAAGGGGCCGGGGATGGGGGCCGCCCGTCAGCCCCGTACGCGGTTCAGCACCTGGTCCATCGCAGACCGCAAAGCCTCGACCCCACCTTCCTCGCCGAACACCCGGAACACCTGCTCATTCAGCCCACCCCGCGTGGAATACTCCTCGCGCAACGCGCCGAACTCCTTCCCCGACCCTTCCGCCACCAGCCCAAGATTGGCGAACAGCCCCGCCATATAGCTCTGCGCCGCCGCCTCCGGCAGGCCCCGCTCCACCAGCCAGCCCTCAGCGGCCTCCAGCAGCCCGAAGTAACTCCCCATCAGCGCCGAGCCGACCGCCAGCAGGTCGAACTCCTCCTGCGTCCGGCACTCCACCGTCTGACCCAGCCGGTCGAACAGCGCCGCCACCTCAGCGTCCGGCGGGAAGATCGGCGTCACGCAGCGTCGGTCCGCCACAAAGGGCAGGGGGATCGCCCGGATCACCGGCAGGTCCTGCCCGATCCAGCCCCGGATCACATCCACAGGGGTAGCCGCAACCAGGCTCAGCACCTTCTGCCCGGGCCTGAACCGCAGCGCGCGGACGACCTCCTCCGCCACCTGAGGCCGGATCGCCAGCACCACCATGTCGCACTGGTCCACCACCGCCTGGTTCGTCTCGGCCACCGTCACGCCAGGAAACCGTCGGGCCAGATCCGCCGCCATCGCAGCGCCGCGCGGCGACAGGATCGCCCCGCCGCCCAACCCCTCGACCATCGCCGCAGTGATGTTTCCCGTCCCGATGAACCCCAGGCGCACGGCGCTTTCTCCCGTTCCAGTCGCCACTAGCTTCGGACAGCGGGCAGCCGTCTGCAAGGCGTTAAGAAACCCTGAACGCCCGCAATCTAGTCATTGGAATCGCTGGATAATCCCGGATTGCCCACCGTGGACAGGTTCAGGCCGCCTCGGCCGCCGGCCGCCGGATCGCTCCCGCCGCGTCAAGGACCAGAGGCCGCAGCCCCGCGCCGCCGCCATCGACGATCTCGAAGAACTGCCGCCGCATCCGCGGGTCCCAGAAGTCGTTGATATGCGAGGCAAGCAGGGCAACCCCCTCGTCATGCGGCTTCGATTCCATGAACTTCGAGATGTCATTCGCCATCCGGGTGATCTTTTCAACCGACACGGGCTTCCTCCGTCATGATCCGATCCGTGTGTGAGAAGACCTCGAACCGGTCCCCCCGTGCGAGCGCGATCAAGGTGATCCCCGCCCGTTCCGCCAATTCGACAGCTTCAGCCGTCGGCGCCGACACCGCAATGATCATCGGCGCGCCCAGCATGGCGACCTTCTGAACCATGTCCGTGGAGACGCGGCTGGTCAGCACGACCGCCCCTTCCGGACTGATCCCCTGCCGCACCATTCCGCCGGCCAGCTTGTCCAGCGCGTTGTGTCGGCCCACGTCTTCCCGCGCCATGAGAACCCGCCCGTTCCAGAACGCCGCCCCATGCACCGCCCGGGTCGCGTCATGCAGCCGCTGCTCGCCCGGCAGGGCTGCCACTGCGGCCAGTACCTGAGCAGGTGTCATCCGGAACGCCGACGGCTGCACAACCGGCACTTCCCGCAGCGCCTGATCGATGCTGTCGATCCCGCACAGCCCACAGCCCACCGGCCCCGCCATCACCCGCCGCCGCGCCGCCAGCCGCGCCTCGGCCTCCGGTTTCAGCCAGACCTGCACGTCGACGCCCCGCGCAACGGGTTCCACGTCGACCGAAAGCACTTCCCCCGGCCCCGCGATGCCCTCGGTCAGGGCGAACCCATAGCCAAAGTCCTCCAGATCCGACGGCGTCGCCATCATCACCGCTTGCGTCGTCCCGTTGAACGACAGCGCGACGGCCACTTCTTCGGGCAAGACCCGTTCCCCCGGTTGAACCGAGGGACCGAACACCAGCCGAGGCGTGGCCCGCGCGCCTTTCATTCCGCTGCCAGGATCCGGCGCGAGAGGGCCGCCTGCGCCGCGTATTCTTCCTGCCACTCGCTCGGCCCGTTCGAGGGCGAGACCTGCACCGCCGTCACCTTGTATTCCGGGCAGTTCGTCGCCCAGTCGCTGAAGTCCGTCGTGATGACGTTGGCCTGCGTGTCAGGGTGGTGGAAGGTCGTGTAGACCACACCGGGGGCCACCCGGTCCGTGATCGTCGCCCGCAGCGTCGTGTCGCCGGACCGGCTGGCCAGACGGACCCAATCGCCCTCATTAACACCGCGGTTTTCGGCGTCGTGCGGGTGGATCTCCAGCACGTCCTCGTCATGCCAGACCACGTTCGCCGTCCGCCGGGTCTGCGCGCCCACGTTGTACTGGCTGAGAATCCGCCCGGTCGTCAGCAGCAGCGGGAAGCGCGGCCCGGTCTTCTCATCCGTCGCGACATACTCCGTCCGGATGAACTTGCCCTTGCCGCGCACGAACCCGTCGATATGCATCAGCGGCGTGCCTTCCGGCGCAGAGTCGTTACAGGGCCACTGGATCGAGCCCATGGTCTCGATCTTCTCATAGGACACACCCGCGAAGGAAGGCGTCGTCATGGCGATCTCTTCCATGATCTGCGCCGGGTGGGTGTAGCCCCAATCCGCGCCCATCGCCTTGGCGAACAGCTGCGTCACTTCCCAGTCGGCATAGCCCTGCTTCGGCGCCATCACCTTGCGGACCATGTTGATCCGCCGCTCTGCGTTCGTGAAGGTCCCGTCCTTCTCAAGGAAGGACGATCCCGGGAAGAACACATGCGCGTAGTTCGCGGTCTCGTTCAGGAACAGGTCGTGGACGATCACGCATTCCATTGCCGCAAGGCCCGCCGCGACGTGGTGGGTGTCGGGGTCGGATTGCAGGATGTCCTCACCCTGGCAATACAGGCCCTTGAAGGTCCCCTCGACTGCGGCATCCAGCATGTTCGGGATGCGCAGGCCGGGCTCCGGGTCGATCTTCACGCCCCAGAGGTTTTCATAGATCGCCCGAACCTCGGGGTTCTTCACATGGCGGTAGCCCGGCAGCTCGTGCGGGAAGGACCCCATGTCGCAGGAACCCTGCACGTTGTTCTGGCCACGCAGCGGGTTCACGCCCACGCCACGCCGCCCGATGTTGCCGGTCAGCATGGCAAGGTTGGCAATGCCGATCACAGTGGTGGAGCCCTGGCTATGCTCCGTCACGCCCAGCCCGTAGTAGATCGCCGCATTGCCGCCGGTCGCGTACAACCGCGCGGCCTGCCGGATTTCCTCGGCCGGAACGCCGGTGACCATCTGCACCGCTTCGGGCGAGTGGTTCGGCAGGCTGATGAACTCGGCGTAGTCCTGGAATTCATCCCAGTCGCAGCGGGTGCGGATGAACTCTTCGTTGTAAAGCTTCTCCGTCACGATCACATGCGCGATGGCCGAAACCACGGCCACGTTCGTCCCCGGCGTCAGCGCAAGGTGATGCGCGGCCTTGTAGTGCGGGCCTTCCACCGTTTCCGTGCGCCGAGGATCGACAACGATCAGCTTCGCGCCTTTGCGCAGCCGCTTCTTCATACGGCTGGCGAACACCGGGTGCCCAGCATGCGGGTTCGCGCCGATCACCATGATGACGTCGGCTTCTTCAACCGAGTCAAAGTCCTGCGTCCCCGCCGAGGTCCCGAAGGTCTGCCCCAATCCATAGCCAGTGGGCGAATGGCACACGCGAGCGCAGGTGTCGGTGTTGTTGTTCATGAACACGGCCCGGGTCAGCTTCTGGACGAGGTAAGCTTCCTCGTTCGTGCAGCGGCTGGAGGTGATGACCCCCACCGAATTCCGCCCGTATTTGGCCTGGATGCCCTTCATCTTGTTGGCCGCAAACTCCATCGCCTCGGCCCAGGACACTTCCTGCCAGGGCTGGTCGATGCTGTCGCGGATCATCGGCTTCAGGATGCGGTCCTGGTGCGTCGCATAGCCATAGGCAAAGCGGCCCTTGACGCAGCTATGGCCCCGATTGGCTTTGCCGTGCTTGTAGGGGGTCATCCGCACCAATTCGTCGCCGCGCATTTCCGCCTTGAACTGGCAGCCGACGCCGCAATAGGCGCAGGTCGTGATCACTGCATGCGACGGAGTGCCGATCTCGATGATCGACTTTTCCTGCAGCGTCGCCGTCGGGCAGGCCTGCACACAGGCACCGCAGCTGACGCAATCCGAGGCCAGCGCGTTGTCGGTCTTGGCCCCGAACGACACACGGCTGTCAAAACCCCGGCCTTCGATGGTCAGCGCGAACGTCCCCTGCACTTCCTCACACGCCCGCACGCAGCGCGAGCAGACAATGCACTTCTGCGGGTCGTAGCTGAAATACGGGTTGGAATCGTCGCGCGGGATATACAGCGGGTTCGCCTCGCCCGAGGTGTTCTTCACCTTGAAGTGCGTATCTACAGCCTCATACCGCACATCGCGTAGGCCCACGGCCCCCGCCATGTCCTGCAACTCGCAGTCGCCATTGGCCGAGCAGGTCAGGCAGTCCAGCGGGTGGTCCGAGATATACAGCTCCATCACCCCGCGCCGCAGCTGCTTCAGCTTGGCGTTCTGGGTGTGGACTTTCAGCCCTGGGGCGACCGGAGTGGTGCACGAGGCCGGGGTGCCGTTCCGCCCCTCGATCTCCACCAAACACAACCGGCAGGACCCAAAGGCATCCACGCTGTCGGTGGCGCACAGCTTCGGCACCTGAATGCCCGCCTCAGCCGCCGCGCGCATGATGCTGGTGCCTTCCGGAACCGTCACGTCAAAGCCGTCGATGGACAGCGTGACCATGGTCTTCGACTTTGCGGCCGGAGTGCCGAAATCGCGGTCTGGAATGATGAAGTCTTTCATCTTATTGGCCTTTCCGTGCGGCAAGCTGGTGGGCGACGATGGCGTTGGCGTGGCCGTGGCCCATCGAATGGGTGTCTTTCAGGAACGCGACGATCTGCATGTGCGGCAGGTCGAGCTTGTCCTTGATCGCGTCGAACCAATGGCTCATCGGCTGGCCGTAGGTTTTCTCGATGGACGGAAAATACGACGCGGGGCCTTTGACTGTCTCAGTCATTCGGCGGCCTCCTTCGCACGGGCGAAGTCATCGGGGAAATGCGTGATCGCCGACATCACCGGATAGGGCGTGAACCCGCCCAACGCGCAAAGCGAGCCGGACTTCATCGTGTTGCACAGGTCGGCAATCAGCGGGATCGCGCTGGCGTCGCCTGCAGCCAGCCGGTCCAACGTTTCGACCCCGCGCACCGCGCCGATGCGGCAGGGGGTGCATTTGCCGCAGGACTCGATGGCGCAGAACTCCATCGCAAAGCGGGCCATCTTCAGCATGTCGGTCGTGTCGTCCGCGATGGTCAGACCGGCGTGCCCGATCAACCCGTCCTTCGCACCAAACTCCTCATAGCCGAAGGGCGTGTCGAACAGCGATGGCGGGAACCAGGCCCCCAGCGGGCCACCGACCTGCACCGCCTTGACCGGGCGGCCCGAAGCTGTACCACCACCGATCTCGTTGACGATCTCGCCGAGGGTCAGCCCGAATGCCACCTCGTAAAGCCCGCCACGCTTCACATTCCCGGCGATCTGCAGCGGGATCGTGCCGCGCGAACGGCCCAGACCGAAGTCCTTATAGAACGCCGCCCCCTTGGCCATGATCACCGGCACCGAAGCCAGCGAGATCACGTTGTTCACCACGGTCGGCCGGCCCATGAACCCTTGCAGCGCCGGCAGCGGCGGCTTGGCACGGACCACGCCGCGCTTGCCTTCGAGACTGTTCAGCAGCGAGGTCTCCTCACCGCAGACATAAGCCCCCGCACCGACGCGGATCTCCATGTCGAAAGCCGGACCCAGCACCTTGGCGTCGCGGGCGATCTTCACTGCGGCGTCCATCACCCGGATCGCCACCGGATATTCGCTGCGGATGTAGACGTAGCCCTTGGTCGCCCCGCAGGCCAACCCAGCAATCACCATGCCCTCGATCAGCGTGAAGGGGTCGCCCTCCATCAGCATCCGGTCGGCGAAAGTGGCGCTGTCGCCTTCGTCCGCATTGCAAACGATGTACTTCTGGTCCCCAGCAGCTTCCCAAACGGTCTTCCACTTGATCCCGGTCGGGAAGCCCGCACCGCCCCGGCCGCGCAGGCCCGACTCCGTCACCTCGGCCACGATCTGCGCCTTGGTCATCGCCGCCGCGCGTTCCAGACCCACAAGCCCGCCATGCGCGACGTAATCCTCCAGCGACAGCGGGTCGATCACCCCCACGCGGGCAAAGGTCAGCCGGGTCTGGCCCTTCATCCAGGGCAGCTCCTCGACAAGGCCCAGCGCCTTCGGATGCGCGCCCGGATCGCCAAACAGCCCCGGGACATCAGACAAGGTCATCGGCCCAAAGCCGACCCGACCGGCGTCCGTCGCCACTTCGACCAGCGGCTCCAGCCAGACCATCCCGCGTGACCCGTTGCGGACGATCTGCACGTCCACACCCCGTGCCGCACCCTCCGCCACAATCGCCTCGGCCAGCCTGTCGGCCCCCAGCGCAACGGCAACGCTATCCAGCGGAACGTAGACCTTCATTTCGCCACCTCGGCCAGCACGCCCTCATCGCAGCGGCCAACCAGCCGTCCGTCCACCATCGCCGCCGGTCCGCAGGCGCAAAGGCCCAGGCAGAACACCGGCTCCAGAGTCACGCGGCCATCTGGCGTTGTCTCATGCCAGTCGATCCCCAAAGCCGCCTTGATCCGTCCGGCAACTGCATCCGCGCCAACCGCTTGGCAGGCCTCGGCCCGGCACAGCTTCAACACGTGCCGCCCAGCCGGAGCCGACCGGAAATCGTGATAAAAGCTGATCACCCCATGCACTTCCGCCTTCGACAGTGTCAGCGCCGCCGCGATCTGCGGTATGGCGCTGTCAGGCACATAACCGAACGCCTCTTGGATCGCGTGAAGGATCGGGAGCAGCGGCCCCTCCAAACCTTGATGCGCATCTAGGATCTCGGCGATCCGGTCGGAATGAACATGGGAATCGAGCATGCGGGCAACCTCTGGCTGGCATGCCGATGTATACGCTGATTGATAGGCGATTCAATGTCGATATACCGTCGTACGATAGGAGTTAACTATCGAAACAGCCGGATCGCCTCGTCCATCAGCGCCTGCAACACCGGCGTCTGCGGGTCGCGCCTTGCGGCGATCAAGCCCACCGTGTGCTCGGCCTCTGGCTCGACAATCGGGATCGAATGCAACCGCCCGTCCGCCACGAACATGTCGGCCAGCTTTTTC
>JBKDYO010000283.1:0-5469 GCA_046305855.1 Paracoccaceae bacterium
CGAAGTAACGTGACCCACAAGACAGTGAAGCTGACACCTAGATCATCGGGCCGAAACCCTACTAGGCCGATATGCTGCGATTAGACGCCGATGCGCCCAAACCGCCCGCATATCCCTTCAATTCCATCAATGTCAAAGAGCGCGGACACAAAACATGCAGCACACCAGAACTTCTGGCGTACCTGCCGTCTTGCCTCCAGATTGTCGTCGCGGCGTTTCACCACCGCTTCCGAACCTTCCCGCCGCCGTTTCCAGCACCGTTCCGCTTCGGTGAGGGGGCTTTTACGTCTGCACCTCTGGACCCGCAAGCAGAAAATGACGGAAAGATGACGATTTTTTCGGAAACCCCGTCTTGCCGCCTGAAATCAAGGCGTTACGCCGCCCCAGCCGCCACCAGGGAAGGGTCGTGGGTCACCCTGCCCCCGGCAATCGTCAGGGCGATTCCGGTCTTTCCCAGCCCATCGACCGGAATCGCCTCGATATCCCCGTCGATCAGCACCAGATCGGCCGCCATGCCTTCGCGCAGCGTCCCCGTCAGCCCCTCCCTATGTGCGGCCCAGGCCCCGCCCGCCGTATAGGCGCGCAAGACCTCCATCAGGCTGAGCCGCTCATCCCCCGCCCCTTCGTAGGGCACGCGCGTCAGGGCAGCCTGGATACTGCGCATTACGCTGACATCAGCGACCGGCCAGTCCGAGGCGAAGGCGACGGGGGCGCCCTGGTCGGCCAGAGTCCTGCAAAGAAAGGCATCCGTCCAGCGATGGCGGGGAACAACCGCCTCCATCCCGTCCGCAGGGAAATCCATCGCACCAGGCGGGTGGGACGGTTGCAGGCTGGCGGTGATCCCCAATGCGGCAATCCGCGGCACGTCGGCACGATCGATCAGTTCGATATGCTCGATCCGATGCCGCAGGTCCGGTCGTCCAGCCGCCTCAAAGCCGTCGATTGTCCGTCGCACGGCCCCGTCCCCGATCGCATGCACCGCGATCTGCAGGTTCCGGCGCGAGATCTCACGGCAGATCGATTGGAAGGCATCTCCGTCGAACAGGGCCGCGCCCCGCTCGGTCGTTCCCGGATAGTCCTGCAGCATGAAGGCGGTACGGCTGTCCGTCACGCCATCCATGAACATCTTGACGAACCCCGACGTCACCCAGTCGCCCCGGTACTCTGCTGCCATCGCCGAGGCGCGGTCGAGTTCGGCCAGCGCCATTTCGGGCTTGAAGTGGAACGGGACTTTCACCCGCGCGATCAGCCGACCGTCAGCCTCCATCTCTTTCAGAAGCGCGCATGTATAGCGGTTGCCGTCCATCGTGACCAAGCTCGTGATCCCTCGCGCGGCACAATGGGCAAGGCCCCGGGCAATATGATCCTTGTCCACCGCACGGTCAGCGTCCGACGGCCAGGCGGAAGGCTCCGCCCCCGTCGAGATGCCCAGATACATGCGCGCCACCCCGGCAAGGTCAAGCACCGGACCAAATGCCTCGAACTCGCGCAACTCTCCAGTGGCAAGGCCGTCCGGACCCATGACCACTTCATGACCATATGGCATCGCCGCCCCGTGCAAGAGGCCAGTTGCCTTGAGAGCCGCAGTATTGGCCCAGACCGTATGATGATCCATCGCGCGAATGGCGATCGGGCGATCGGCAATCATCCGATCCAGATCATGCCGTGTGATGTCATGGCCCAAGAGCAGGTAGTCTGCCCCCTCAGCCATCAGGATCGGGGCCTCTGGCCGTTCTGCTGCATAAGCACGGAAAGACGAGGCCACGGGTTCAAAACCACGAACCCCGGTCAGTTGCAGGTGCAGAAGCTCGGCCCCGCCAAACAGATGCATGTGGCTTTCGAAGAACCCCGGCAACAGCGTCCGCCCCCCGGCATCCACGACCCGGGTCCCCTGCCCCGCCAGCGCCTCCACCTCGGCCCGAGAGCCGACCGCGAGAATCCGACCGCCCGCAAAGGCCACCGCTTCGGCCCGGGGACGCGCTTCGTCCATCGTCAGGACCTTCGCATTGGTGATGATCGTCTCTGCCGCCATGGTCTTTCTCTTCTCAAAACATCCCGGGTGGTCCCCAGTGGTGCGCCATTGGTTCGAGAACCACTGGCGACGGCCTGGCCCCCGCTCGCCCTCAGCCCCGCGCGACCCGTTCGGCCATCACGCACAGCATCTCGAACATCAGGCTGATACCCAGCCAGGCCGTTCCCCCGGATTGATCGAACGGAGGCGACACTTCCACCAGGTCCGCCCCAACCACGTCTAGCCCCCGCAGCCCCCGCGCGACCTGCAACGCCTGCCAGGACGTCGGCCCGCCCACTTCGGGCGTCCCCGTCCCCGGCGCAAAGGTCGGGTCGACGAAGTCGATGTCATAGGTCACGTAAGTAGGACCGGAGCCCACGATCTCGCGCGCCTCGGCCATCACGTCTTCGGCCCCGCGCGCGTGGAACTCGGCGATTGGAATGATCTTGATCCCGTTCGCCGCCGCGAAATCCCAGTCTTCACGCCCGTAAGCCGTGCCCCGGATGCCGATCAGGCAATAGCGCTTGGGGTCGATCAGCCCCTCCTCCACCGCGCGACGGAACGGGGTGCCGTGGTTATAGCGCGAGGTCCCGAAGTAGATGTCATTGAGATCAGTATGGCTGTCAAACTGGATCATCCCGACGGGGCGCGACTTCGCCACTGCCCGCAAGATTGGCAGCGAGCACAGATGGTCCCCGCCCCCAGTCAGCGGCCGGATCCCCGCCGCCACGACCTTCGAATAGAACGCCTCCATCCGCGCCATCGAATCCATCAGGTCACCCGGGTTCGGTGCCACATCCCCCAGGTCCGCACAGCGCGCCAATTCAAATGGAGCCACCCAGGTCGCGCCGTTCATCGCCCGGATCATTGTCGACAGGTCCCGCAACTGCCGCGGCCCATGCCGGGGGCCCGGACGGTTCGTCGTCCCCCCATCCCAGGGCGCGCCGATCAGCCCGATCTGCACCTCCGAAAACCTCGGATGGTCGAACGGCACATGCGGCAGCCGCATGAAGGTCGGTACCCCGGCAAAGCGCGGCAGGTCGAACCCCGATACCGGCTGAAAAAACCTATCCTGCATTCAGACCCCCTGATTCCCGGGCGCATCACACCATCCCGCTTCCGGCTTGTCAGCCCTGCTTGCGACATGTACCAAGGGGAAAGCTGCCGCTGGGCGCACGCGCCCCTTGACCGCGCAACCGCGATCCGCCCTTATCAGGCCAACCCCTCGCCCAAGGCCCAGATCCAAGGATTGCCTGCCATGTTTTCCAAGACCTCCGATCCGACCTCGGCCCCCGCAGCACCCACGGTGCAGCGTCCTGCAGCCCCCGGCAGCAACTCGGCGCGCTCGGTCCTTGGCGCCGATCTCAAGATCACCGGCGAAATCACCTCGACCGGATCGGTCGAAGTCCTGGGCGAAATCGAAGGCAACATCACCGCGAATGGCCTGATCATCGGACAAGAGGGCCGGGTCAAGGGCTCGGTCAATGCCCATACGGTCGAAGTGAAGGGCAAGTTCGACGGCAAGGTCACCTGCGAAAGCTTCACGCTGCGCGCCTCGTCGCTGGTGAAGGCCGATGTCACCACCACCAGCCTGGTCATCGAAAGCGGCGCGCAGATCGAAGGCCGCTTCCTCAAGCCGAAGGCCTAGCGCTTCGGCGGGATCGAATAGGTCAGGCTTGCCCGGGCCACCGGCTCGACTTGGCCGTCGCTGAACACCAACACATCCCCCACCGCAAGGCTGCGCCCCAGCTTCAAAAGCCGCGCTTCGCCGCGCAGGTCGACGCCCGCCGCTGGTTTCCGCAGGAAGTCGATGGCGCAGCTTGTGGTCACCGTCAGCGCCACAGGCCCGATCCGCGACAGGATCGCCAGATACATCGCCACATCGGCAAGCGCGAAAATGGTCGGCCCGCTGACCGTGGCACCTGGACGCAAGTGCCGGTCCGAGACTTTCAGGCGCAGCGTCATGCCATCCGCAGTAACGCGCTCGACCACGTAATCCCTTGCCACCTGACCAAAGTCGCGCAACAGAAACTCGGACAGCGCATCTGCATCCATCACGACCGTCATCCCGCTTTTCCTTTCCATCCGGCCCGCCTAGACTTCCGCCAAGCCAAAGGAGGATGCAATGACCGACCCACTGATCCGACGTGACGTCCGGGACGGCATCGCCACAGTGACGCTGGCCTCTCCCGGCACGCTGAACGCGCTTTCGACGCCGATGCTGCAGGCGCTGGCCCAGGTCTTCGACGAGATCGCCAGCGACGCCTCGATCCGCGTCGTCATCCTTGCGGCCGAGGGCAAGGCCTTTTCCGCAGGCCATGACCTGAAGGAAATGCAGGGCTACCGCAGCGACCCAGATGGTGGGCGCGCGCGGTTCCAGGCGCTGTTCGACCGCTGCTCTGCCGTGATGCAGCAGATCAGCGCCCTGCCCCAGCCGGTCATCGCTCAGGTTCAGGGCGTGGCCGCCGCGGCTGGCTGCCAACTTGCCTGCACCTGCGACCTCATCGTCGCCTCCGAGACCACCCGCTTTGGTGTAAACGGCATCAACCTTGGCCTCTTCTGTTCGACCCCTGCCGTGGCGCTGTCCCGCCGCATTGCCCCTGGTGCGGCCTTCGAACTTCTGACCACGGGCGACTTCCTCTCCGCCCCGCGCGCCCATACGATGGGGGTGGTGAACCGCCTCGCCCCGCCCGACCGGCTGGTTGAAGATACCCTGGCCCTCGCGGCCCAGATCGCCGCCAAGGACCCGGCCGCGATCCGCCTTGGCAAACGCGCTTTCCAGGCCCAGCTTGGCCTGCCGCTTGACCAGGCCTACCGGGTCGCGGGGACGGCCATCGTCGAAAACGTGCTGCGGCCCGACACCGCCGAAGGCATCCAGCACTTTCTCGAACGCAAATAGCGGGGTGTCAGCCCGCCTCCCGCCCATGCCGGGCCAATAGCACCGCCATCAGCGCCAGTCCGACGACGGCCAGTGCCAGACAGACGGCATAGACCAGCCCCGGTCCGCCCATGGCCAGAAGCGCCGCTCCGACCGACGGCGCTGCTGCCGAGGCCAGGATCGGTGCCACCGCCGCCGCGCCGGAAATCGCGCCAAAGCCCTGCCGCCCCAGAATCTCGGCAATCAGCACCGGCCGCAGGATCGAGGTCAGACCCAGCCCAGCCCCCTGTGCCAGCGCAAAGACGAAGATCAAAAGGGGAGCAGCCCCCGCCAGCCACAACAGAACCCCCGCAAGGACGACGCTGCCCAGGGACGCGATCGTGGCCTGCGCGGTCGTCACCCGCGCGCCCGCCGCCAGAAGGACCAGCCGCCCTGCCACCTGCGCAGGTCCGATGGCCGCCGCGGCCAAAGCCGCCATCCCCGCCTCGGCCCCGCGGTCGGCGAACAGGACAAGGACATAGGTGATCAGGATGCCGTGGTTCAGGTAGACTGCCATGAAACTTGCCGCGATCATCCAGAA
>JBKDYO010000284.1:0-2923 GCA_046305855.1 Paracoccaceae bacterium
CCGGCAGTTGCTTCAACCGTAATGATCCTGGAAGGGGTCGGATCACGCTATCCCGGGACATAGACGCGCCCAACTTCGGGATCTTCGCTTGAATAGCCAGCCGACATCCCCTCTTCGAAGGTCCGCAGGGCGATATCCTGCCTTGTCCAGTCTAGGGTCTGGGCAACGCGGTCCGGTCGGGACACCCCGACAACCGTCGAGGTGACGCCAGCCTCCTGGACGGAAAACTGCAGGGCCAGCGCACCCGGCGCTACGCCTTCGCGCTGACAAATGGCTTCGATGGAACGAATTGGCGCGAGGGCTGCGTCATCGGCGTCCTGATAGGTAATGCGGCGGACTGTGGCGCTGCCCTTTGCCAGCACACCCCCCGCAAACGGGGCGGCGTTGAAGAATGTGATCCCGCGCGCCGCGGCAAGGTCGATGACCGGGGCCGCAGAGCGGTTCACAAGGGTGAACCGGTTGTGGCTTAGGACCAGGTCGAACGGCCAGTCCCGCAGGATCGGCAATAGAACGTCGATCCGCCCCATCGCAATGCCGGCGGCCTGTACCAGCCCTTCTTCCTTCATCCGGAACAGCGTGTCGAGCGCTCCGCCCTTGCGGGTGATCTCGGTCAGATCGCGGGCATGTTCCGGGTCGTGCAGGTGCAGGATCTGGAACCGGTCCAGCCCGAGCGCCTCAAGGCTTTCTTCGGCCGACCGCCTTGCCTGATCACCGTCGAACCGGCCACTGTCCATCTCGCGGTCAAGCTTAGTGGACAGCACAAAGCCGTCGGGCAGGCCGCCCCGCTCGCGGATCACGGCACCGATCCGCGCCTCGGCCCGGCCCAGACCGTAGTTGCGCGAGGTGTCGAGCAGGTTCACCGGGCTGTCGAAGATAGCCCGCACCGTGGCACGCGCCGTATCCTCATCAACGTCATGGCCGTAGGTATCTGGCATGCCGCCAAGCGCCGCCGTGCCGAACCCGATGGGGGTGACGCTAAGGCCAGTCTGTCCGATCGCACGCCGATCCATGTGGTTTCCCCCTCAGGTCCGCGTCTTCACACCGCTGGTGCGGCTGCTGGCCAGGCTGGTCAGGACGGCGGCCACGATGATGACTGCACCGGTTGAGGCCTGGACATAGAAGGATGGCACCTGCGCCAGTGTCAGCAGGTTGTTGATCACACCGATCAGAAGAACGCCGCTGACCACCCCGATGATCGTGCCGCGGCCTCCGCCCAAGCTGACGCCGCCGATGACCGCCGCCGCGAAGGCCGAGAAGATGATCCCCTGGCCCTGCGTCGTTACCGCAGAGTCAAGCCGGCCGGTCATCATGACACCTGCCAGCCCGGACAGAAGCGCCGCGAAGATGAAGGCCGACCAGATCACCCGGTCGACGTTGATTCCGGCCGCCCGTGCCGCCTCTTCATTGCCGCCGACCGCATAAAGCGCCCGTCCATAGCGATGATACTGGAAGACCAGTCCGACAACCGTAGCGACAATCACGAAGACGATCACCGCCATCGGCAGCCCGAAGACCCGGGCCGAGCCTAGAAAGGTCAGCGATTCCCCAGGAGAATAGATGGAGCGGCCGTTCGAAATGATGAGAACCCCGCCGCGAAGCAGAACCAGAAGGCCCAGTGTCGAGATGAAGGGGTTCAGTCCCACCTTCACAACCATGAACCCATTGAAGACCCCAATCAACGCAGCTGCGCCGAAGGCGATCAGCAGTCCCGTCCAGCCCGGCAGTTCCATCCCGAACCCGCCAGCCGCGGCTGGGGCCAGCATGACGGCGGCCAGCATCGGGGCAAAGCCGACGATCCCCTCGAGCGACAGGTCAAGCCGACCGATCAGAACCACGAAGGTCAAGCCGATCGTTGTCAGACCCAGAACGCTGACCTGTTCCAGGATGTTGATCAGGTTGACGACCGTAAGGAAGCTGGGGGCGACGAAGGCTCCAATCACGACCATGACGGCCAGCACGGGATACATGGTAAAGCCGTTGGCGACAAAGGCGCTGCCAAAAGCTGAAAGCCGGGACCGCCCTGCAATGGGTGCGGCAGGGCCGGAAAGTCGGTCGGTATTTGCGGTCATGCCACGCCCTCCATATGCAAGATCAGGTCCTTCATGTCGTAGTCGCCGACCAGCTCTCCGACGATCTTCTCTTCAAAGACAATGACAACCCGGTTGGCGAGTTGTTCGATTTCGTCTTCTTCGTCAGACACCACGATGATGCCCATGCCCTGGCGCGCAAGGTCGCGCAGCAGGCCGTAAAGTTGTTCCTTCGCGCCCACATCGACCCCGCGCGTCGGGCTCATAGCCACAACAACCTCAGGGCTGCGGCAGAGCGCGCGGGCAAAGACGACCTTCTGCTGGTTGCCGCCGCTCAACTGGCTGACAGCCTGTTCAAGTGAGGATGCGATCACACGCGTCTGCCGGGCAAGGCTGCCCACATGGTCGGCTTCCTTGCCGCTGTTGATGAAGCCGAAGGGGCCAGACAACACATCAAGACCGCCCGCCGCGATGTTTTCGCGCACGCCGAGGATGCCGACATACCCGTTGGCGTGCCGGTCAGTAGGCACAAGGCCAATGGTCGGCAGCTTGCCGCGCGGGCTGTCAATGCCGCCGGAAATCGGAGCCATTTGCCCGGCCAGCATCATCGCAAGGTCCTCCTTGCCGCTGCCAACCGGTCCGGCCAGCGCCACGATCTCACCGGCCCGCACCTCGAAATCGACCGTTCCTTCTGACCGGGCTGAAAGGCGGACCTTGCGCGCGGCAAGCAATGCAGGCTCTGTGGCCCTCGTATGATCTTCGCGCAGGCTGCGGCCGGTTTCCTCGCCCATCATCAGGTTCGCGATCTTGCGGGGATCCAGGTTCGCCACCGGCTCGCGCGCCGTCACGACCTGGCCATCGCGCAGGATGGTCACGGTATCGGCAACCTCGAACAC
>JBKDYO010000285.1:0-2692 GCA_046305855.1 Paracoccaceae bacterium
GCGCCTCCTTTCCCCCCGCGTGGGGAAGGGATGGGGGAGGGGGGCACCTGTGGCAATGACTCCCTCGGCAACCGACTGACCTCCAGGCTCGGCACCGCGACCGACACCTACACCTACCCCGCTACCTCGAACCGCCTCAGCATGATCAACCTCGTCACCGGCGGCACCCGGGGCTTCACCTACGACGCTTCGGGCAGCGTGACGGCCGAGGCACGTCCGGGCGGGACCTACGGCTACACCTACAACGCCGCCGGTCGGATGTCAGAGTTCCGGATTAACGGAATCCTGCAGGCTTCGTACAAATACGACGCGATGGGCCGCCAGGCGATCCGCACACTCTCCTCTCCCACCGCCGTCACCATCCACTCGGTGTTCGACAGCGATGGCAGGAGGATCGCCGAGTACAACGAGACCTCCGGCGCGCTGATCCGCGAGTATGTCTGGAACTGCTGGGAGCCGGTCGCGGTGATCGAAGGCGGCGTGATCTCCTTCGTCCGCGCCGACCACATCGGCCGCCCGGTCTTCGCGACCAACGCCAGCGGAGTCAAAACCTGGACCGCCACCTACACCCCCTTCGGCGGCGTCCATACCTCCACCGGAGCCCCCCCCTCCGCCCGCTTCCCCGGCCAGTGGTTCCAGACCGAGAGCGGCCTCCACCAAAACTGGATGCGCGACTACGACCCGACGACCGGAAGATACCTCCAGGCCGACCCGCTGGGGCTGGTGGACGGGGCGAGTGTGTACGGGTATGTGAGGCAGAACCCGGGGAGGTTCACTGACCCGACCGGTCTATGGGCGGTGGGTCCCCAGTCGCATCCTTCGCCTGACTATAATCCGTACACAGAAGATCTAGTCCAGTGCGGTTTGCGAGATGCTTGCTATCAAAGGGAAGCCGAAGAAAAGGACCGCTGCTACGCCCGACATGCGGTAGGTGAAATCAAACATCGGCGTGCGTGCTTGGAGCGTGCACCAATCCGCCGCGACATGTGCATAAGGGGCATCAGAAACCCGCCTCCCGAATGGGGAACAAGGGAAGATGAAGACTATGATCCCGAGGAACCGTACATTCCTCACGACCCGTTCAGGGGTATGGACTCATCAGCTGGAGATGCCACAGGAGTCGGCATCGGTGGCATCTTCCTGTTCCTCTTTGGATGGGCCGTTTTTGGATAAGGAGATGCATTAAGAATGACGCTCAATGATCTAGTTTTGATTTTCAACAGCTTGAAAGACGCAATCAGAAGAGGAGAAGACAGGCAACTCTCGACCGACGAGAGGATAGAGATTCTCTCGGCTGCAAGTGCGCTTGTATCGGAAGCTACTGTGATTGCTCAAGAGAGCCACCTTCTCAACCCGGAAGACGACTGGATACTCAATGCCCTGTCGCTTTCAGCAGATGACAAGCTATTTAACTTATCATTTGAGGCCTTATGTCGTCTAAATCACAATAAATTCGAAAAGTTGTATCAGATTTCCTGTTTGTTTCTGTACCGAGGCCTTTTAAGGGACAATGTAAAACAAGGAAGCATAGACCATCTGAAGTCTTCACTAGTCAGTACAACAACGGCAGAAAGGGCCGATCAACTGATCGCCAAGCTCAAAAAGAATGGCTTTGGAGCGGGACGGTAGGGTGGGTGCTAACCTGTCATTACCCCACAAACCGATTCGCACATCGCGGCTTGCGTTTCATAGGTCCTCCGGGCGTAGCAACCCGTAAGGTGCCTGATTTCACGCACCATCTGACGGGGCGGGTAGATGCCGTTCGCAGTTCCCGCTCACTGCGGCCCTCCACCCCCACCCTATCCTTAACGCTACCCTAACGCCCGCGATCAATCCATTGATCCGGCTGCCTTTATCGAAACCGTCCACCGTGGACACGTCCCGCCTGAGACCGCAAAAGCCTCCCTCGCGTCCCCTCCCTGCGCCGCCCCCGCTCCCCCTCCCCTCCACCTCCGATTCGCAGCGCCGCCGAGGACAACCAGCCCACCAGCCCCCTGATCCGCGGCCACCTCCGACCCAGCCGAACCCCATTGCGGTCATCAAAGACGACGCGATCTCCTTCATCCGCAGCCTCTCACATTGCCCGCCCGGTCTTCGCCACCAACGCCAGCGGAGTCAAAACCTGGACCGCCACCCCGGCCCTCGCAGGCGTGCTCGGGCGTTCGGGGGGAAAACAGTCCACTGGACTGTTTTCTTGTCCCCCTCACCCCCTTCGGCGGCGTCCACACGTCCACCGGAGCGCCCCCCTCCGCCCGCTTCCCCGGCCAGTGGTTCCAGTCCGAAAACGGCCTCCACCAGCACTGGATGCGCGACTACGACCCGATGACGGGGAAGTACTTCCAGGCTGACGCGCCCTGCCACCCCAACATCCCTAACACCACCCTAACGCCCACAGCCAACCCCTTGATTCCCTTGGTACGCCCCAACCCGTCCCGCGTGGACACCCCGCTCAAATCCCCATCCCCACCTTCCGCCCCTCATGGAACGCATAGGCCGCCAGCCGGGGCGCCGCGCAGTCGCCCACCCGGTGCATCACCTTCCCCGGCAGGCTCTCCGGCAGCACATCGAAGGCCCGGTTCGTCGTCGCCATCACCAGGGCCGAGGCTGCGATCACCTCCTCCTCCCCGGTCAGGAACGACCGCACCGTCACCCCGTTCCCGTGCCAGCGGACCAGCCGATGCTCCGCCAGCAT